>JBKHXT010000051.1:0-4516 GCA_046565885.1 Acidimicrobiia bacterium
CGCTGGCGGGCGGCGGCGCGACGACGGCGGCGACCCGCTGCTCGAACCCGTCGAGGAACGGGCTGCGGACCTGCGTGCGCACCGTGCCCCGGACGGTGCGCTGGCGGGCCCAGTGCAGCGACACCTCCTGCTCGGCGCGGGTGATGGCGACGTACAGCAGGCGGGCCTCCTCGGCCCGGGCGTCGCGCCGCCGGGCCGAGCCGATCGGGATCGAGCCGTCCTCGCAGCCGGCGACGTGCACGACCGGCCACTCGAGCCCCTTGGCGGCGTGGATGGTCGAGACGGTGACGGCGTCGGGCTCGTGGTCGTCGTCGGTGAGGTTGGCGTAGGCCCACCCGACGAAGGCTCGACCGGTGAGGGCGTCGTCGCGCGTGCGCTGCGCCGCCGCGGCGTCGGCCAGTGCCTCGACGGCCGGGTCGAGGTCGTCCTCCGGGGTGTCGCCGAGGACGTCGCCGAGGGCGGTGAGGATGGGTCGGTCGTCGTCGCGGAGCCGGTGCAGCACCCGCCGCACGGCCGGCTCGTCGAGCAGCGACGCCTGGCGCCGCAGGCGCGTCGGGACGCCGAGGGCGGCGAGCCCGCGGTCGAGGTCGACGATCCGCTCGTGGGTGCGAGCGAGGACGGCGAAGCCCTTCCACGGCAGGTCGGAGGCCCGTCGCCGGCGGATGGCCCGGGCGATGGCCCGCACCTCCTCGACCTCGTCGGCGTGCTCGAGGATGCGCGCCGGCGGCCCCGGCGCCCCGGTGGACTCGGGGTGCCGGTCGGGCAGGCCCGCGGCGGTGATGACGGACGCGGCGGCGGCGGTGATCTGCGGCGTCGAGCGGTGGGTGCGGTCGAGGTGGATGACCTCGAGGGCCGGCCACCGCCGGCGCAGGTCCTCGAGCAGGGTCGGGTCGGCGCCGTTCCACCCGTAGATCGACTGGTGCGTGTCGCCGACGACGAAGACGTCCCAGCGGTCGCCCCGCCACGCCTCCAGCAGCCGCAGCTGCAGCGGGTTCACGTCCTGGAACTCGTCGACGAACAGGTGGCGGAACCGCCAGCGCTGGGCGGCGGCGAAACCGGGATCGCCCTCGATGGCGGCGGCGCAGGCGGCGAGCAGGTCGTCGAAGTCGACGACGTGCAGGCGGGCCTTGGCCTGCTCGTAGGCGGCGAAGCGCTCGGCGACCTGGGCGGCCGGGACCTTGGTGCGCCGCCCGGCGGCGCGCGCGGCGTCGGGGTACTGCTCGGGTCGGACCATGCGGGCCCGCGCCCACGCCAGCTCGTTCGACAGCTCGGCCAGCTGGGCCGGGGCGGTGACGCCCAGCTGGTCGCGCAGGAAGGGCCGCACCCGGTCGAGCAGCTGCGGGGCGCTGCGCCCCTGGGACGACCACCGGTCGCGCAGCTGGCGCCAGGCGACGGCGTGGAAGGTGCCGGCCTCGATGCGGTCGCGCACGCCGACGTGGCGCAGCCGCTCTCGGAGCTCGCCCGCCGCCTTGCGGGTGAACGTCACGCACAGCACGTGCCCGGGCTCGATGTCACCGCTGGCGATCCGGTGGGCGATCCGGGCGGTGAGCACCCGCGTCTTGCCCGACCCGGCCGGCGCCACGACCGCCAGCGGGCTGGCCGTGGAGGTGGCCGCCCGCCGCTGGTCGTCGTCCAGTCCGGCGAGCGCCGAGGCGGGATCCATCGACGGGAACTGTAGGACGGCTCCGGTACGGTCGCCCCGATGGTGGAGGTCGACGCCGAGCGGTTCGAGGCGCTGGTGGCGGCGGCCCTCGACGAGCTGCCGGCGCCCCTCGCCGAGGGCCTGGAGAACGTGGTGATCCGCATCCGCACCGGCCGGCCCACCGGCGGCCTGCTCGGGCTCTACGAGGGGGTGCCGCTCACCGAGCGGGGCGACTACGGCGCCGGCGGCCCGCCCATGCCCGACCAGGTCACGATCTTCCGGCTGCCCATCTGCTCGATGTGCGAGACCGAGGAGGAGGTGGTCGAGCAGGTGCGCATCACGGTCGTGCACGAGCTCGCCCACCACTACGGCATCGACGACGAGCGGCTCCACGAGCTGGGCTGGGCGTAGCCGTACCATCCTGGACGTGGCGTTCCCACGCAAGCTGCTGAACGAGGGCGAGGACGTGGTCCTCGACCTGAACCCGCACTGGTGGTTCCTGGCCAAGCCGGCGGCGGCGCTCCTCGGCGCCATGGTGCTCGGCGTGCTGGTGCTGCTGAACGTCGACCAGGCGATCGTGCGCGTCCTGGCCGGCGTGCTCATCATCGCCGCCCTGGGCTGGGCCGTGCTGCGCTGGCTCGACTGGCGGACCACGAACTTCGTCGTCACCACCGACCGGCTCATCTACCGCCATGGCGTGCTCGCCAAGCACGGCATCGAGATCCCCCTCGAGCGGGTGAACAACGTGCTGTTCTCCCAGCGCCTGTTCGAGCGCCTGATCGGCGCCGGCGACCTCGTCATCGAGTCGGCGGGCGAGAGCGGCCGCCAGGCGTTCAGCGACGTGCGCAAGCCCTCGGCGGTGCAGAACGAGATCTACCGCCAGATCGAGGCCAACGAGAACCGCAAGTTCGACCGCATCGGACGCGGCGGCGGCACCATCGCCGGCACGTCGGTGGCCGACGAGCTGGCCAAGCTCGACCAGCTCCGCCGCGACGGCGTCCTCTCCGACGCCGAGTTCCAGGCCCAGAAGGCCCGCCTCCTCGGCCCCTGACCCCCGGGCGGAGCGCGCCGATCGGCGCGCTCCTTCCTCCCGGTGGAAGCAACGGACCGATCGGCGCGCTCGCGTCAGGGGTTCAGTCGGCGTGCAGGTGGGCGCCGGGGCCGGGGTCGGCCCGCCAGCCCTCGGCGAGGGCGCCGGGCTCGCACACGGCCACGACGCAGCCGCCGAAGCCGCCGCCCATGAGGCGCACGCCGTGGACGCCGGGCGCCGCCCGCAGCCGCTCGACGGTGGCGTCGACCACCGGCGTCGACACCTCGAAGTCGTCGCGCAGCGACCGGTGGCCCTCGTCGAGCAGGGCACCGAGCCCGGGCAGGTCGCCGGCGCGCAGCGCGTCGGCGGCGTCGAGGACGCGCCGGTTCTCGGTGACGACGTGGCGGGCCCGCCGGCGCAGCACCTCGTCGTCGATGGCGCCGACGTCGTCGGGCAACGCGTGGCGCAGCGGGCCGATCCGCGCCTCGGCCGCCTCGCACTGGGCGCGCCGCTCGGCGTACTCGGAGCCGACGAGCGTGCGCTCCTGCCCCGAGTGCACGACCCGCACCTCGATCGCGTCGGGCACCGGCACGTAGGTCCGCTCGAGGGTGGTGCAGTCGAGGACGAACGCGTGCCCCTCCCGCCCGGCCGCCGAGGCGAGCTGGTCGAGGATGCCGCAGGGCACGCCGCTGGCCCGCTGCTCGGCCGCCTGGCAGCGGGCGGCCAGCGCCTCCACGTCGCCGTCGAAGCCGAGGGCCAGGGCCACGGCCACCTCCAGGGCGGCCGACGACGACATGCCGGCGCCCACCGGCACGTCGGAGCGGATGCTTCCCGTGAGCCCGACCTCGGGGCGGACCTCAGCGACCACCCCGGCGACGTAGCGGCCCCACGCGGGCTCGACGGCCGCGGGGTCGGCGACGTCGAGGGGGACGTCGACCACGCCGGGCACCTCGTGCGAGGACAGCAGCACCCGGTCGCCCTCCCGCCGGCCCTCGACGACGACGCCCATGGCCACCGCCATCGGCAGGCACCGCCCGCCGGTGTGGTCGGTGTGCTCGCCGATGAGGTTCACGCGCCCCGGGGCGAACGCCCGGACGTCGGCCTGCCGCATGCGCCGGGACCGTAGCGGCGCCCTTCTTGACCGAGCAGTCAAGGATGGGCGAGCATCGGCGCCCTATGGGGGAGACCACCTACCGGGTGAACGGCATCGAGCTCTGCGCCGAGGTGCGCGGCGAGTCCGACGGCGTGCCGCTGCTGCTCGTCATGGGCCTCGGTGCCCAGCTCGTGAGCTGGGAGGAGGGCTTCGTCGACCGCCTCGTCGACCGGGGCTACCGGGTGGCCCGCTTCGACAACCGTGACGTCGGCCGGTCGACCCACTTCGACGACCACGACATCGACGTGATGGCCACGCTCCGGGCGGCGGCGAACGGCGAGCCCGTCGAGGCGCCGTACACCCTGTCCGACATGGCGGCCGACGCCGCGGCGCTGCTCGAGGCGCTCGACATGTCGCCGGCCCACGTCGTGGGTGCGTCGATGGGCGGGATGATCGTGCAGGCCATGGCCATCGAGCAGCCCCAGGCCGTGCGGTCGGTGGTGTCGATCATGTCGACCACGGGCGACCGCGACGTCGGCCAGCCCACGCCCGAGGCGACGCAGCTGCTGTTCGCCCCACCGCCCCAGACCGAGGACGAGGCGGTCGAGCGGGCCAAGCTCGCCGAGCAGACCTGGGGGAGCCCGGCCCACCGCGACCCCGAGGCCGCCGCCGAGCGGGCCCGGCGGGAGTGGAACCGGGTGCGCAACCCCGCCGGCGTGGGCCGCCAGATCGTGGCCATCAACGTCTCCGG
>JBKHXT010000052.1:0-12204 GCA_046565885.1 Acidimicrobiia bacterium
GCCTCGCTCGGGCCGACCATGGCGAAGGAGCCGTCGGACGGCTCGGCGGTCGGATCGAAGCGGTACACGTCGAGGCCGCGGTTCTGGTCGTTGCCGAACAGGTGGAACGAGCCGTCCGGCTCGATGCGGGGCGTCTTGGCCGCCCACGTCATCGAGTCGGGGAAGCGGGCGTAGGCGATCTCGCGCATGCCGGCGCCCTGGGCGCCGAGCGCCACGCCCACCACGCTGCTCAGGTCCACGACCCGCACGCCGCCGTTGTAGAAGGCGGCGACGAGCAGCCCCTCCTCGGGGTGGATCTGGAACACGTGCATCGTGCACGGGTCGCCGACGTTGCCCTCGGCCGTCGGGTACCGCAGGTCGGCGATGTTCCAGTAGCCGACCTTCACCGGGGCCGCCTCGAGGGGTCCGGTGACGTCGTACACGTGGAGGCCGCCGGACGGGCACGTGTCGAAGCCGGCCGCACCGGCGAACTCGTCCTCGATGAACAGCAGGTCGCGCGTGGCGCCGAGCGTCTCGTCGGTGAGGGTCACCTTGGTCGACTGGTGGTGGACGTTGATGGCCGGGTCGATGACGACGGAGATGATCTCGGGCCGGTCGACCACGGTGGTGTCGATGATGGCCGTGTGCGACAGCGCCGCCGAGTAGGCCCGCGTGCCCTGCTCGTTGAACGTGATGTCGTGCGACTCGCTGCCGAGGCCCGGGACGGGCGGCAGCGGGAGCACGGCGGCCAGGCGGGGCGCCCCGAAGTCGCGGATGTCGAAGACCTCGATGCCGGCGTTCCCGGCGGTCGTGTACAGCTGGCTGTTGGAGTTGTAGAGCCAGTCGCCGCTCGGGTGGACCGTCTGGTTGTGGGAGCCCTTCGCCACGCCGACGAACGAGACGGTCGTCGGGCGGTCGGGACGGGTGATGTCGACGATGTAGGTGCCGATGCCGGGCCGGCCGTAGGCGGCCGACGGGTCGAGGGCACCGAAGGGATCGACGTCGAGCGGGTGGGCGGTGGTGGGCTGGAACAGCCCCAGCGCCTTCGCCTCGCGGACGCAGTCGGACTCCTCCTGGAGCGTGTAGCCGGCGTCCATCGTGTACGTCGCGTACGTGCGCCCGTCGCGGGTGAAGACCTGCACGTCGCCCTGCGAGACGCCGCAGTCGTAGCGGCCGATCAGCGCCGGCGCCGCCGGGTCGGACACGTCGACGATCTGCAGGCCGTTGTCGTAGGACCCGGCGATCGCGAAGTCGCGCACCTTGCCGCGGTGCTTCAGCTCGGCGAACTCGATGTCGGTGCCCTGGTTGGGGCCGGTGCCGAACTGGTCGCCGTAGGCGAGGTTGGCGATGGGGACGAGGTTGTCGGAGTGGATGGCGGTGCCGTCGTCGGCCTGGCTCTCCGGGGCGAAGAGCACGGTGATGAGGGCGACGACAGGGAGGATCCGGGCGAGGCGCTTCACGTCGGGATGGTTCGCCACGGACGTGGCGATCTCCCCCCGTCTGGTCGATCAGCCGTCGTCGGCCCGGTGGACGGTGACGTCCTGGGTCGTGGACGCCACCTCGATGCCGGCCTCCCGCATGCGATCGAGCACCCGGGTGACCAGGTCGCCCTTCACCGTGCGAGCCGTGCGGACGGGGACCACGAACCGGGCGGAGAGCTCGACGTAGTTGTCGTTGGCGCTCACGAAGACCCGCGGCTCGACCTCGGTGCGCGGCACCGGGTACCGGCGGGCCATGTTGTGGATGGCGTCCTGGGCGCCGGCGGAGGCCGAGGCCCGGCGGGCCTCCTCGGCGAGGATCTCCTCGGCCCGGTCCCAGTCGCTGTCGTGGGCGACGGGGATGGTGAGCTCCTCCCACAGGTACTCGAAGGCGGCGCTGTAGTTGAAGACCGGCTCGGTGAAGGTGGCCTTGTTGGAGACGGCCACGATCCGGCCGGTGTACTGGCGCCCCCGGACCCACGACGAGGAGTCGGCGGGCGAGCCGATCTCCATGATCTTCGTGCGCAGCGGGCTGACATCGATGACGTCGCCGCGCACGCCGCCCATCTCGATGCGGTCACCGACGCGGAAGATCCGACCGGAGAGGATGTTGAACCACCCGGCGAACGCGCCGATGACCTCCTGCATGGCGAAGGCGATGCCGGCGGTGGCGAAGCCGAGCACCACACCGACCCGTCCGGCGAAGGCCCGCCACACCACGGCGAGGGCGATGACGGCGAAGAAGGCCATGAGGTACCGGGCGCCCTTGCGGGCGTAGTACCGGCTGTAGGCGTCGTCGGCGCGCTTGGACAGCGCCCGTCCCAGGAGCGCGGCGAGGCCGGCGGCGACCAGGACGACGACGGCGCTCGTGACCAGGCGGCCGGACACGGACTCGGTGTCGACGACGAGCTCCCAGAGCCGCTCCACGGCGAGACCTCAGCTCAGCGGGGCGCGCGGGGGTCGACGAGCATGGTCCAGCCGTACCCAGCCGACCACCGTGCTGATGCCGGGGTCAGCGCCCGGTCACGACGCGCTGCTCGACGATCCGCAGCTCGACGTCCCGATCGAGGTCCTCGCGCAGGAGCCGCTCCGCCGCCCGGACGGCGCCGGGGCCGAGCTCCCCGACGGTGCGGACGACGGCGGTGACGACGACGGGGTCGGTGCCGTCGGTCTCGACCTCGACGACCTCGGAATCGGGGAACAGCGCTCGGACGTCGTCCTCGGCGATGCTCGCCCGGCGGGTCTCCTGGAACGCATCGAGGCCGATGACGACCACGACGAACGAGAGCGCGGCCACGGTGAGCGCCGCCAGCCAGCTCGCCCGGGGACGGCGGTGGTCGACCGGGCGCAGGCCCAGCCACCACAGGATCGCCGCACCCACGACGATGACCGACACCGTGTTGACGAAGAAGAGCAGCAGGGACCCGACGGCGAGGTCGCGGTCGCCGAGGCCGACGGCGAGGCCCGTGGTGCACATCGGGGGGACGAGGGCGGCGGCGATGGCCACGCCCGCCAGGGCCGCCGGGATGTCCTTGCGGGCCGTGGCGTAGGCGCCGACCACACCCGCCGACATGGCGACGCCGAGGTCGACCAGCGTGGGGCTGCCCCGGGCGAGCATCTCCTCGGTCGGCCCGGCGACGGGGACCACGGCGCCGACCGCCAGCGCCGTCGCCACCATGCCGGCGATCCCGGCGACGAGGGTCACGACCGCTCGCCACAGGAGCGCGAGCTGGGCCGTGACCAGGGCCGTGGAGGCGGCGGACAGCGGTCCGAGCAGCGGCGCCACGAGCATCGCGCCGATGACGACGGCCACGTTGTCCTGCAGGAGGCCGAACGAGGCCAGCAGCGCCGACACCCCGAGCAGGATCATGTAGTCGGTGGTCAGCGGCGCGGTGGCGCCGGCCCGCCAGCGCACCGACTCGCGCTCCAGCGGCGTGAGCGCCGGTCGCAGCGACCGGAACCAGGAGCCGAAGCGCGCCCGCCGGGTGCGGGTCACCTTGGCGCCCTTGACCAGCACCGCCAGGTGCGCGTCCTCGCGGCGCAGCGCCTGGTCGAGCGTGCCCCCCGAGGCGAGCCGCCCGATCCCCCGCCGGTGCGGTGCACCGAGGAACACGAGGTCCGTCGGCCGCGACCGGGCGAGGATGCCCTGCGCCGGGTGGGTGGCCTCCACGACGTGGCCGTCGGCGTCCAACCACTCGGGGATGGTCGCCGCCGCCTCGGCGAGCACCGAGGCGGCGAAGGTCCGCGACAGGGCCGGGTCCCGCACGTGGACCGCCGTGAGCGGCACCGACATGCGGTCGGCCACGAGCGCAGCCAGCGACAGGGCGGCGGACGCCTCGTCGCTCCCGTCGATGCCGACGAGGACGCGCTCGATGCCCGGCTCCTCGCTCGGTCGGACGGCGAGCACGGCGCAGTGGACCGCCTCGACGACGGCGTCGGACACGGCGCTGAACCGCTGGCCGTCGGCGGTGACGTCCATCCCCATCACCACGAGGTCCGGGTTGTGGTCGCGGACGAAGTCGAGGATCCCCCGGGCGACGGCGGGTGCGTCTCGCCGCTGCACCTCGATGCCGTGCTCGGGTCCGAAGCTCGCGTCGAGCGCGTCGAGGATGGCGGCGAGCGTGTCGGCGCTGGACTCGGCCTGGGCGTCGTCGGTCACCACCGTGACGGCG
This sequence comes from Acidimicrobiia bacterium, assembly GCA_046565885.1. GTDB lineage: Bacteria > Actinomycetota > Acidimicrobiia > Acidimicrobiales > Salinilacustritrichaceae > Salinilacustrithrix. Next base: position 4,130 of record JBKHXT010000052.1, read on the forward strand.
AGGATGCGGCCCTCGTCGCGGTCGAGCATCGCCCGGGCGATGGACAGGAAGAGCGGTGCGGTCCGCGGGTTCGAGACGGGGACGACGATGCGGCGGAACCGCACCAGCGGGGCCTGGGCGATCTCGTCGGGTGAGACCGTCGGCTCTTCCGCATCCGCCTTCACGGGCGTGAGTCTCGCAGCCGGAGGGGGCCGGTCAGGGCCGTCGGGGGCGGAGGTCGCCGGCGAGCACCCGCTCGCGGGTGGGCACCCGCCAGCCGACCACGGCGATGCCGACCACGGCGAGCACGACGACGACGGCGGCCACCGCCGCGCCCGGGTCGAGGGCGACCGCCACGGCGCTGAACGCGGCGATGCACGCCATCACCCACCACTTGGCCCGCCGGGGCATCCCCAGGCCGGCGCGGTGGTCGCGCACCAGGGCGCCGACGCCGGGCAGGCCGAGCACCCACCGCTCGAGCCGGGGGCTCGACCGGGTGAAGCACGCCGCCGCCCCGATGAAGAACACCGTGGAGGGCAGGCCGGGCACGACGGCGCCGAGCGCGCCGAGGCCGACGCAGATCAGTCCACCGACGACCCACAGGCCTCGAACGATCATCGCAGCTCCTCCGACGGGCCCCGCCACGGTAGGCGGTGCGACGGCGCCGGCGGCCTCGGCGCTAGTCGGTCTGCGCGTCCTTCCACTGCTGCATCTCGGCCCCGAGCTCGTCCATCCGGGCTTCGCCGAGGACCGACTCCATGCGGGGCAGGTCCTCCTGCTCCTCGTCGGCGACGTGGTGCGAGACCTCCTGCTGCAGCTGGGCGATCAGGGCGGCGATGTCCTCGGGGATGGACGAGGCGCGGATCTGCTCGACGAGCCGCTTCGCCTCGGCGTGCTCCTCGACGGCGTCGGCGTACAGGTCGCCGTCGACCTCCTGCAGCTCCGGGTAGAGGATCGCCTCCTCCATCTCGGTGTGGCGCTCGAGCACCCGGCACAGGTGCTGGGCGGCGCTCATGTTGGGGGCCTTCGGGTAGCGGTCGAACAGCCGCTCGATCTCGCGGTGCTCGGCCTCGATCACCTCGGTCGCCTTGCTCACGTGCTGGCCTCCTGGGCTCGTCGTGGGGCCCGTGCCCTACCCAGAAGCGCGCCGATCCGCCTCGCGCTCGATGCGCTCGACCGCCGCGGCGACCGTCGCCACGCTCGGCCCGGCGGTCGGGGGCCGGCGCACGACGACGACGGGGAGCCCGAGGCGCCGGGCGGCCACCAGCTTGGCGTCGTCGCCGCCCGAGTTGCGCGTGACGACGGCGCCCACCCCGTGCCGGCGCAGGAGCTCGACCTCGTCGTCCACGGAGAACGGCCCGCGGCCCACCTCGGCCACCGCGTCGGCGAGGCCACGGAGGTCCGGGGGCTCGACCGAGCGCACGACGAGCCGGATGCCCTCGAGCCCGGCGAACGCGCCCAGGTGCTGGCGGCCGATGGCCAGCAGCGCGGTCTCCGGCCCGAGGCGAGCGAGCTGGTCGGCCGCCGCCGCGAGATCGACCACGTCGATCCAGCGGTCGCCCTCGGCCGGGGCCCACGCCGGTCGCACCAGCCGGACGAGCGGCACGCCGACCTGCGCCGCGACCGCCGCCGCGTGGGCGGAGATCCGCTCGGCGAAGGGGTGGGTGGCGTCGACGAGCACGTCGACCCCGGCGTCGCGCAGGTGGCGGGCCAGCCCCTCCTCGCCGCCGAAGCCGCCGACGCGGACCTCGCCCCCGTACTCGGCGGGCTCGGACGTCACCCCGGCCAGCGAGGCGACGACCGAGACGTCGGACCGGCCCTCCAGCGCCTGGGTGAGGGCCCGGGCCTCGGCCGTGCCCCCGAGGACGAGGACCTTCAGCACCGGCCGATGGCGTCCCGGCGCAGGAGGTAGGTGTCGAACACCCAGCCGAGGCGGCGCTGGCCCTCCGCGCGCTGCGCGGCGATCTCGTCACGCACGTCGCCGAGGCGGCCGGCCACGAGCACCTGGTCGGGAAGGCCGAGGTACGCGCCCCACCAGATGTGCAGGTCGTCGTCGAGCTCGCGCCAGGCCTCGTGGGCGTCGAGCATGACGACCACGCTGTCGACGCCGGCCGGGTAGCCGTGCTCGACCAGGCGGCGACCGGTGGTGATCTGGATCGCCTCGCCCAACCGGTTGAGCGCCACGCCGTGGCGGGCCGCCAGCGACGAGACGCTGCTGATGCCGGGCACGACCTCGACGTCGAAGTCGACCGGGCCGTCGCGGCGGACGTCGTCGAGGATCGCCAGCGTCCCGTCGTAGAGCGTGGGGTCGCCCCACACGAGGAAGGCGCCGACCTCGCCCTCGGCCAGACCGGCCACGAGCTCCGCGTAGGCGCCGACCCGCTCGGCCCGCCACGCCGGGACGCCGGCGTCCCCGGCGCGGTCGCGGTCGCGCACGGCGGTGAGCGTCCGCTCGACGAACCGGGGCCGGCGGTCGGTGCCGGCGAGGGCGTGGTCGCAGACCGCCCGGCGGTGGCGGGCGAGGTCCTCGGCGACCCGGCCCTTGTCGACGAGGAACACGGCGTCGGCCCGCCGCAGCGCCCGCACCGCCTCGAGCGTGAGGTGCTCCGGGTCGCCGGCGCCGATGCCCACGAGCACCACAGTGCGGCCAGCGGCCTGGGGAGCAGCCATGCCCTACGTTGTACCCTACGTCCGTGCGGAAGACCTCGGTGTACCTCCCCGACGCCCTCAAGCGCCGGCTGGCGGCGGTGGCCGCCCGGACCCACCGCTCGGAGGCGGAGCTGATCCGGGCCGCAGTCGAGCACCTCGTCGAGGGCGGCGCCAGCCCGGCGCCGGTCGAGCCGCCCGTGCCCGGTCGCCTGGTCGGGGTGGGCGTCGGCCCCGGCGGCGCCGACCTGCTGACGCTGCGGGCGGTGCAGGCGCTGCGGCGGGCCACCACCGTGCTCGCCCCCAGCACCGACCTGTCGGCGGTCGGTCGGGCCGAGGCCATCGTGCGCGAGGCGGTGCCCGACGTGGTCGTCGAGCGGATGACCTTCGCCATGACGCCCGACCCCGACGCCCGGCAGGCCGCGCTCGACGCCGCCGCCGACCGCACCGTCGAGCTGCTCGACGCCGGCGAGGAGGTGGCCTTCATCACCCTCGGCGACCCGAACCTGTACTCGACGTTCTCCTCGGTGGCCGACGGCGTCCGGTGCCGGCGCCCCGACACGACGGTCGCCACCGTGCCCGGGATCATGGCCTTCCAGGACCTGGCCGCCCGGTCCGGGCTCGTGCTCGCCGACGACCAGCAGACCTTCGTGGTCCTGCCCGCCAACGAGGCCCACGTCAGCGACGCCGGCGGCCCGGTGGCCGAGCTGCTCGCCGACCCGGGCTGCACGGTCGTGCTCTACAAGGGCGGCCGGCGCATCGAGGCCATCGCCGACCGGCTGCGCGAGGCCGACCGGATGGAGGGCGCCACGTTCGGCGAGCTGCTCGGCATGCCCGGCGAGCGCCTCGCCCCCGTCGCCGACGTCGCCGACCGGCCCGCCAGCTACCTCTCGGCCGTCATCGCGCCGGCCCGCCGGTGATCTCCTTCGTCGGCGCCGGACCGGGCGCACCCGACCTCATCACGCTGCGGGGCGCCCAGCGCCTCGCCGAGGCCGACGTGGTGGTGTGGGCGTCGTCGCTCGTGCCCGAGGCCGTCCTCGACCACTGCCGGCCCGACGCCGTGCGCCACGACTCGGCGCGCATGACCCTCGAGGACGTGCTCGCCGTCTACGAAGCGGCCGGCGAGGACGCCGCCGTGGTCCGCCTGCACTCCGGCGACCCCAGCGTCTACGGCGCCATCGCCGAGCAGCTCGACTGGTGCCGGGCCAACGGCCGCTCGTTCGAGATCGTCCCCGGCGTCACGTCGGTGGCCGCGGCCGCCGCCGCGCTCGAGCGCGAGCTCACCGTGCCGACGCTGTCGCAGTCGGTCGTGCTCACCCGCCTCGGCGGGCGCACCAGCGCCTCGATGCGACCGGGCGAGGGCGTCGCCGCCTTCGCGCCGGCGGGCGTGTCGATGGCGGTCTTCCTCGCCGGCGCCCGCCCGGAGGAGCTGCAGGCCGAGCTGCTCGAGGGGTACGACCCCGAGACGCCGGCCGCCGTGGTGCACCGGGTGAGCTGGCCGGACGAGGCGATCGTGCGCACCACCGTCGGCGGCCTCGCCGAGGCCATGCACGAGCTGGGCCAGACGATGACCGTGCTCGTGCTCGTCGGCGACGTCCTGCGCGACGGAGACGTGCCCGCGCGCAGCCACCTGTACGCCCCGGACTTCGGCACCGCCTACCGCCTCCCGAGCCGGGACGGCTCGACCGAGGGCCGGGCGAGCCGCCGGCGCAGCGGATGAGCACCGCCGCGCCCGTCGCCGTCGTCGGCCTCCACGGTGGCGCCTGGTACGGACCCGCCGCCGAGGAGGCGCTGCGGTCGGCCGACCTGCTGGTCGGCGCCGCCCGCCAGCACGCCGAGCTCGCGCCGGCGGGCCTGCCCGGCGAGCCGGTGGAGCTGTGGGGGGAGCTCGACGAGCTCGTCGACCTCTGCCTCGACCGCTCCGCGGCCGGCGAGCGCGTCTGCGTGCTCGCGTCCGGTGACCCCGGCTTCTTCGGGATCGTCCGCATCCTGGCGGCGCGGCTCGGCTCCGACGCGCTGCAGGTCCACCCGGCGCCGTCGTCGGTCGCCCTCGCCTTCGCCCGCGCCGGCCTGCCGTGGGACGACGCTGTGGTGGCCACCTGCCACGGCCGGCCGATCGAGTCGGCGGTGCAGGCGGCGCTCGACCACCCGAAGGTGGCGGTGCTCGTGTCCCGCGATGACACGCCGCAGGCCCTCGGCCGGGCGCTGCTCGAGCGGGATTGCGCCGAGCGGCGGGTCTGGGTCTGCAGCCACCTCGGCGAGGCGGAGGAGGCGGTCGTGCGGACCGACCTCGACGGCCTGGCCGCCGGCGAGTGGCCGGCGCTGTCGGTGGTGCTGCTCGTGGCGCCCGGCGCCGAGGTGGCCGCCGTGGCCGGCACCGGCTGGGGCGCCGACGAGGCCACCTTCGAGCACCGGGCCGGGCTGGTCACCAAGGCCGAGGTCCGCGCCGTGGTGCTCGGGAAGCTGGCGCTGCCGGCATCGGGCGTCCTCTGGGACGTCGGCGCCGGGAGCGGCAGCGTCGCCGTCGAGGCCGCCGAGCTGGCGCCGGGCCTGCAGGTGCTCGCCGTGGAGCGCGACCCCGAGGCCTGCGAGCAGATCCGCCGCAACGCCCGCGGCACCGCCGTGCGGGTGGTCGAGGGCGAGGCGCCGGCCGCGCTCGCCGACCTGCCCGATCCCGACCGGGTCTTCGTGGGCGGCGGCGGCACCGACGTGCTCGACGCGGTGCTCGCCCGGGTGCGGCCCGGTGCCACGGTGGTCGCCACCTACGCCGTCGTCGACGCCGCCCTGGCCGCCGCCGAGCGGCTCGGCTCGCTCGTCCAGGTGCAGCTCAGCCGCGGCGTGCCCATCGGGCCCGACCGCCGGCTGCGCCTCGCCGCCGAGAACCCCGTCTTCGTCGTCTGGGGGCGACCCTGATGCGCATCCTCTCCATCTCCGTCACCGAGGCCGGCCGCCGGCTCGCCGAGCGGTTGCCGCACGAGCACGTGCACGGCGACCTCGTCGCCACCGTCCGGGGCCGCTGGTCCGATGTCGACGGCTTCGTGCTGTGCTGCGCCACCGGCATCGCCGTGCGGGCCATCGCACCGCTGCTGGCCGACAAGGCCACCGACCCCGCGGTCGTCACCGTCGACGAGGCCGGCCGCTACGTCGTGGCCCTCAGCGGCGGCCACGCCGGCGGCGCCAACGCCCTGGCCCGGGAGGTCGCCGCGCAGCTGGGCGCCGAGCCGATCGTCACCACCGCCACCGACGCCGCCGGCGTCCCCGCCCTCGACCAGCTGCCCGGCTTCACGGCGCGGGGAGACGTCGCCGGCGTGACCCGGCGCTGGCTCGACGGCGAGGCGCCGCAGGTCCACGCCACCCTCGACTGGCCGCTGCCCCTCACCGGCGGCGACGGGCCGACGAGGGTGCTGGTCACCGACCTGGCCACCGAGCCCGAGCCGGGCACCGTGGTCCTCGCGCCGCCGTCGCTGGTCGTCGGCATCGGCGCCTCCAGCGACGCGCCCGCCGACGCCGCCCGGGCGCTGCTCGACGCCGTGCTCGCCGACGCCGGCCTCTCCCCCGACGCCGTCGGCCTCGTGGCCACCATCGACCGCCGGGCGCCGGATCCGGTGATCACCTCGCTCGACCTGCCGGTGCGGGCGTTCACGTCGGACGACCTGGCCGCCGTCGACGTGCCCAACCCCAGCGACGTCGTGCGCGACGAGGTGGGCACGGGCAGCGTCGCGGAGGCCGCCGCCCTCCTCGCCGCCGGCCCGGGCGCCGAGCTGGTGGTCACGAAGCAGAAGGCGGCCACGGCCACGGTGGCGATCGCCCGGCGGGCCCGGCCGGCCGGCTCGGTCTCGGTCGTGGGCCTCGGTCCCGGCGACCCCCGACACCGCACGCCGGCCGCCAGCGCCGCCGTTCGCTCGGCCGACGTCGTGATCGGCTACGACCTCTACGTCGACCAGTGCACCGACCTGCTCTCCGCCCACCACGAGGTGGTGCGCAGCCCGATCGGCGCCGAGGCCGACCGCTGCAGCGAGGCCCTCGCCCGAGCGGCCGGCGGGCAGCGGGTCGCGCTCGTCTGCTCCGGCGACCCCGGCGTGTTCGCCATGGCGACCCTCGTCTGCGAGCTGGCGCCCCGCCACGGCTCCCCCGCCGTCGAGGTGGTGCCCGGCATCACCGCCGCCTCGGCCGCCGCCGGGCTGCTCGGCGCGCCGCTGGCCCACGACCACGCCTTCGTCAGCCTCTCCGACCTGCTCACGCCGTGGGAGGTGATCGAGCGGCGGCTGCGGGCCGTCGCCGAGGGCGACCTCGCCGTCGCGCTCTACAACCCGCGGTCGATGCGGCGCACGTGGCAGCTCGAGCGGGCGCGCGAGCTGCTGCTCGAGCACCGGCCGCCCACCACGCCGGTCGGCATCGTCACCGACGCGACCCGGCCGGACCAGCGCATCGTGCGGACCACGCTGGCCGAGCTCGACCCCGAGCTCGTCGGCATGCTCTCGATCGTGCTCATCGGCTCGTCGACCACCACGGTGGTGGGCGACCTCGTGGTCACGCCCCGCGGGTACGACACGTGACCGGCCCCGCCATCCACCCCATCGAGGTCGAGTCGTACCGGATCCTCGCCGAGCGCGTCGACCTGTCGGCCTGGCCGGAGGGCGCCCGCGACGTCGTCGCCCGCATCGTCCACTCCACCGCCGACCTGTCCTTCGTCGACACGACCCGCATCGGCACCCACGCGGTCGACGCCGCCGTCGCCGCCCTCGCTGCCGGCAACCCGGTCGTCGTCGACGCCGCCATGGTCGCCGCCGGCACCCCCCGGGTGCCCACCACCTGCCTGCTCGACGAGGTGCCCGTGGCGCCCGAGGGCTCGACCCGGTCGGCGGCCGCCATCGAGCTCGCCGCCCGCCGGCACCCCGACGGCGCCGTCTGGGTCGTGGGCAACGCCCCCACCGCGCTGTTCGCCGTGCTCGACCTGCACGAGCGGGGGCTCCTCCGGCCCGCCGCCGTCATCGGCGTGCCGGTCGGCTTCGTCGGCGCCGCCGAGTCGAAGGCGGCGCTGTGGGACGGGCCGCTGGCGCCCGTCTCGATCACCTGCCTCGGCGAGCGGGGCGGCAGCCCCGTGGCCGCCGGGGCGCTCAACGCCCTGTGGCGGCGGAAGGAGCGCACGTGCTGATCCCCCGGACCACCACCGGCCTCACCATCGGCCGGCCCGGCACCGACCGGCACCGACCGGCGGTCGCCGACGGGCGCGACGGGCTCCTGCTCGTGGCCCACGGCTCCGCCTGCGTCGCCGGCGTGCGGGAGGCGCTCGCCCTCGGCGAGGTCGTCGCCGCCCGCCGCCCCGACCTCGACGTCGACCTGGGCTTCCTCGAGCTCGCCCTGCCGCCGGCGGCGCCCGTGCTCGACGCCATGGTCGAGCGCGGCGCCCGGCGCATCGTCGTGCAGCCGATGATGCTGCTGGCCGCCGG
>JBKHXT010000053.1:0-7317 GCA_046565885.1 Acidimicrobiia bacterium
GGCGAGATGGAGATGGAGGAGGAGTAGCCCTCCCCGCTGCGCCTACGGGTGCAGCACCAGTCCGTCCTCCACCGACCCCGACGCGGGCACGACGTCCGTCGAGCGCCGTCGGGCGAGCCGGTGGCACGCGAGGGCGACGACGGCGGCGACCACGTTCCCCAGCAGGAACGCCTGGGTCGCGCCGTCGATGCCCTCGTCGGGCACCAGCGCCAGCGCCGGCACGAGGATCGCCACGGTCAACGTCCCCGTGATCAGCACCGTGGGCCCGTGCCAGTGCATCACCCGCGCCTCGGTGAGGTACACGGACGTGATGGCCCACGGCAGGCCGCACACGACGAGCGCTGGCAGGATGCGGGCGGCGTCGCCGTAGTCGTCCCCGTAGACGACGGTGATGACGTCGCGCCCCACCGTGGCCACGACGGCGGCGACGGCCATCAGCCCGGTGGTCAGCACGAGGGCCACGCGGACCTGGCTCCGCAGCTCGGCGCCGTCCTTGCCGCCCTCGGCGAGCAGCGCCTGGCCGATGGCCATGGGCACGTACAGCACGATGGCGGTGATGCCCCACGCCACGTAGAAGGCGGCGTTGGTGTCCGGGTCGACGGACAGCAGCACGATGACGGGCAGGACGAACTGCGGTGCCTGGTAGGCCAGCGTCGACACGTAGTTGACGGCCGAGTACCGGATGGCCGCCCGCCGACGTGACGGCAGGGGGCGGAGCCGGTGGGGGAGGCCGCTGACCAGCGGCATGGCGACGGCGCCCCCGATGCCGGTGAGCACCAGGGGGAGGGCGGCCGCCGCGAACAGGTGGACGGTGTGGCTGTCACCGGCCGGCAGGAGCAGCAGGGGGAAGCGGGAGACGCCGACGACGGTGATGCGCGCCAGCACCAGGCCCCAGCGCCGCACGGTCATCCAGCGGACGTCGACGATCAGGGTGAGCGCGGCGCCGACGGCGCCGAGCACGAACAGCGCCGGGCCGCCGGCCGGGTGCCAGTCGGTGAGGGCGCGGGTGGCCTCGGTGTCGACGGCGAGCAGGTAGCCGGCACCCACGACCGTGACCGACACGACGGTGGCGACCACGCCCCACGAGAACACGGCGTGGGACTCCTCGTCGCGCCCGGGCGCGAAGCGGGCGAGGGACACCTGCAGCCCGAGGCCGGCGAGGTAGGCGATGAAGAGGATGGAGGTGAACAGCGCCGTGGCCCGGCCGACGTCGTCGGTGGCGTCGATGCGGGCGGCGACGAGCCAGAACACGGCGCCGCTCAGCGCCTGCACGGCGGCGCCCACCACGAGGGCGGCCGATCCGGCGAGCAGGTGGCGGTGCGTGCCGGCCCGACCGGACGTCCCTGGGCTGGCGACCATCGGCGGCGAGGCTACCGCCGGTGCTCCGGAGCCTCGGGATGCGGCGGCGGTCCCGGCACCGGCATCCGCCTAGGGTCCGGCGCGTGACCGACACCGAGACCCGGACGTACCCGGGCGCCCGTCGGCCCGACCGCCAGCGGTGGGTCGACGCCACCGGCGTGCGCCTCGCCGTGCACGAGTGGGGAGACGAGGGGGCGCCGCCGCTGCTGCTCGCCCACGGGGGCTTCGACTTCGCCGGCACGTTCGACGTGTTCGCGCCGATCCTCGCCGAGGCCGGCTGGCGGGTGGTGTCGTGGGACCAGCGGGGCCACGGCGACTCCGAGCACGCCGCCCTCTACCAGTGGGACGCCGACATCCGCGACGCGCTCGGCGTGTTCGACTCGGTGACGTCCGACCCGGTCCCGGTGCTCGGCCACTCCAAGGGCGGCTCGCTCATGTCGCAGCTGGCGGCATCCGTGCCGGGGCGGATCTCGTCGCTGGTGAACATCGACGGCGTGCCCAGCCGCCGGTCGTCGCCGGACGTGCAGGACCGCGACCAGACCAAGCTGCTGGCCGACGAGCTGGCCGGCTGGCTCGACCACCGCCGCCGCTCGGCCACGAACTCGCGCAAGCCGGGGACCATCGAGGAGCTGGCCACCCGCCGCTCCGCCATGAATCCCCGCCTGTCGCAGGCGTGGCTCGAGTACCTCGTCACCGTCGGCGCCCGGCGCGACCCCGACGGCTGGCGCTGGAAGATCGACCCCAGCCTGCGCATGGGCGGGTTCGGGCCGTGGCGGCCCGAGTGGTCGCTGCACCGCCTGCCCGACATCACCATCCCGTTCCTCGTGATCCTCGGCAGCGAGCCCGAGCCCATGGGGTGGGGCACCAAGCAGGACGACGTGTGGCCGTACCTGCCGCGCCAGGCCCGGGCCGTCGAGGTGGAGGGCGTCGGGCACTTCGTGCACATCGAGGACCCGCACCGCACCGCCGAGCTCGTCCTCGACCACCTCGGCCGACCGGGAGCGCGCTCGTGAACCGCACCGACCTGCGCCACAACCAGCTCCAGCTCGCCCTCTGGGAGCTGCGGTCCGGGAGGGGCCGGCCGCTGCTGCTGCTCCACGGGCTCGGCGAGCGGACCACCCCCGAGGCCGCCGACGCCGTCGAGGCGTGGCCCGGCCCGGTCTTCGGGCTCGACTTCACCGGCCACGGCGGCTCGTCGGTCCCGGCGGGCGGCGGGTACTACTGCGAGATCCTCATGGCCGACGTCGACACCGCCCTCGCCGTGCTCGACCCGGAGTCGACGGGTCGGCCCGGCGTGACCGTGCTCGGCCGCGGGCTCGGCGGCTACGTCGCCCTGCTGATCGCCGGCGCCCGCCCCGACATCGTGCGCGGCGCGATCATCGCCGACGGGCCGGGGCTGCACGGCGGCGGACCCGGGCCGACCTCGCCGATGCTGTGGCGCCCGGAGCAGGACGGCGCCACGCCCGACCCGGTCGCCCTCGTCGAGCTGGCCACCGACGTGCGCCCGCCCGACTACGCCCGCACGTTCGCGTGGCAGGCCAGCGCGCTCTCCGGGCTGGAGACGGCGATCGCCGTCGCGGCGGTGAACCGGCCGCCGTGGCTGGCCGAGGTCGCGGCCCAACCCGGCGTGGTCGAGGCCGACCTCGACACGGCGCTCGCGCTCTACGCCACCTGACCGGGCGGGCCGCGACCCCGGCGGTACCGTCGGCGCCGCCCATGGACCGCTACCAGTACCTGCTGCTCATGGCCGCGTGCGCCGCCATCACGCTGCCCCTGGAGTTCGTGTTCCGGGCCCGGGTGTACCGCCGGCCCCGGCGGCTCCTGCGGGCGATGTGGCTCCCGGTGCTCGTCTACGTCGCCTGGGACCTGGTCGCCATCGCCCGCGACCACTGGTCGTTCAACGCCCGCTACGTCACCGGCTGGGAGCTGCCCGGCGGGCTGCCCGTCGAGGAGGTGGCGTTCTTCCTCGTCATCCCCCTGTGCGCGCTGTTGACGTTCGAGGCGTCACGGCGGACGCTGGGGAAGTAGGGAAAGGACCGCCGGATGTACGAGTACGCGATCGCCGCCGTGGTCTCGGCCGTGGCCGTCGTCGCGCTCGAGCTGCGGGTCCTGCGCACGGGCCTGTTCCGGAGCCCGTCGTACTGGTGGACGATGGGCATCAGCCTGTTCTTCATGGTCCTCGTGAACGGCTGGCTCACCAAGCTGTCGGCCCCGATCGTGCGCTACGACGCCGACCAGAAGACGCCGTGGCGCTTCCCGTGGGACATCCCGGTCGAGGACTACTTCTTCGGCTTCTCGCTGCTCACGCTCGTGCTGCTGCTCTGGGTGCGCCAGGACACGCCGGACGACCCGGCGCCGTGGCGGCCCGAGCCGGAGGAGGTGGAGCGGTGACCGCGCTGCTCGTCGCCGTCGGCGCCTTCGTCGCCATGGAGCCGATCACCTACGCGGCCCACCGGTGGGTGATGCACGGCGTCGGCATGCGCCTGCACCGCTCGCACCACCGGCGCTGGCAGCGCGCCGGCGACGGCTTCCTCGAGGCCAACGACGCCTTCCCGGCCGTGTTCGCCGGCGCCACCGTGGTGGCGCTGGCGCTGGGCTTCAACGTCGACGGCTGGTCGACGCTCGTGCCGATCTGCATCGGCGTCACCGCCTACGGGGCCGCCTACGCGTTCGTGCACGACGTGTACGTGCACCAGCGCATCCCGCTCCGGCGCCGCCACCCGCTCCTCGACCGCCTGGCCGAGGCGCACGCGCTGCACCACCGCTTCGGCGGCGAGCCCTACGGGATGCTGCTGCCGGTGGTGCCCCGGGCCGTGCGAGCCCGGGCGACCGCCACCCGCTGACCGGCGACGGAACGGAACTGGCAGCGGCCACGGAACGGGTCAGACGCAGAGGCCCTCGTCGGTGACGCCCCGGCGGCACAGCGTCGTCGACTCGACGGTGCGGAGCCGGAACGACTCGCCGCCCTTCTCCTCGGCGAAGATCTTCAGCCGCTCGCCGAGGACGGCGTCGTCCGGGAGGTCGAGGACGTCGACGGTGACCTCGCCCAGGTCACCCACCGTCGGCCCGTCGACGACGACGATGCGGGGCTCGGGGCCGACCCCCTCCTCGCCGCCGAACGCGTCGCCGCCGACCTGCTCGGCCAGCTGCACCAGGGTGTCGGCCACCGGTCGGTCGTCGAGCTCGGGGTAGAGGCGGGCGGTGGCGTCGTCGGTCGTGCCGACCTGGGCGACGTAGGCCGTGTTCACCCAACCGGTCGTCTCGCCGGTGTCGATCTCGGCCCAGATGGCGCCGTCGTCCAGCTGGCGGTTGTGGCCGGTGGCGGTGAGGCCGTCGGCGAGCGGGTCGAGCTCGGCGACGACGTCGCCGCCGGTGCCGGGCACCGACCGCACGTTGAGGGTGTCGTCGGCGGCGACGCCGACCACGGCGAGGGCGGCGTCCTCGTAGGGGAAGATCTCGATCCGCTCGCCGGCCGGCTCGCCCGGGTCGCCCGCCGCCGTGGTGGGGGAGGTGGCCTCGGTCGAGGGGGTGGTGTCGGCGGTCGTCTCGGTGGTCTCGGAGGTGTCCGTGGTGCCCGTCGAGGTCGCCGTGTCGTCGTCGTCCCCGCAGGCGGTGACGAGCAGCAGGGCGGTGACCAGGGCGGCGGCGGTTCGGCGCATGCCCCCACCGTAGGGAGGTCCGGGCGGCCTGCCCAGGGTCTCGGGTCAGCGCGCGAGCGGGTCGTGCCCGTCCCACGTGCCCGTCGAGGCGATCGGCCGGAAGCGGGCGAACCACTCCTCGCCGTACCAGTCGTCGTCGCGGGTGCGGCGCACGACCTCGGCGTGCTCGGCGGAGCGGTAGGCGAAGCGCTGCACCGTGGCCGCGTCGCGCCAGAGGCTGAACGTGGCCTGCTGCCCGACCGGCAGCTCGCCGATGCCGACCGCTGCCAAGAGGCCGTCGACGCCCTGCAGGTGCGCGTCCACCGGCGGGACGGCGCGCAGGAAGGCGGGCAGCGCCCGGACCCGCACGGTGGCCCGGGTGAGCACGGCGACAGGCCCGTCGACGTCGCCGGTGGGTGGCTCGGCGCCGGCGATCGGGTCGACGCCGTCCCACGACCCGTGGGCGCCGAGCGGGCGGAGCAGCACGTCGAAGCGCTCGTCGGCGTCGTCCCAGCGCGTCGGGAGCGAACCCTCGACGAACCGGCGGGCGGCGGCCTCGTCGTCCCACGTGGCGAAGACGGCCCACCGGCGCAGGTCGGCCGACGCGGTCATCGTCCGGCCCCGGCCCGTGCCGAGCACCTTGCCGAACCGCAGGCCGGGCTCGCGCCGCAGCGCCCGGCGGTGCACGGGCACCCGCGCCGTCGCCGCCAGCGCCGACGGGAACGTGGCGAGGTGGAACGAGGCGACGACCATCGCCGCCGACGCTACGACCCCGTCCCCGGCGGACCACGTCGTGGGAGCCAGCATGGGGCGTGGTCGCCAGCGCCGCCGTCGCCGTCGTGGTCGGGTACCTGCTGGGCTCGATCCCGGTCGCCGTGCTCGTCGGCCGGGCCCGCGGCGTCGACCCCCGCGACGTCGGCGACCGCAACCCGGGCTACTGGAACGTGAAGGAGCAGCTCGGGCGGCGGGCGTCGCTGCCGGTCTTCGCCGGGGACGTGGCCAAGGGGGCGGCGGCCGGCGTGGTCGGGGTGCTGCTCGACGATCCGGCGTGGGGCATCGCCTACGCCGCCGTCGGCGCCGCCATGGTCGGCCACGCCTACCCCGTGTTCGCCGGCTTCCGGGGCGGGCGCTCGATCCTCGCGTTCGTGGGCGGCATGGTCGTCGTCGCCCCCGCCGCGGCCGGCCTCGCCGTCGCCCTGCTCCTCGTCGTGTGGGCGGCGACCCGGTCGTTCGCCTGGGCGGCCCGCGCCGGCGTGTTCGGCTTCCCCGTGGTGCAGGCGCTGCTCGAACCGAAGGAGCGGGTGGCCGCGACCGGCGCGCTCCTGACGATCATCGGCATCCGCTTCGCCCAGGCGGCGCTCGCCGATCGGCGGCGCAGCGGGCCGCCGGCTCAGTAGCGCCGGCCCCGCCAGCGACGGCTCGGGCGCAGCGTGCCGACGGTGATGCGGGCGGCCACGGCGGGATCGGCCAGCGGCGACAGCCAGTAGGGCAGCCCCCGGCGCCGGTACGCGGAGGCGGTGCCGACGAGGGTGCCGATGCGCAGGGCGAGGGCGATCACGTCGACAACGTCGCCCCGCCGGGCGAGCACCCGGGGCAGCGGCAGCGCCAGCGCCGCCCACACCACCGCGAGGTCGAGCACCTGCCAGGCGGGGGCGGTGACCGGCGCCAGGTCGAGCGATCGCCCCCAACCGCCCCAGGTCGCGGCGAGGGAGCCGTAGCCCTCGACGTCGAGGACGGCCGTCCCGTCCACGAACCGGACCTCGTGGCCCTCGGCGGCCAGGTGGCGGGCGAGGGCCAGGTCCTCGAGCAGCGCGCCCTGGACCGGTTCGAACCCGCCGGCGGCGAGCAGGGCCGCGCGGTCGACGACCATGCACTGCCCGCTGGCCATCGTCCGCGCCGGCCGTCGAGCCGCCACCCCGGGCGGCCCGAGGCGGTGGACCCGCGTGGTCGACGCCGGACCGCTGCCCGACGGCTGGGCGGGCAAGGCGCACGCCCTGGAGGTCGGGCTGCGCGCTGCGACGACGGCGACGGTCGTGTTCGTCGACGCCGACACCCGACCGGCGCCGGGCTTCGTGTCGGCCGCCGCCGGCGCGCTCGACGGGGCGACGCTCGTGACCCTCGCCGCCCGGGTGGACGCCGCCTCCGCCGGCGAGCGGTGGCTGCACCCGTCGATGCTGACCACGCTGGTCCACCGACTCGGGCCGCCCGGGGTGGCGGCTCGACGGCCGGCGCGGACGATGGCCCGCGGGCAGTGCATGGTCGTCGACCGCGCGGCCCTGCTCGCCGCCGGCGGGTTCGAACCGGTCCAGGGCGCGCTGCT
>JBKHXT010000054.1:0-8189 GCA_046565885.1 Acidimicrobiia bacterium
GTGGTGCGCCGCAGCGCGTCGATGCCCGTGCGCTCGGCGACGGCGACCCAGATCTCGGGCACGAGCACGCCCTCGAGGTCGAGGGTGACGAGGGTCTGCCGGTCAGCCACGGCCGGCGAGTCTGCCATCGCCCGGTCGCGATCCCCGGAGCCGGGTCAGGCCGTCTCGAGCCGGAGCGCGTTCGCCCACAGCTGCGTCAGCGTCGCGGTGACCTCGGGGACGGCATCGCGGCCGGCGCCGTCGATGACGAAGGTGAGGAAGCAGGTGCGGTCGACCATGGCGGCCAGCGCCCGGGCCGTGAGCCGGGGTTCCAGCGACGCGTCGACCTCGCCGTGCGCCTGCCCGACGGCGATGCTCTCGGCGAAGGAGGCCTCCACCACCTCCGACAGCCGCGTGCGGAGGTCGGCGACGCCGGGCTCGAGGTGGAACACCTCCTCCCAGACGCGCTGGAACTCGGCGGTCGCGGCGTAGTGGCGGACGAAGCCGTCGACGACCGCCGCCACGCCCGCCTCGCCGCGCTCGGCGTCGAAGCCCCGGAACATCCGGTCGGCGGAGGCGATGACGGCCTCGGCGACGATGGTGACGACCAGGTCGGCCTTGTCCCGGAAGTACTGGTAGAAGGTGCCGAGGCTCACGCCCGCCCGCTCGTGCACGGCGCCGACCGAGCTCGCCTGGTACCCGTGCCGGCAGAAGACCTCGATGCCGGCGTCGATGATGGCCGCCCGGGTCCGCGTCGCCTTGGGGCCGAGGGGCCGCAGGCGATCGCCCTCCCGGCGGGACCCCCGACGGCTGCGCTCGGCCCTGACCAACAGCGCGTCGAGCTGGTCGCTGAAGCTCGCGGTGGGGGCGATCGTCATCCCCGCACCGCCCGTCCCGAGGCCGTCACCCGGTGGGCGACGATCGCGTCGACGAGCTCGTCCTTGCGCATCCGGTGCCTTCCCCGGATGCCCGCCTCGCCGGCGATCTCCACCAGCTGGTCGCGGCGCATGGCGGACAGCGCCGGCGCGGCCTGCAAGGGCGTCCGGCGGCCGCGCCGGACCGGAGCGGCCGGCGGCGCCGGGGGCGACGGAGCGGTGCGGCCGGAGCGGGCGATGGCCGTCTCGTCCGTGCCGAGGTAGGAGGCGATCACCCGGGGGTCGTTGCGCACCTCGTCGGCCGTGCCGGACGCGATCACCTGCCCGGACTCCATGGCGTAGACCCGGTCGCACAGCTCGCCGATCATCACCATGTCGTGCTCGATGACCATGACCGCGCAGCCGAGGTCGCGCTGCACCTGCTTGATCAGCGGGGCGAAGGCCTCGGTCTCCCGCTGGGCGAGGCCGCCGGTGGGTTCGTCGAGCAGCAGCAGCCGCGGCCGCTGGGCCAGGATGCAGGCGAGGTCAACGACCCGCCGGGTGCCGGTCGACAGCTCGCGCACCAGCCGCTCGGCGTAGGGCTGGAGGCCGCACGACTCCACCAGCTCGGCGACCCGCTCGCGCTTGGCGCGCTCGATGCGCCGGGCGCGGCCGGTGCCGAGGATGGCGCCGAGCAGCGGCGTGGGCTCGTGCCGCTCAACGGCGACGAGCAGGGTCTCGGTCACGGTGAGGCCGGGGAACAGGGTGGCCGCCTGGTAGCTGCGCCCGACGTCGACGTAGGGCCGGTACTCCGGCGCCAGGCCGACCACGCTGCGACCGGCGACCTCGATCACCGCCCCCGGCTCCGGGTCGACGTAGCCGGACACCACGTTCATGAAGGTGGTCTTGCCGGCGCCGTTGCCGCCGATCAGGCCCACGACCTCCTCGGCGCGGATGTCGATGGCGACGCCGTCCACCGCCGTCAGCCCGCCGAAGCGGACGGTGACGTCACGGGCGTGCAGCGCCAGGTGCGCGGTCGCCGGGACCGGTGCGCGCTCGAGGGTGGCGGTCACGATGCGCCCCCCGCCGGTTCCCGCCGTCGGCCGAGCGCCACGGCGACCACGTCTCGCCACGGCGGGACGATCGAGGGCGGGTCGGGCAGGCCGTCGGCCCGGCGCACCGCCCGCTCGACGAACGGCGCTCGGGCCTTGTGCACGAGCTCCATCAGGCCGCCGGGGAGGAACAGCAGCACGACCAGCACCCCGAGGCCCGAGGTCAGGAGCTGCACGAGATCGCTGGCGTCGAACAGCGCCGGCAGGCCGTACAGGAACACGGCCCCGAGGATCGCCCCGGGGATCGAGCCGAGCCCGCCGATGATGACCATCAGCAGCATGCTCAGGCTGACCGCCGGGTCGTAGTCGCGGGCATCGAAGTTGATTCGGGCGAGTGCGAACACGAGCCCGGCGACGGCGGCGATGAACCCCGAGAGGGCGAAGCTCAGCAGGCGGGTGGCCGACGCCGACAGCCCGTCCGAGCGGGCGGCCTTGTCGTTGTCGCGCACGGCGATGAACGACCTCCCGATGGCGCTGCCCCGAACGTTGCGCACGGCGATGGTCGCCAGCACCACCAGGACCAGCGCGAAGTAGTACACGTCCCGCTCCACCACGGCCTCGCCGAGGTCGAAGCGGGCCAGGAGCCCCGGCCGGGTCATGGAAGCGGTCGAGTCGGTGCCCGCCAGCGACGGTTCCTGGAAGACCCAGCTCTTCGCCATCACGGCGAAGGCGAGGGTGGAGACGGCGAGGAACAGCCCCTGGATCCGCATCGCCGGCAGGCCGACGAGGATCGCCACGCCGGCACCGACGACGCCGACCACCACGACGGTGAGCGGGAGGGGCATCCCGTCGCCGATGCGGGCCGCGGTGAACGAGCCGACGCCCACGAGCGCGAACTGGCCCAGCGAGACCTGCCCGGCCCAACCGACCAGCAGCGTCATCGACAGACCGACGAGCACGTAGCCGAGCGTCAGCGACAGCAGGAACGCCTTGCCCTGGGTGTCGAAGCCCAGGACGGGCAGCTGCGGCAGCGCGATGGCGAACGCGAGGCAGGCGAGGATCGTCCCGCGGTGGAGCCGCCGGACCGCCGGCAGCGCCCGCACCCGCGACGGCAGCGTCCGCAGCTCGGCGCCCAAGGTCACGTCGCTCTGGCCGTCTCGGGTGGACCTGGCGATCTCGCGCCCCTGGAAGGCGAGGGCGGCCATGATCACGACGAACAGGAACAGGTCGGCGAGGCCCCCCTGCTCGAAGTTCGTCAGCACGACCCGCTCGATGACGCCGATGCCGAGCCCGGCGGCGAACACGACCGGCAGGTTCGTCATGCGCCCGACCAGGGCGGCGCCGAGCGCCCGCACGAGGATGCCCGGACCGAGGGCCCCGACCTGGAAGACCGGCCGCTGGGTCGACACCAGGATGAGCGTGAAGGCGGCGAGCACGCCGGCGATCACCCACACCATGGTCGACATGCGACGCACCGAGATGCCGGCGAGGCGGGCGGCGTCGGGGTTCTCGGCCGCCGCCCGGATCGCCTGGCCGTAGGGCGTCCACCGGAAGAAGGCGGCGATGGCCGCGGTCACGATCGGGGCGAGGACGAGGATCCCGATCTCCCCGCCGCGGAGGACGACCCCGCCGACGGACCACTCGGCGTCGAAGGGCACGGGGTAGCCGGACTCCCGGAGCGCGCTCTGGTCGGCGTTCATGAACCGCTGCAGGGACAGGAACAGCAGGATCTGCGACACGCCGATGGTGGCGACGACGAGGACGAGGCGGGGGGCGTCGAACAGCCGCCGGACTATGCCCAGCTCGAGGAGCCCGCCGAGCACGCCGCCGAGCGCGAGGGCCAGCGGGAGGGCGACCCAGTAGGGCACCCCCCAGTCCACGACCGCCTTCCCGAACAGCACGGCGCAGACCACGCCGAGGTTGCCGTGGGCGAAGTTCACGAACCGGCCCGACTTGTAGATGAGCGCGAGGCCGAGGGCGAGCACGCCGTAGGTCAGCCCGCTGGTACCGCCGAGGACGATGTCGGTCAGGTTCACGAGACGGCTCCCCGGGCGCCGTCGAGGAACACCGAGCGGGCGAGGTCGGGCCGCTCGAGCAGCTCCCGGGCCGGGCCGGTGAAGCGGACCTGGCCCTTCTCCATGAACACCGCCGTCGTGGCCAGGCTCAGGGCCACGTTGAGCGACTGCTCCACGATGATGATCGTGGTCCCACGGCGGTGCATCTCCCGGACGATCTCCAGGATCTGGGCGACGATCGAGGGCTGCAGCCCGAGGGAGAGCTCGTCGATGCAGAGCAGGCGGGGCTTGGTGAGGAAGGCCTTGCCGAGGGCCAGCATCTGCTGCTCACCGCCGGAGAGCGTCCCGGCGAGCTGGTCGCGGCGCTCGCGGAGGCGGGGGAACCACTCGTACACCTCCTCGATCTGGCGCTCGACCCGCTCGCCGTCCTGGCGGAACGTGTAGGCGCCGACGCGGAGGTTCTCGGCGACGGTCAGGCCCGGGAAGGTGGCCTTGCCGCCCGGCATCTGGGCGATGCCGAGGCGCAGCAGCTGCTCGGCCTCGAGGTGCGTGGTCTCGACCCCGTCGAAGCGGATCGAGCCGCGGGTCGGCGGGGTGAGGCCGGTGACCGCCCGCAGCAGGGTCGACTTGCCGGCGCCGTTGGTGCCGAGCAGGGCGAAGATCTCCCCCTCGGGCACGTCGAGGTCGACGCCGAACAGGATCTGCACGGGGCCGTAGTGGAAGTCGAGGTTGCGGATCTCGAGCAGGTTGCGCTGGGGCTGGCGGCGGCGCTCCGCGGCCAGGCGCTCCTCCCGCAGGTCGGCGGCGACGGCGGCGAGGTCGCCCCGGACCGTCCGCGCGCCGCCGATGATGACCAGCCCGGCGATGGCGGTCGGCACGCCGAGCAGGGCGAGCGACAGCTGCTCGCTCGTGGCGTCGGCGATCGCGCCGAAGATGATGCTGCCGCCGAAGCCGCCGAAGACGACCATGAAGATGCCGATGGACCCGAAGGCCACGCTGCGCATCGACGGGGGCGTCACGCTCGCGAACAGGAGCCGGAACGCCGGGGTCGTGGTGCTGGCGAAGGCCTGGGCGAGCACGAGGGCCGGCACCGTGAGCCAGACGCCCGGGAGGTAGACGGCGACCGCCTGGGCCACGCCGTAGACGGGCAGCGCGGCGCCGATGAGGAACAGCGGCCAGGCCGGGTCGTGGCGGAAGAGCCGGTCGCCCACCGCGCCCCCGATCGGCATCCCGACGAGGCCGCCGACGCCGAGGAGACTGATCACCAGCGCCCGGCCGCCCTCGCCGAGCCCGTAGTGCTCCTCGAGGTAGAGGCTCAGGATCGTCCCGGCACCGAACAGGGCGAAGCCGAGGATCCCGAGGCCGAAGTACATGGCCCGCAGGGTCTGGATCTGCAGGAGCCGGCGCATGCTCGCCGCGAGGGTCACCGCCGGCGCGTCGGCGACGCCCTCGACGTCGGCGTCGTCGCCCCGCTCGAAGCGGCCCCGGATCGGCTCCCGCAGACGGAAGGCCGCCAGCGCGGCGACCACCGAGAGCCCGGCGGGGACGAGGAACCCGGCCCGCCACCCGTCGCCCGGGACGACCAGCACGATGCCGCCGACCAGCAGAGGCCCGAACACCACGGCCACGGGGTTGGCGAGCTGGTGGGCCGCGAAGACCCGGCCGCGGGCGGCCACCGGGTAGGAGTCGGCGAGCAGGCTCGAGTGCACCGGCTCCACCGACGCCTTGCCGATCCCGGCGCCGATGCGGGTCAGCGCGAGCTGGAAGGCGTTCGCCACGAGACCGGTGAGGGCGGCGAACACGGACCAGACCACGCCGGTGACGGCGGCGATGCGGACCCGGCTGCGGCGCTCGGCCAGCACGGCGACCGGGAGGGCGGCCACGAGGGTCATGACCGCACCGAGGTTGGCGATGGCACCGACGGCGCTCGTGCTGAGCCCGAACGCGTCGCGCAGGTTCGGGGCCAGGACCGTCAGCGCGATCCGGTCGAGCTCGTCGACGACGTTGAGGGCGAACAGCACCACGAGCGGCGCCGACCCCCAGGTCTTCAAGGTCTCCCGCAGGTCGACGTCGTCGGCGCCGTCGGTGTCGAGGCCGGGGACCGCTGCGTCGGAGACGTCGTGGGCGAGCGCATCGGGTGTGACGGGCGCGTCGACCGCCACGGTGGCGGCGAGGTCGGCGAACCCGCCGGCGGCGCCCTCGTCGGCGGCGGGTTCCTCGAGCAGGGTCACGGCGGGCCTACGGGGTGAACTTCTGGACGTAGGCGGGCTGGGGCCGGGTCAGCTCCCGGTACAGCCGCTCCTCCCACCCGTCGCTCGCCTCGGCGTGCCACAGGAGCCCCTTCACGGTCGTGCTGCCGTCCCACTTGTCGGGCTCGAAGCGCAGGGGCGACTCGCACACGCAGTCCTCGAAGTCGCCCGTCTGGCCCATCGCCTGCCCCCACGCCGCCCGGGTCAGGTCCGGGCCCACCCGGTCGGCCGCCTGCCACCAGGCCTTGATCATCGAGCCGAGGGCGATGTGCAGGGCCCGCTGGGCGTTCCAGCCGTCGGACCCCTCGCCGTCGGGGTGGTAGCCGGCCTCGTGGGTGCGGAAGTACACCTCGTCGGCGTACACGGACCACGGGTGCTGCTTCGAGTACGCCTCCAGGTCCTTGCGGCCGTAGATGTCGGTGCTGGTGACGCAGATCGTCCGGTCGTACTGGCGGGCCGGGTACGTGGTGGTCGTGAAGTCGTAGCAACCGAAGTTGTGGTCGCTCTCGGTGTACTGCGGGTTGTAGTTCTGCTGCTCGGCGGCCGTCATGAACTGGGTCTTGTAGATCAGGTTCATCGGCATGAAGACGAAGTCGACGCCGGCGAGGCGGAAGTCGACCACCACCTGGTTGATCTGGCCCAGCGCCTGCTCGACGTCGGACGAAAGCTTGAAGACCTTCGTCGGCTCGAGGCCCTGCCGCTTCAGCTCGGGCAGGAGGCCCTTCTCGGTGGCGGGGGCGACGTGGGGGACGCCGTCGTAGATCACGCCGATCTTGTTGCTCTTCTTCAGGTGCCCCTTCTCGACCAGGTACCTGACGTGGTTGATGTGGCCGCGGTCCTTGCTGGTGCCGAGGTTCCAGAGGTAGGGCGCCGCCTGGGCGTACCACTCCGCCGGCTCGGGCTCGCCGTTCACGAGGGGGACCTTCGCGTCCTTGGCGATGCACAGCTGCGCCACCGAGTCGTAGCCGCCAGGCGTCACGACGGAGAAGACCTTCTCGTCCTGGGTCATCTCCCGGCAGACGCGCTGCATGTCGTCGGCGCTGACCACGTCGAAGATGCGCTTGACCCACTCGACCTTCCGGCACGCGACGCCCGAGCGGTTCATCTCGTTGACCCAGGCGGTCATGATGGCGTCGAAGTCGCCGGCCAGCCCGACCGGGAAGCCGGCGAGCTCGAGCTCGTTGAGGTTGGGGACGAGGATGCCGAGCTTGACCGTCTCGGCCGTGACGCCCTGGTCGGTGGCGCCGAGGCTGGCGCCGGCGCACGGGTCGCCCCCGCCCGCGGCCGCCGCGACCCCGCCCCCGGGGGCGGGTGCGGCGCCGCCCGACCCGGTGCTCGGCTGGGGGCCGGCGCCCGCAGCGCCGGCGGACGTCGGCGTGCGGGCGGCGGAGGCCGTCGGTCGGCTGCTCGACGGGACGGTGATGCCCGCCGCCGCCAGCTCGTCGCCGTCGAGGACGTTGCCCTCCTCGTCGACGAACACCTCCTCGCCCGTGGTCGGGTCGATCGTCGACGACACGGCGAGCGGGCCGCCACCGCCGCGGCCCCCGCCGAACTCGATGTTGATGCTGAGCCCGGTGGCGAACGCCCCGACGAGCAGCACGGTGGCGACGATGGCGCCGAGCAGGCGGTTCCTGCCCTCCTGGTCCGACAGCAGCCTCTGGGCCAGCACTCCGAGCGGCAGCACGCTTCCCCCGATCCCCGGTCGGCTCGATCTGGCCGACGTCTCCGGTCGTGCTTCGGTGCCCATCGACCCGGTTCCTGCCAGAACCTGACAAAAGCCTCAGGTCGGCATCGCCAGAGGTGGCGTGGTCTGCGCCGGAAGGCAGACGGGTATCGCCCCGCTCGTGCCCCCTGGCCGCGCCGACCTCCCCGCGATCCCGCTCGTGCGCACCGACCAGGGCGAGCCGACCGTCTCCGACCGGTACGAGCTGCGGTCGGTGCTCGGCTCCGGCGGCATGGGCACGGTCTGGGAGGCCTACGACCGGCGGCTCGGCCGCACCGTGGCGCTGAAGGTGCTGCGCGACGACCTGCCGCCCTCGG
>JBKHXT010000055.1:0-11765 GCA_046565885.1 Acidimicrobiia bacterium
ACCAAGGACTCCAACGCCACGACCGGGTCGATCTACTCGGCCGTGCTCGCCGCCGAGCGGCGTGGCGACTACCTGGGCAAGACCGTGCAGGTCATCCCGCACATCACCGACGAGATCAAGCGGCGCATCAACATGCTCGCCGGCGACGACGTCGACGTGGTCATCACCGAGGTCGGCGGCACGGTGGGCGACATCGAGATCCTCCCGTTCCTCGAGGCGATCCGCCAGTTCCGCCTCGACGTCGGCCGGGGCAACGTCTGCTACGTGCACGTCACGCTCGTGCCCTTCATCGGGCCCTCCGGCGAGCAGAAGACCAAGCCGACGCAGCACTCCGTCACCGAGCTGCGCAGCCGCGGCATCCAGCCCGACGCCATCGTCGTGCGCTCCGAGGCGCCGATCCCCGACGACCTGAAGCTGAAGATCAGCCGCCTGTGCGACGTGCACGTCGACGGCGTCGTCAACGCCGCCGACGCCGGGAACATCTACGAGATCCCGCTCGTCCTCCACGAGGAGGGCCTCGACGCCGTCGTGTGCGACGTGCTCCAGCTCGGCGACGTGGCCGCCCCGGACCTGACCGAGTGGGAGGCCCTCGTCGCCAAGGTCGAGGCCGCCACCCGGCCCGTGCGCATCGGCATCATCGGCAAGTACGTCGCCCTGCAGGACGCCTACCTGTCGGTGGTCGAGGCCACCAAGCACGGCGGGTTCGACGTCGGCGCCGACATCGACTTCGAGTGGATCCAGGCCGAGGAGGTCGAGGGCCTCATGGCCGACGGCCGGCTGAAGGACCTCGACGGCGTCATCATCCCGGGCGGGTTCGGCGAGCGCGGCACCGAGGGCAAGATCGCCGCCGCCGCCTACACCCGCGAGCACGAGATCCCCTGCCTGGGGCTGTGCCTGGGCCTGCAGATGATGGTCGTCGACTACGCCCGCAACGTGCTCGGGATGCCCGGCGCCAACTCCACCGAGATGGAGCCCTCCGCCCCCGACCCGGTGATCACGATCATGCCCAGCCAGCACGACGTCACCGACATGGGCGGCACCATGCGCCTCGGCGCCTACGTCGCCCAGCTGGCCGAGGGCTCGAAGGTGGCCGAGGCCTACGGCTCCACCGTGGTCTCCGAGCGCCACCGCCACCGCTACGAGTTCAACCCCAAGTACCGGTCGCGCTTCGAGGCCAGCGACCTGCTGCTGTGCGGCGAGTCGCCCGACGGCCGCCTCGTCGAGTTCATCGAGCTGCAGGGCCACCCGTTCTGGGTCGGCACCCAGGCGCACCCGGAGCTGAAGAGCCGCCCCACCCGGCCGGCGCCGCTGTTCCGGGCGTTCGTCGAGGCCGCCCTCCAGCGGGCCGAGGGCCGCAAGCCGCACCTGTTCGACCTCGACGCCCCGGTCGAGCAGCCGAGCCGCGCCAGCTGAGGCCCGTGGCCGGCTTCCGCTTCGTCGACGAGGAGACCGTCTACGACGGCCACGTGATGCGGGTCGCCGTCGGCACGTTCGCCGATCCCGACGGGGGCACCTTCACCCGCGACGTGATCCGGCACCCCGGCGCCGTCGCCGTCCTCCCGCTGCACGACGACGGCACCGTCACCCTCGTGCGCCAGTACCGGGCGCCGCTCGACGACCTCCTGCTCGAGATCCCCGCCGGCATCCGCGACGTCGCCGACGAGCCGGCCGAGGAGACCGCCCGCCGCGAGCTCGCCGAGGAGGCCGGCCTCGAGGCCGACCGCGTCGAGCACCTCATCTCGTTCCACAACGCCCCCGGCATGTCGGACGAGGTGGTCGACATCTACCTGGCCACCGGCCTCCGCCACGTCGGCGCCGACGCCCAGGGGGTCGAGGAGGAGTCGATGACGATCGAGCGCCACCACCTCGACGACCTGGCGGCGATGATCGACGACGGGCGCCTCACCGACGCGAAGACGGTGATCGCCGTGGCGCTCGTGCGCTCCCGTTGAGCGTCGTCCACGCCGACGACGACGAGCCCCTGCCGCTCGAGATCGAGGAGTACCTGACCTGGGCCCGGCTGGAGCGAGGCCGGGCCCGCTCCACCGTGGACGCCTACCGGCGCGACCTGCGGGCGTGGAACGCCCACCTGCGCCGGATCGGGCGGCCGGTCACCGAGGTGACCGAGGACGACCTCGTGGCCTGGGTGGGCGCCCTGCGCGACCAGGGCCTCGCGCCGGCCACCCGCAAGCGCCGGGTGGTCGCGGCCCGCAACCTGCACCGGTACCTGGCCGAGGAGGGCCACGTCGACGCCGACGTCGGCGCCGCCGTCACCCCGCCGCCCGTGGCCCGCGGGCTGCCGAAGGCGCTGCGGGAGGACGAGGTCGAGCGGCTGCTCTCGGCCGTGGTCGGCGACGATCCCGTCGCCCGCCGCGACCGCGCCATCCTCGAGACCCTCTACGGGACGGGGGTGCGCATCTCCGAGCTGGTCGCCCTGTCGCTGCGGGACCTCGACCTGCACGACGGGTTCGTGCGGGTGGTGGGCAAGGGCGACAAGGAGCGGGTGGTCCCCGTGCTCGGCGCCGCGGCCGACGCCCTGGCCGACTGGCTCGCGCTCGAGGGCCGGGGCGCCCTCGTCCCGTCGCGCTGGCGCCGGCGGGACGACGAGGAGGCCGTGTTCCTGAACCAGCGCGGCGGTCGGCTCGGCCGCCAGGGGACGTGGCTGGTGGTGAAGCACCACGCCGCCAGCGCCGGTCTGGCCGACCGGCTGACGCCCCACGTGCTGCGTCACTCGTGCGCCACGCACCTGCTCGACCACGGCGCCGACATCCGCGCGGTGCAGGAGCTGCTCGGCCACGCCTCGATCGCGACGACGCAGGTGTACACCAAGGTCTCGACCGAGCGGCTCGTGGCCGCCTGGCGCGCCGCCCACCCCCGCGCCGGGCGCTGATCCCGTCGGGCCCCGCCCGGGGCCCTCTATCCTGCCCGCATGTCCGACGCCGAGCCCACGACCGAGGACCTCCGAGCGACCCTGGAGGAGGAGGCCGAGCTGCTGCGCGGGAAGGTGCACGAGCTCGACGCCAAGGAGGACGACCTCTCCTACGACGAGGGCTTCGCCGACTCGGCCCAGGTCGCCGCCGAGCGGGGCGAGAACAAGGTGCTCTACGACCAGCTGCGCCGCGAGCTCGACGACATCGAGCACGCGCTCACCCGCATGGACGAGGGCTCCTACGGCACCTGCGAGGTGTGCGGCGGCGACATCGGCGCCGCCCGCCTCGAGATGCTGCCGGCCACCCGGTTCTGCATCGACCACGCCTGAGGTGGCCGGGCCCCTCCACCTGGCCCGGCGCTTCCTCGGGTCGCTGTCGCCGCGCCCGCTCGACCCGGCCGACGACGCCTGGGCCCGGGCGCACCTGCTCCCCGGCGAGCAGGACCTGTGGCGCCGCATGTCGCGGGCCGACCGCAAGCACGCCGCCGGCGTCGCCCGCGACGTCGACCGGCGCCTCGGCCCCGGCACCGCCCGGCCGGTGATCGCCGCCGCGCTGCTCCACGACGTCGGCAAGGTCGACGCCGGCCTCGGCACCTTCGGCCGGGTGGCGGCCACGCTCGTCGGTCGCCGCCGGGCCACCGGTTCCGGTCGCGTCGCCCGCTACCTGCGCCACGACGCCATCGGCGCCCGGCTGCTGGCGGACGCCGGCGCCGACCCGCTGACGGTCGCCTGGGCGCGCGAGCACCATCGGCCCGAGTCCGACTGGTCGGTGCCCCGCCTGGTCGGTCGGGCGCTGCGCGACGCCGACGACGACTGAGCGAGAGGCTCCCCGGCGGCCGGGCGCGCCGGCGGTAGCGTCCGCGTCCGTGCCCGGTCCGCCGACCCGCGACGAGCCCACCGAGCCCTGGCTCCCGTCGATCGAGCGAGCGAAGCACGGCTCGTTCCGCGAGCTGTACCCGGCCGACGAGCTGCGCCTCTACGGCGTCGGCACCGCCGTCTTCATCGTCCTCGCCCTGCTCACCCGCGACGTCGTCCTGAACTGGATCATCGGACCGCTGTTCATCACGGTGTGGGCCTGGTATGTCCCGGTGCTGCAGGAGCGCTGGCGCCAGCGGCGGGGCGGCCGGTGAGCTGGGCCGCCCACGAGTTCGAGAACTTCGCCCTCCTCAAGAAGTTCGGCGTCCGCACCAGCTACCTCGGCCTGCTGGTGGGCGCGCTCGGCCCCGACTTCCTCACCAAGGCGTGGACCTACTACGGCGCCGACAACCCGGCGCAGTTCCACCGCGGCTGGCCCGGGCTCGGCTTCACGACCTCGCTCGGCATGGCCGCCATCGCCGCCGCCTTCACCTGGTGGGTGTCCAAGGGCCACGAGGCCTGGACCCTCGGGGTGTTCGTCGGCTGGGCCGCGCACGCCATCACCGACATGTTCGACACGGCCGGCGCCATGCTGCTGTGGCCGTTCTGGTGGGAGAACTTCAGCGTCGGCATGTGGAAGTACGGCGCCGGCCAGGGCAAGTTCGGCGACGCCGTGGCGTACTACTCGTCCCTCGGCTTCGTGATGGACGGCCTGGCGCTGCTCCTGCTGCTCGTCTTCGCGTGGCGGACGCTGTCCCGGGACTGGTTCGAGACCATCGTGCGGCCCGTCGACGGCGCCTGGGACTGGATCCAGGTGAAGTTCGCCATGCCCGACCGTGCGCTGCTCGCCTTCTACCGGGGCTTCTTCTTCTACGGGCTGACCCGCTTCGTGTCGTGGAGCGTCATCGTCCACGCCATCGAGGGGTGGCCCTTCGACCTGTCGTGGGGCTCGCCGTTCTGGGTCGCCCCGTACCAGCCCTGGTAGCGGCACCGGCGGTACGCTCCCGGCCATGTGCGGTGGCTGCAACATCTGGGCGGAGGGCGCCGGCGCCTCCGTCATCTTCGCCCGCTACTGGTGGGTCGCCCGCCAGGGCCGCAGGGCCGTGGCCGAGGCCGAGCGCATCGCCGCCACGACGCCGGTCGAGGCGCCGGCCGACTTCGTCGACCCGCTGCCCGAGCTGACCCGGGTCACCTGACGTGGACGCCTCCTGGGCGATCTCGGCCCTGCTGACGCTGGGCTTCCTCCTGATGGCCGGCCTCGCCGACGGCGGGCTCGCCGTGGGCTGGTTCGTCCTCGCCATCGGGATGGCCGTGGTCACGGTCGTGCGGTTCCAGGCCGCCCGCCGCAGCCGCGGGTAGCGGTCCGGTCCCGGGTCAGCCGGGCAGCTCGTCGGCGCCGATCAGGCGGCCGCGCCCGGCGCGCTTGGCCTGCAGCATCGCCTGGTCGGCCGTGACGAGGGCGTCGCCGTCGTCGACGGTGGCCAGGCCCACGCTCACGCTCACCCGGTCCGGCTCGGCGAGCTCGGGGATGGGCTCGTCCATGGTGCGCAGGATCCGGTCACCGATCTCCCGGGCGAGTTCCGGGGAGACGCCGTTCAGCAGCACGACGAACTCGTCGCCGCCGAAGCGGGCGACCACGTCGCTCGGTCGGCAGGCGCTGGCGATCCGGCGGGCGATCTCGACCAGCACCCGGTCGCCCACCTGGTGGCCGTAGCGGTCGTTGACGTCCTTGAACCGGTCGACGTCGACGTAGAGCACCGACGACCCGTCGTGGGCGCCGGCCAGCGCGTCGGCGAAGGAGTCGCGGTTCGCCAGGCCGGTGAGCGGGTCCCGGGTGGCGGCCGCCACGAGCCGGTCGCGGTCCTGCCACCGGGCGATCAGCAGCGCCGTGGCGTCGACGAGGCGGTGGATGCGGGCGGCCACGTTCGGGTCGACCTTGGCGACCTCCTCCTCGTCCGGCACCCTGCCGAACAGCAGGTAGGCGGCCACCAGCGACCCGTCGACGTGCACCGGCACCACGGCGCAGCGGTGCCAGCCCCGCTCGTCGAAGCGCGCCCGCACCTGACCGGGCAGGTCGTCGGCCAGGACCGACTCGATCGCCCCCGGGTCGAGCGTGCCCCACGGCCGCCAACCGGTGGCGATCTCGGCGGCCACCGCCTCGGCCAGCGGCTCGTCGTCCTCGCGTGCCGTCGTGACCGTCGGTCCCGACGGCACCGTCAGGTCGACCAGGAACCAGCGGGTCCGGTAGTGGGTGTTGTCGACCCGGAGCTCCTCGGTCAGCAGGCGCTTGACCTCCTCCCGCGGCGCGCCGGCCATCTCGGCCTCGAGGGAGCGGGCGACCGCGGTGTGCAGCTCGTCGGGCACGACCACCACGATCCAGCGGTGGTCCTCGCCCGTGCTGTCGCCGGTCGGGACGATGTCGACGTTGTGGCGGCGGCCGTCGGTGTCGAGGATCGTCAACCGGAACGGCATCGGCAGCTCGAGCGTCTCCGCCGAGCGGCCGGTGGCCTCCAGGAAGTACAGGGCGAGCTCGTCGTGCTGGTCGGGGGCGACGAAGTCGAAGACGCTGGCCCCGACGAAGTCGTCGCGGGTGTAGCCGTGGAACCCGCCGTGGCCGCCGCGCCAGTCGAGCACCGTGCCCACGCCGTCGACGACGAGGACGAGGGGGCGCAGGAGGTCGAGGATCCGGTCTCCGTCCACGGGAGCCAGACCCTACCGACGGCCGGGCCGGCGTGATCAGCGCAGCGCGAGGTGCACGGCGAGGGCGGCGGCGACGGCCCCCAGCGCCAGCCCGCCGACCACGTCGAGGGGCAGGTGGACGCCCACGGCCATGCGGCCGAGCCCGACCACGGCGGCCAGCGCCAGCGCGGCGCCGACGGGGCGCCGGGTGGCGAGCGCGGCGGCGACGAGGGTGGCCGCGGCGACGCCGGTGTGCGACGACGGGTAGCCCCGACCGGGGGAGTCGTCCCGGACCTCGACGGCCGCGCCGACGCCGACCGGCCGGGGTCGGTCGACGACGTCCTTGACCTGGGCGGTGGCGAACCAGGCCAGGCCGCCGGCGACCGCCACGGCGATGCCGACCCGGAGCCGGCGCCGGTCGGCCAGCACGGCGGCGACCAGGGCCACGAGCACGATGGCCGGCCGGGCGCCGAGCTGCATCACCACCTCGAGCACGTCGACCACCGGGCCGGGCAGGTCGTTGACGGCCTCGACGACCGCCACCTCGCCGAGCAGGACGCCGCGGGCGGCCACGAGGCCGCCGAGGACGAGGACGACGAGCCCGGCGAGGCCGAGCGCGGCGGTGGCGGGCAGGCGGCGGATCACCCGGGCGGGAGCAGCCCGACGGCGTCGTGGACGCGAGCCACCGTGGCGGCGGCGACGGCGCGGGCCTTGTCGGCGCCGTCGTGCAGCAGGGCCGCCGTCGCCCCCGGATCGGCGACCAGCTCGGCGTAGCGCTCCTGCACCGGGCGCAGCAGCGAGATCACCGCCTCGGCGGTGTCGGCCTTCAACGGGCCGTACTGGGCGTACTCGTCGGCGAGCGCCTGCGGGTCGCGGCCGGTGGCGGCGCCCAGGATCGACAGCAGGTTCGAGACGCCGGGCTTGGCATCGGGATCGAAGCGCACCTCGGTCTCGGTGTCGGTGACCGCCCGCTTCACCTTCTTCTCGATCGCCTTCGGGTCGTCGAGCACGAGGATCGTGCCCTGGGGCGAGTCGAGCGACTTGGACATCTTGCTCGTGGGCTCCTGCAGGTCCATGATCCGGGCCCCGACGGGCGGGATCACGTGCTCGGGGACGACCAGCACGTCGCGGCCGACCCGGGAGTTCACGCGCTGGGCGATGTCGCGGGCCAGCTCGATGTGCTGGCGCTGGTCGTCGCCCACGGGGACGACGTCGGTGTCGTAGAGGAGGATGTCGGCCGCCTGCAGCGCCGGGTACGTGAACAGCCCGGCCGAGATGAAGTCGGCCCGCTCGGACTTGTCCTTGAACTGGGTCATCCGGGACAGCTCGCCGAAGCTGGCGAAGCACTCCATCAGCCAGGCGAGGCGGGTGTGCTCGGCGACGTGGCTCTGCACGAACAGGGTGCAGACCTGCGGGTCGAGGCCGCAGGCGATGAGCAGCGACGCCAGCGACAGGGTGCGCGAGCGCAGCTCCGCCGGGTCCTGGGGGAGGGTGAGGGCGTGGAGGTCCACCACGCAGAACACGGCGTCGGTGGCGTGCTGGTCCTCGGTCCAGCGCCGGACCGCACCCAGGTAGTTCCCCAGGTGGAGGTCGCCGGTGGGCTGGATGCCGGAGAAGGAGCGCACCATGGGCCGGCATCGTAGGGGTGGCCGGGTCGCGCCCCCGACAGCGTTCAGGTCGACGGCAGCGGCCCGGGACGCCCGAGGAGCCACCCCTGGCCGCAGGCGATCCCCAACCGGCGCACCACCTCGAGCTGGGCCTCGGTCTCGATGCCCTCGGCGATGATGGTGGCGCCCGTCTCCTCGGCGAAGCTCTGCAGCCCGGCGACCAGGGCCCGCTTGGCCGGGTCGACGTCGATGCCCTGCACCCACGACCGGTCGAGCTTCACGTAGCGGGCGTGCAGGGCGAGGATGTGGGCGAGGCTGGCGAACCCGGCGCCGGCGTCGTCCACCGACAGCTGCACCGCCGGGCGCAGGCCGTCGATGGCCCCGTGGAGCGCCTCGTAGTCGGCGACCGGCTCCATCTCGCTGATCTCGAGGACGATGTCGCGCGCCCCTGCCGGCCGGAGGACGGCGTCGAGGTCGAGGGGTCCGATGACGCAGCTCGGGCTGACGTTGAGCGCCAGCCAGCACCCGGCCGGCTGCCGCTCGGCGGCGTCGACGGCGGCCTGCATCGTCGCCTGCTCGAGCTCGGCGGCGACGCCGACCCGGACGGCCGACCCGAACACCTCGGCCGGGTCGAGGCCGCCCTCGAAGCGGCTGAGCGCCTCGTGCCCGACGACCGTGTCGGTGACGAGGTCGATGATCGGCTGGAACACCGGGTGGAACGCCCGGTCCTCGACGATGGCGCGGATGCGATCCTGCTCGGCGGCTCGCAGCCGGGACGCGCGCAGC
The DNA here is from genome assembly GCA_046565885.1 of Acidimicrobiia bacterium. Taxonomy (GTDB): domain Bacteria; phylum Actinomycetota; class Acidimicrobiia; order Acidimicrobiales; family Salinilacustritrichaceae; genus Salinilacustrithrix. The sequence continues at coordinate 8,857 of JBKHXT010000055.1, forward strand.
GGCTCGGCGAGGATGCCGGCGGCCATGGCGGCGGCGTCGATGGTGAGCGCGAGCACCGCGTCGGCCGCGGCGTGGCGGACACCGGGTTCGCCGGCCGCCAGCACGACGGCCAGGGTGCTGGCGCCGTCGCGCACGGGGGCGGCGCACAGCACCTGGTCGGGCAGGTCGATGCGCCGCGGCCCGGCGGGGAGCCCCGCGTGGAGGGCGTCGAGGTCATCGGTGCCGGCGAGGCGCAGCACCTCGAGGCACGGGGCGCCGGCCCCGCCGAGCCGCCGGACGTGGCCGCCGGGCACCTCGAGGACCTCGATGCCCACCAGCTCGGACTCGGCGAGGAGGGCGTCGCAGAGCGCGGACGCGGCCCGGTCGGTCGTGCCGGCGGCGCCGGCGGCGGCCGCCGCCTCGGCGAGGACGGAGCGCCGGCGGGCGACGGTGGCGGTCAGGCGGTCGACCCAGGCGCGCTGGCCCCGCAGCTGGGCGCGCACGCGCGCCGCGAGCTCGTCGGGGGAGAAGGGCTTGGCGATGTGGTCGTCGGCGCCGCGGTCGAGGCTGGCGACGGCGTCGTCCGCTCCGCCGAGCCCGGTCACCAGCAGCACCGGGAGCAGCGACAGGCGAGGATCCGCCCGGATGGCGGCGAGCACCTCGAAGCCGTCCATGCCCGGCATCATCCGGTCGAGCAGCACCACGTCGAAGGGCTCGCTGTCCAGGCGGGCCAGCGCCGTCCGACCGTCGGCCGCGGTCTCGACGTCGAGGTCCTCCAGCTCGAGCGTGGCGGCGATCAGCGCCCGGACGTCGGCGTCGTCGTCGACCACCAGGATGCGCGAACGCCGCATGCGGGGATGATACGGACGATGTGCTCACTCCGCCACTGTCCGTGAGAACGCCGGGAGCCGGAGCGGACCATCCGCGACCGGCGGCGGGGGTTCTCGTAGCCTGCTGCTGTGGCCGTCGACGTCGCGACCCCGGTCTTCCAGGGGCCCTTCGATCTCCTCCTGCACCTGATCCTGCAGGACCAGGTCGACCTCTACGAGGTCCGCCTGTCCGACATCGTCGACGCCTACCTCGCCGAGCTCGAGCGGCTCGAGGCCATGGACCTCGAGCTCGCCACTGAGTTCCTGCTCATCGCCGCCACCCTCATCGAGCTGAAGTCCAAGCGGCTGCTGCCCGAGGACGCCGACGTCGACCTCGACGACGAGCTCGCCCTGTGGGAGGAGCGCGACCTGCTCCTGTCCCGCCTGGTCGAGTGCAAGACGTTCAAGGACGCCGCCGTGGCCATGGCCGGCATCGCCAACGAGGCGGGCCGCTCGTACCCCCGCCTGGTCGGCGTGGAGGAGCGCTTCCTCGGCCTGCTGCCCGACCTGCTCGCCGACGTCACGCCCGGCGACCTGCGCTCGGCGTTCCTGCGGGCCGTGGCGCCCAAGCCGGTGCCACGGGTCCACATCGACCACATCCACCAGATCCGGGTCACGGTCACCGACGCCGTCGCCGAGCTGCTCGACGAGCTGCCCCGCCTCGGCCGGGCCACCTTCGCCGAGCTCACCGCCGACCTGGTCGAGCGCCTCGAGGTGGTCGTGCGCTTCCTCGCCGTCCTCGAGCTGTACAAGCAGGGCTGGATCGACCTGCAGCAGCCCGAGGCGCTCGGCGCCCTCACCGTGGTGTGGACCGGGCGCCCCGACGACGACGAGCTCGACGTCGACGACCTCGCCTTCGTCGACGCCTACGACGGCTAGCGGGAGTTGCGGCGCTTTGTCAGGACCCTCCTGACGGAACGCCGAGATCCGAGGGAGGGCCGCGTACCGTGGAACCGATGACCGAGCAGCCCCAGGGCGAGGACACGAACGAGCGGGAGCTGCGCCGGGCCACCGAGGCCCTGTTGCTGGTCACCGAGGAGCCGATCACGCCCGAGCTGCTCGCCCAGCTGCTCGAGGTGGCCGCCGACCGGGTCGAGGCCACCTGCCGGGAGCTGGGCGCCGAGTACGACGCCACCGACCGCGGGTTCCAGCTGGTGAAGGTCGCCGGCGGCTGGCGGTTCCAGACGCACCCGGACCTGGCGCCCTACATCGAGCGGTTCGTGCTCGACGGCCAGTCCGGCCGGCTCTCCGGCGCCGCCCTCGAGACGTTGGCCATCGTCGCCTACAAGCAGCCCATCTCCCGGGCCCAGATCGCCGCCATCCGTGGCGTCAACGTCGACGGCGTGATGCGCACGCTCAGCCAGCGGGGCTACGTCGACGAGGTCGGCCGCGACCACGGGCCCGGCCAGGCCGTGCTCTACGGCACGACCCCGACGTTCCTCGAGAAGCTGGGCCTGAACTCGCTCGACGAGCTGCCGGCGCTCGGCGAGTTCGTGCCGAGCGCCGACGTCTACGAGGCCCTCGAGAAGGGCCTGCGCCCCGACGCCCTCGACGCCGAGGCCGATCCGGTCACCGCCGCCGACGAGGACGGCGACGAGGGCGACGACGGCGAGCCGGGCCCCGCCGGCAGCGACGACGATCCCCCCGTCGGCGGGTGAGCGAGCCCGAGCGCCTGCAGAAGCTCCTGGCCCGGGCGGGCGTCGCCAGCCGTCGGGTGGTCGAGGACCTGATCGAGCAGGGCCGGGTGCGGGTCAACGGCGAGGTCGCCATTCTCGGGCAGAAGGCCGACGCCGACGTCGACGCCATCGAGGTCGACGGGGTGCTGGTCGGCGTGCGCCCCGACACGGTGTGGTACCTGCTGAACAAGCCCGCCGGCGTGGTCAGCACGGCCTCCGACCCGCAGGGCCGCCCCACCGTGGTCGAGCTCGTGCCGGCCGAGCCCCGGGTGTTCCCGGTCGGTCGCCTCGACGCCGAGACCGAGGGCCTGCTCCTGCTCACGAACGACGGCGAGGTCACGCACCGCCTGACCCACCCGAGCCACGGCGTGGAGAAGGAGTACCT
>JBKHXT010000056.1:0-69177 GCA_046565885.1 Acidimicrobiia bacterium
GGTGGATGACGATGAAGAGCATCTCGTCGTGCTCGGCGTCGCCGTCCTCGGCCGACCGCAGCCGCTGCAGGTCGAGCAGCTCGTCGACGCACAGGTAGCGGGTGTAGGTGACGGCCGGGTCGGTCACACCGTCACCGTAGGACGCTCAGGCGCCGGCAGCTCCGGTGCTGTCGAAGAACGTGGCCGAGACGGCGACCTCGGTCGGGCCGCCGGCCCAGTTGTGGACGACGATGCGGTAGTCGCCCGGCTCGAGCCGGCCGGCGGTCAGCGACTCACCATCGAGCGCTCCCGTCTCGCCCGCCGACACCGGGACCCAGGTGTCCCCGTCGAGTCGCTCGAGGTAGAGGTCGAGGTCCGCCGGCGTCGCCGGCACCGCGGTGACCTCGGCGCTGGCGTTGTCCTCGCCTTCGGCCGTGGTGAAGGGGACGACGGCGGCGGTGGCCCCCTCGACGATGGTGCCGCCGCCGGGGGCGGGCACGATGACCGACTCGGAGATCGGAGCACGCGCCGGGCCCGCCGGGGCGGGCTCCGCCGTGCCGTCGCCCTCGCGGAGGTCGACGTCGTCGTGGAGGGTCGCGCCCTCGACGACCGGACCGGTCCAGGCGGTCTTGCCCGGTCCGGTGTGGACGGTGACGCGGCCGGTGTCGCCGAAGCTGGCGTGGTGCTGGCTGCCGGTGCTGATCTCGAGCTCGAGGTGCTGACCGGCCGGGATCCACTGGGCCACGGTGAAGCACTGCAGGTCGAGGGCCATGACCTCGCCCGGGACCACCGGGGCGATGGAGTCGACCCCGTCTCGCAGCTGGGGCTGGATGGCGCAGAAGTCGACCGGCTCGCGGTCGCCCTCGTCGTCGACCCGCCACAGCGTCGCGACCAGGTGGGTCACCTCGTTGGTCACCGAGGCGTGCAGCTGCATGTCGGAGAGGCCGAGCAGGACGCGGTCCTCGGTCAGGGGCTCGGAGGTGAACACGGCGCTGCCCCGCTCGACCTGGGCGAGGACGCCTTCCGCGAGGGTGTCGAACGACGTCGAGCCGTCGGCGGACGGCTCCTCGAACCGCAGCGAGCCGTCGGTGGCGTCGGGGTGGAGGGTGATGGTCTGGTCGGAGCCGGTCCAGGCGTCGGCGGCGTAGACCTTCGAGTCGAGCGTCTCCGGGTCGATCACCCGGGTGATGTCGACGGCGTCCTCGGCGTTGAGGAACGCCTCCACGGCCGGGCCGGTGTCGACGCCGGTCCCGAGCAGGTGGTGGTCGAACCAGGCGTGGAGCGCGTACTGGAACTGCTCGAACCGGCACGTCGGGTGCAGCACCCGCTGCCCCTCGACGTCACCGCAGCGGCCGTTGGTCGAGCCGTGGTCCCACTGGCCGATCCAGACCTTGTCTTCCTCGCGGTCGAAGCGACCGCCGAAGAACCACTCGGACGCCGGGATCCGGGCGGCGTTGTCGTGGACGCCGTGGATCATGAACACGGGCAGATCGGCCTCCGCCGCGCCCTCCCGCCAGTCGCGCTCGGCGTGCCAGGCCTCGTACTGGCCCGTGAGCTGGCCGGGGCCGGAGATGGCGGCGGAGTTGGCGAGGCCGCAACCGGTCTGCGGGTTCGGGCCGTTCGCCTCGAAGTTCTCGCCGTCGTTGCCGCTGCCGAGCACGGGGATCGCCGGCGCCTCCGGCGGGAGGTCTCGCTCGAGGGCGAGGCCCTCGTAGGCGACCATCGGGCCGATCCACTGGAGCAGCCACGGCACCCCGTTGTGGAACTGGTGGTCGTACATCGAGGCGAGGCCGGCGCTCGGAGCGATCGTGACCAGGCCCTCCGGATCCTGGGCGGCGGCCACGGCCGGGGTCGAGCCGACGTAGGAGTGGCCGGTCATGCCGATGCGGCCGTTGGACCAGTCCTGGCCGTGGAGCCACTCGATCACGGCCTTCAGGTCCGAAGCGTCCTTCGGGCCGAGGTGGTCGAGGCAGCCGGTGGACAGGCCGGTGCCGCGCAGGTCCATCATCGCCACGGCGTAGCCCCTGGGGGCGAAGTAGCCGGTGAGGCCGATCGGGTTGCCCTCCGCGTCGACCGGGTCCGGGAAGATGCGGGTGCCCTCCCGGTCGGCGAGGGTGCCGTGGTACGGGCTGGCCTCCAGGATCACCGGCACGGGCCCGAGGTCTTCGTGCTTCGCCGGGTCGGGACGGGTGATCTCGAGGTAGACCTCCTCGCCGTCGGCCATCGGGAGCGTGAGCTCCTCCTGGACCGTCTCGTACTGCGGCGCCGACAGCAGGCCGTCCTCGGCCAGCGCGATGTAGTCGCCCGGCGTCGGCTCCTCCTCGACGGGGTCATCGCCCGGCCCGCCGGCACCCGGCTCCGTCGGAGGGCCGGCGTGCTCGGGTCGCCGCTCCTCGCCGGGCGGGGTCTCCGGGCGGCTCCGCTGCTCGGGCCGCTCCTGCCCCGGATCCACCGTCGTGGACGCCGGTTGCTGGGCGATGGCGGCCGTGGCCGTGCCGAGCAGCACGGCGATGACGGCGGCGAGCATGGTGCGGACGGGTCGGGACGGCATGGCGGCCACCTTCCGGGTCGGAGACTCCTGGGTGGTTTCCGCGACCGGACGACCGATCCCTGCTCGACGAGGAAGATGTCACAGCCACCGCCACGGTCGGCGGCGGCGCGCCCTCAGCCCGTGGCCCAGATGTCGTTGCAGCGCTCGCAGACGTCGTCGGGGATCACGCCGGCGCGCATGAGCACCGCGAACCCCTTGCAGCCGAGGCACAGGCCGAAGGCCGACTCGAGGAAGGCGGCAGCGCCGAGCAGGACGAGCACGACCTGGGCGGCACCCCACGCGCCCGCCAGGGCCAGCACCAGGGCGGTGACCGAGAACACCACGCCGATGCCCTGGGCGAAGCGCTTCGGCGGCCCCGGCACGGGGCGGGCGGCGACGTCCAGGCGGGGCCGGACGACCCGGGTCACGACGAGCCCGAGCGGGCTGAGCCTGGGTCCGGTGAGCACCCGGGCGACGAAGCCGTAGGCGAGCAGGGCGACCAGCCACCGCCAGTCGAAGGCCACGGCGGCGACCACCATGGCGACGACGCCGCCGGCGACCAGGCGCGCCGACACCTCGTCGACCGGGTCGGGGAAGGACAGCAGCGTCGAGCGGGGGGTGGCCACGTCCTCCAGAACAGCGCGGGGCGCGGACCTGTTCCCGGTCCTGGCGACCGGCCGCCCCGGGTAGTGCTGAGCGGTGCCGACCGACCTCGTCCTCGAGACCACCCCCGCGTCCCCACCGGCGGCGGACGGCCACGGCGAGCTGACCTTCATCGGCAACGCCACCGTGCTGCTCCGGATCGGCTCGTTCACCTGCTCACCGACCCCAACTTCCTGCACGCCGGCGAGCACGCCTACCTCGGGCTCGGCCTGCGGTCGAAGCGGCTGCTCGACCCGGCGATGGAGATCGACCAGCTGCCACCGCTCGACCTGGTCGTGCTCTCCCACCACCACGGCGACCACTTCGACCACGTGGCGGCCGAGGGGCTCGACCCGGACCTGCCGATCGTCACCGAGCCCCACAGCGCGAAGAAGCTGCGGTCGCAGGGCTTCCGCAACCCCATCGCGCTGGAGACGTGGGACACCCAGACGGTCGTCCGTGGCGACGAGGAGCTGCGCATCACGTCGATGCCGGGCAAGCACGCGCCGCAGCCGCTGGGTGCGCTGCTGCCACCCGTGATGGGCAGCCTCCTGGAGCTCGTGCGCGACGACGTCGTCCGGCTGCGGACCTACATCACCGGCGACACGCTGCTCCACGACCGGCTCGCCGAGATCCCGCAGCGGTACCCGGACATCGACCTGTGCCTCATCCACCTCGGCGGCACCCGGGTCGCCGGCATCACGCTGACGATGGACGCCGACCAGGGCATCCGGGCGCTGCAGCTCGTGCGACCGCGCACCGCGGTGCCGATCCACACCGACGACTACACCGTCTTCCACTCGAAGGCCGACGAGTTCCGCGCCGCGGCCGCCGAGGCGACGGACCTGCCGGAGATCCGCTGGGTCGATCGCGGGGAGACCTGGCGCTTCCCGCTCCCCCGCTAGCCCAGCTCGTCGGCCACCTGCCGCACGGCGGCGGCGAGGTCGTCGGGCAGCGACGCCACCTTGTCCGGATCGAGGTCGTCGGCGAACCGCAGCCGCTCGATCCAACGGTCGGCCGGCACCGCGGCGGGCATCCACGCCGAGTGGACGAGGAACGGCATCGTCTCGCCGTGCGGGGTGCGCAGCGTGGCCACCGGGCCGTGCGAGACGTCGCCGGCGTCGAACACCTCCACGCGGAAGCCGTCGTCGTTGCAGACCGGGACCACCACCCAGCCGTCGAGGCCGCCGGGCTCGGCCGGGGCGTACCGGGTCCGGCCCTCCCCACCGGGGCGGCGGGGCACGAAGCAGGGCGAGGTGGCGTAGTCGTCGAGCGCGAAGGTGTGGGACGCCTTGGCCTGCAAGCCGCCCCGCGCCAGGGTCACCAGGTAGGACGGGGTCTCCTCCCGCGGGAACCGCTGCGGGTCGACGCGGTCGAGGTAGAGGGCGAGCGCCCGCTGGGTGATCGCCTCGGGCCGGTAGCCGGTGAAGAGCATGTGGTGGGCGACCGGCGCCGCCACCCCCTCGGCGCTCCAGTCCATGGCCGACAGCTGGGTGGCGTAGGCGCGCTCGGGGTCCTCGTACACGGCCTCGGTGCTCAGGGTGCGGGCATCGGGATCGATGCGCACCTCCCGGATCACGCCGTGGTGCATGGGGTGGTTGTAGAGGCCGTGGAGCGCCGGATCGACCGGTTCACCGAGGGCGTCGAGGTCGCCGGGCCGCACGTACATCGCCAGGTCGGTGTCGACGGTGTGCTCGAGGACGAGGCGGATGCCGTCGCTGTCGTCCCAGACGGCGAAGTGGTGGTTGGTCTCCGGTCCGGTGCGCAGCTCGATCGGTTCCACCGGGGTGCCGTGGGCGGCCGCCTCCAGCGCCTCCTTGCGGACCAGGAAGATCGGCTCGTCGGTGAAGGTGGTCAGGCGGCGCTCGCCGAGCCCGAGCAGCTCGTCCGGGTCCACCCGGAACGCGCAGTCGATCAGCACCAGCCAGTCGCGGGTCTGGGCCACCGTGTGCATCGACTGCGGCAGCTCGGCGCCGGCGAGCGGCCAGCGCCGGACCTCCGTGGAGGTGCCGTCCCAGCGGATGACGTGCAGCGCCCGCGTGATCGGGTCGCTCAGCACGGTCCAGAGGCAGCCCCGCTCGTGGTCGATCACCGGGTGCGCCGACGACGGGTACATCGGCAGCACGGCGCTGTCGAAGGCATCGGGCCCCCACGACCTGCGGTCACCGACCTCGCCCAGGAAGCCGAGGCCGACCGGATCGACCTCGACGGGCCGGCCGGCGTCCCAGGTGGCGAACAGGCGGTCGCCCCACGGCAGCGGCGCCGTGTTGGCGGCGTTCGAGTAGCCGAACGGCGACGACGTGCCGAAGGCCCGTGACTCGAAGACCTCGGGGCGCAGCTCGCGCAGGCGCCGCGACGGCGTGTCGATCACGGCGCTGCGCAGGGCGAACCGCTCGGTCGAGGCGCCGTGGCGGCCGGGGCGCAGCGACAGGCGGCGCACCAGGCCGTCGCCGAAGAAGGCGTGGCCGGACACCGACGACAGGTCGCCGGCGGCGACGAAGATCTCGCCGTCCAGCTCGTCGGGCCAGGTGCCCGATGCCAGGACGAGGTCGAGCTCGTCGGCCGGGGTGCTGGTGAGCAGGCTGCGGGGCAGGGGCACGGGCCCAGTCTCCCGCAGGCGGGCGGTCAGCGCTCGTGGTCGGGGGCGTCCTCGAGCTCGGTGACGAAGTCGATGAGCTGCTCGACGGCGCCGACGAGCGGCGGGTGCAGGTCGGCGTACGTGCGCACCCGGCCGAGGAGCTCCCGCCAGAACTCGCCCGGGTGCTGGCCACGACGGCCGATCCGGGCGAGCACGCCCTCCTTCCACGGCTCGCCCATCGGCACCTCGGGCCAGGCGTCGATGCCCGCCACCGACGGGCGGACCGCCTGCCAGACGTCGACGTACGGCGTGCCGGTCACCAGCACGTGCGGGTGCTCGACGGCCGCCGCGGCGCGCGACTCCTTCGATCCGTCGACGAGGTGGTCGAGGAGGATGCCGAGCCGGCGGGCGGGGCCGGGACGGAAGTCGCGCACCACGCCGGCGAGGTCGTCCATGCCGTGGAGGCGCTCGACGACGATGCCCTCGTGGCGCAGGTCGTCGCCCCAGACCTTCTCGACCAGCTCGGCGTCGTGCACGCCCTCCACGAGGATGCGGCTCGCCCGGGCGACCCGCGCCTCGTGGTCGACGACCACGGACCCGGATGCCGAGATCCGCCGCTCCGCCGGCCGCTCGGCCTTCCCCATGACCGGGTGGCAGCGCACGCCGTCGATGGCGAACTCCCCGGGGACGACCGTGAAGGTGTGCACGCGCCCACCGCTGTCGCGGACCTGCAGGCGGGTGTTGGCGAAGCGCTCGACCGTGCCGACCGTCCGGCTCGGCAGGTGGGTGATCGGCGTGCCGTGGACGGCCCCGACCACCGGGAACCGGGGGCGGCGGGGATCGAGGTCGATCGGATCCATGCTGCGGCGGGCGGGACGTCGCACGCCGACGAGGGTACGAACGGCGCTGGCGGGGTCGTGGGACCCCTACGGCAGGATGAGGCCGCTGCCGCCGCGGGGCAGGAGGCGGTCGGCGACCGCGCGGTCGAGGGCGGCGTCGACGAAGCGGCCGAGCTCGGGCGCGCCCTCGCCGACCGGCGCCAGCACCTCCCGCACCCGCTCGGCGGTGACGCCCCAGCGGCGCCAGTTGATGCCTCCGGAGCCGAGGTTGAGCAGGAACGGGGCGATGCGGTCGAAGACCCGGGCGAAGCGGGCCTCCGGGCTGTCGCCGTGCTCGTACTCCTCCCACGCCTCCCGCAGCGTCGTGCCGACGTCCTCGGGCAGCAGCCCGAAGAGGCGGTCGGCGGCGGCGCGCTCGCGGTCCTCCTTCGAGCCCCGGTTGGCGTCGTCGTAGATGCCGGTGTCGCCGGCGTCGATCTCGACGACGTCGTGGACGAGCAGCAGGAGGACGACCCGGGCCAGGTCGACGTCGGCCGGGGCCTGGTCGGACAGGACGACCGCCAGCATCGCCACGTGCCAGCTGTGCTCGGCGCTGTTCTCCCGACGCAGCCCGTCGAGGACCAGCGACTGGCGCTCCACCGACTTCAGCCGGTCGAGCTCCTGGACGAACGCCAGCTGGGCGGCGAGGCGCTCGCCGGCGACGTCTCGGGCGACCTCCTCGATGACGTCGCTGTAGGCCGACCGCTCCTGCGTGCCCCGCTCGGGGCGCAGCTCGATGCGGTTGCCGAACGGGTCGTCGACGTAGAGCACGTCGGGGCCGAGCGGGTCCTCCTCCCGCCGGACCGCGAGGCCGTGGGACGTGATCGTCGCCTCGAGGCGGTCGAGGTCGACCACGGCGAACGCGGGGTGGGCCTTGGTCGCCGGGACGAAGTCGTCCTGCACGCCGAGGTGGATGCGCAGGCTCCCCCGCTCGAACCAGCAGCCGCCCCGCACGGCGAGGTGCGGGGGCTTCGGGACCCGCGGCACGCCGAGCACGCCCTCGTAGAACCACGTCGCCAGCTCCTCCCCGCCGGGGGGCATCGCGAGCTGCACGTGGTCGATGGCGTCGAGGAGCACGACCACCATCCTGGTATCCAGGGGACCGTGACCCTCGACGCGAACGCGATCCGGACCACCGTCGACGCCCGCTGGGACGGCGACGTCCTCGACCCGCTGCGCGACTACGTCGCCATCCCGAACGTGTCGCCGGCCTTCGACGCCGACTGGCAGGCCACCGGCCACATGGCCCGCGCCACCGAGCTGGTCCGCGCCTGGTGCGCGTCCCGGCCGATCGACGGGATGGTCGTCGAGGTCCACGACCTGCCCGGCCGCACGCCGCTCGTCCTCTGCGAGATCCCGGCCACCGACGCCGAGCTCGCCGACGACACCGTCGTGCTCTACGGGCACCTCGACAAGCAGCCGGAGATGACCGGCTGGCGCGACGGCCTCGGCCCGTGGACGCCGGTGCTCGAGGGCGACCGCCTCTACGGCCGGGGCGGCGCCGACGACGGCTACTCGGTGTTCGCGGCGCTGACCGCGATCGAGGCCCTGCGCGAGGCCGGCGGCCGCCACGCCCGGCTCCTCGTGCTGGTGGAGGCGAGCGAGGAGTCCGGGAGCCCGGACCTGCCCGCCCACCTCGAGGCGCTCGGCGACCGGCTCGGCGACGTGTCGCTCGTCATCGGGCTCGACTCCGGCTGCGCCACCTACGACCGGCTGTGGGTGACGACCTCCCTGCGCGGGATGCTCGTCGCCAACGTGCGGGTCGAGGTGCTGACCGAGGGGGTGCACTCGGGGTCGGCCGGCGGGGTGGTCCCCGACTCGTTCCGGCTGCTGCGCCGCCTGCTGGACCGCATCGAGGACCCGGACACCGGTCGCGTGCTCGTCGACGAGATGGGCGCGGCCGTACCGCCCGAGCGCGAAGCCCAGCTGGCCGACAGCGCCGCCGAGATCGTGGCCGGCATGGCGATGCCCTGGGCCGGTAGCACCCGACCCACCACCGACGACCCGGTCGAGCTGCTGCGGGCGCGCACGTGGGAGCCGTCGATCGCCACCATCGCCATGGACGGCTTCCCCCCGGCCGACCGCGCCGGCAACGTCCTGCGGCCCCACACGACGGCGACGCTTTCCTGCCGGCTCGCCCCGACCGCCGACCCGCACGCGGTCGCCGAGGCGCTGGAGCGGGCGCTCACCGACGACCCGCCCCACGGCGCCACGGTGCACGTGGACGTCCGGGGCGCCGAGGCGGGCTGGAACGCACCGGCCACCACCCCGTGGCTGCGGTCCGCCCTCGACGACGCGTCGACCGCCCACTGGGGCGCACCGTCGGCGGCGCTCGGCGAGGGCGGCACCATCCCGTTCATGGGGATGCTCGGCGCCCGCTTCCCCTCGGCGCAGTTCCTGATCACCGGTGTGCTCGGCCCCGGATCGAACGCCCACGGGCCGAACGAGTTCCTCCACCTGCCCACCGCTCGGCGCATCACCGCGACGGTGAGCCACGTCCTCGACGCCCACGCCCGGCGCTGACGCCGTGCCCGAGCTGCCGGCCGAGGTCCGGGGGCTCCCGGTCGTCGAGGCGCTGCCGGCGCTGCGCGACGCCGTGCGGGACCGGGGCCGGGCGGTGCTGCACGCACCGCCGGGCGCCGGGAAGACGACCGTCGTCCCCCTCGTCCTGCTGGCCGAGCCGTGGTGCACCGGCACGGTGCTGGTGCTCGAACCGCGTCGCATCGCCGTCCGCAGCGCCGCCCGCCGCCTCGCCCAGCTGCTCGGCGAGGGGCCCGGCGCCACCGTCGGCTGGCGGATGCGCCAGGACACGCTCGTCTCCGAGCGCACGCGCATCGAGGTCGTGACCGAGGGGGTGCTCACCCGCCGGCTGCAGCGCGACCCCGAGCTGGCGGGCGTGTCCGCCGTCGTGTTCGACGAGTTCCACGAGCGCAGCCTCGACGCCGACCTCGGCCTCGCCCTCGTCACCGAGGTGGTCGAGGCGCTCCGGCCCGAGCTGCGGGTCGTGGTCATGTCGGCGACGCTCGACGTGGCCCCGGTGGCCGACCTGCTCGACGCCCCGGTGGTGCGGTCGGAGGGGCGGGCGTTCCCCGTCGACGTCGTCCACGTCGACCCGGGTCCCGCACCCGACCGCCGGCGGGCGGTCGAGGCGGCGCTGGTGCCCGCCGTGCGGCGGGCGCTCGGCGAGCAGGACGGCGACGTCCTCGTGTTCCTCCCCGGCGCCGCCGAGATCCAGCGGGCGCAACGGGCGCTCGGCGACCTCGGCCCCGGGGTCGCCGTCCGACCCCTGCTCGGGTCGATGCCCTCCGCCGACCAGGACGCGGCCATCGCCCCCTCGCCGCCGGGCACCCGCAAGGTGGTGCTGGCCACGTCGGTCGCCGAGACGAGCCTCACCATCGAGGGCGTGACCGCCGTCGTCGACAGCGGCCTGCGGCGGGTGCCTCGCCTCGACCCGGGCACCGGCATGTCGCGGCTGGTCACGCTGCCGGTGACCACCGCCGAGGCCGAGCAGCGCGCCGGTCGCGCCGGCCGCCTCGGACCGGGGCGGGCGTACCGCCTCTGGCACCCGGCCGAGGACGCCGGCCGGCGGCGGCACCCGGAGCCGGAGATCGAGGTCGCCGACCTCACCCCTCTGGCCCTCGACCTGGCGGCGTGGGGCGCCCAGGTCGACGACCTCGCGTGGCTCACCGCGCCGCCGGCGGGCCACCTCGCCGCCGCCCGCTCGGTGCTGCGCCGCCTCGGCGCCCTCGACGCCGACGGCACCATCACCGCCCACGGCCGGCGCCTGGCCACCCTGCCGCTGCACCCCCGCCTCGGCCACCTGCTGGTGCGCGGCGCCGAGCTGGGCCACGGGTCGCTGGCCGCCGACCTCGCCGCCGCCCTCCACGAGGACGGGCTGCGCCGTCGCGACCGCACCGACGTGGCCGAGCGGCTGCGGGCGCTCGGCGACCGTCGCGATCCGGCAGCGGCGCGGGCCCGGCGCGACGCCGCCCGCTTCCTCGACGAGGTGGGCGGCGACCGCGGCCGCCGTGACACCGGCGCCGTCGGGCTCCTCGCCGCGCTGGCCTTCCCCGACCGCATCGGCCGGCGGCGCCCCGGCGGACGGGGCGAGGTGCTGCTCGCCGACGGGCGGGCGGCCACGTTCCCGTCCACCGATCCCCTGGCCGACGCCGAGTGGGTGGTGGTGGTCGAGCACGACGGGGACCCGACCCGGGCGCGCACCCGCGAGGCGGCCGCCATCGACGAGGGCGTGGTGCGCCTGGTCGCCGGCGACGACGTGGAGGTGGTCGACGAGGTGCGCTGGGACGAGCGGCGTGGCGAGGTCGTGGCCCGGCGGCTCGAGCGCTTCGGCGCCGTCACCCTGTCGGAGGGACCGCTGGCCGAGCCGCCCGCCGAGGCGGTGCGCTCGGCCCTGCTCGACGGCCTGCGCGCCGAGGGGCTCGGGCTGCTGGGCTGGGACGACGAGGTCCGGCGGCTCCAGGCCCGGCTCGGCTTCCTGCACCGGCTCGACCCCGACCGGTGGGCCGACGTCTCCGACGCCGCCCTGCTCGACGACGCCGAAGCCCGCCTCGCGCCGCTGCTGGCCGGGCCCCGGCGGGCCGACGACCTCCGCCGGATCGACGGGCGCGAGGTGCTGCTGGCCGGGCTCGGCTGGCGCGAGCGGTCGGCCATCGACGAGCTCGCCCCCGAGCGGCTCGAGGTGCCGAGCGGGAACCGCCACCGGGTCGACTACGACGCCGACCCGCCGGTGCTCGCCGTGAAGCTGCAGGAGCTGTTCGGCAGCACGGAGACGCCGGCGGTGGGCGGCGGTCGGGTGCCCGTGGTGCTGCACCTGCTGTCGCCCGCCGGCCGGCCCCTGCAGGTCACCCAGGACCTGGCCAGCTTCTGGGACGGCGCCTACGCGCAGGTCCGGGCCGAGATGCGGGGCCGGTACCCCAAGCACCCGTGGCCGGACGATCCCCGGGCAGCGACGCCGACCTCGGCGACGAAGCGCCGGCGCTGATCTGCTGCGTCCTTCAAGCGCGGCGGTAGCCTGGCGGCGCCATGGACCTCGACGACGCCGCCCGCAAGCAGCTCGAATCGCTCGGGAGCTTCATCCGGGAGCGGCGCAAGCAGGCCCAGTACTCGCTGCGCGACCTGGCCGACCGGGCCAACGTCTCCAACCCGTACCTGAGCCAGATCGAGCGGGGCCTGCACACGCCGAGCGTGCGGGTGCTGAAGGCGATCGCCGCCGCCCTGAACGTGTCGGCCGAGTCGCTGCTGGTGCAGGCCGGGCTGCTCGAGGCCACCGAGGACGGCGAGCCGGGGCCGAGCGTCGAGGACGCCATCCGGGCCGACGCCCGGCTGACCGACGAGCAGCGGGCGGCGATGCTGGCCGTCTACCGCAGCTACGTCGCCCAGAACGTCGCCGACGCCTGACGTCGCCGTCCGGGCCCGGACGCGACGAGGACGGCGCCGCAGCGCCGTCCTCGGATCGCGTCAGCCGGTGGCGGTGATCAGGCGGCCTTCGTGGTGGCCTTGGTGGCCTTGGCCTTCGGCTTGGCGTCGCGGGTCAGCGGCTTGACGGCCTTCACGACGTTCTTGGCGAACTTCTCCTGGTTGGCCAGCACCTTCTTGGAGAAGGCGAACTGGGTGTTCACGATCTCCTCGAGGGTCGGGACCTGCTCCAGCACGGCCACCTCGGGCAGCTCGAGCTCGGGGAGGCGCTCGTCGATCAGCTCGACGGCCTGCTTGACGTAGGTCAGGACCTCGTCCTGGACCTTGGCGAGCAGCTCGAGGGCCTTCTCCTCGTACTCGGTCACGGTGGTCATGATGGTGGTGCTCATCCGGCGCTCCTGGCGGTTCGGGGGGACTCTCTCGGAGTGCTAACTGTATCAAGCACCCGCTTGAAAGACCATGTGACAGTCGCCACGGCCCCGGTCGTCAGGTGGCGGACACGACGCCGAGAGCGTCGCGCAGGAGGTGCCGCCACCCGTCGGCGGCCACGCCGAGGTCGGCGAGGCGGCTCTCGGCCACCGCCCGGGCGGTGGTGGCGTCGGTGCGCTGGCCGAGCTCGGCCAGGTGCGCGTCGACCAGGCGGGCGACGGCCTGGGCCAGGCGGTCGCCGGTGCGGTCGAGCTCGGCGATGACGTCGGCGGTCACGGCCCGCGCCTCGTCGGTGCAGCCGTCGCCGGCGTGGGCGAGCGCCCGGGCGATGCCGGCGTAGGCGCGGTCGAGGTAGGTGTGCGGGTGCTCGTCGACCGAGTCGGCGGCCGCCCGGGCGCCGGCGGCGTCGCCGCCGACGGCGGCGACCAGGGCGCGGGCGCTGAACAGGTAGCCGCGGGCGTCCTCGACGGTGGCGATCATGCGCCGGGCGGCGTCGTGGTCGCCGCGCTGGAGGTGGTGCAGGGCCAGGGCGGCGATGCGGTCGCTGATGCCGACCGTGTCGTCGTCGACGAGGCTCTCGGTGCCCGAGATCGCCGACGCCCCCAGCGGCACGTCGCCCAGCTGCACGGCCGACGTGAGCAGGGCGATGCGGGCCATCCACGCCTGCTCGTCGCCGAAGGGGTGGTCGTGGTCGTCGGAGAGCGCGTCCTCGAGCTCGGCGATGCCGCCGGCAACGTCGCCGGACATGAGCAGCGCCCGACCGAGGCCGCAGCGGGCCTGCAGCTCGCCGATGTGGTCGTCGATCTCGCCGAACAGCGAGACGGCGTCGCGGGCGGAGGCGACGGCGTCGTCGGTGCGGCCCGACCACAGCGAGATGGACGCCGAGAGCACGCGCATCATGGCCTCGCCCCATCGCTCGCCCCGCTCGCGGGCGTCCTCGCCGACGGCCGTGGCCAGCGCCAGGGCCTCCTCGTTGCGGCCCTGGTGGAAGCGCACCCAGGCCAGCAGGCCGCGCGACCACGTCAGCCCGCCGGGGTCGCCCAGCTCCTCGAAGGTCGTCATGGCCGCCGTGACCCGCTGCTCGGCCTCGTCGATGCGGCCGGCCATGTACGCCGACCACGACAGGTTCTGCAGCGCCCACGCCATGCCCCGCTGGTCGCCGACCTCCTCGAACAGGCGCAGCGCCTCGCGCAGCGAGGCGTCGGCGGAGCCGAAGTCGCCGCCGAAGAGGTGGACCATGCCGCGCAGCCGCTCGGCCTCGGCGCAGCCGGCGCGGTGCTCGGCGGCGGCGAAGCGCTCCTTGGCCTCGTCGAGCACCGCGAGCGCCTCGGGGAACGAGCCCCGGTGGTGGAGCGCGTCGGCGCGCACGAGCAGGACCTCGCCGAGGAGGCGGTCGTCGCCCCGCCGGCGGGCGAGGTCCTCGGCGGCGGCGGCGTCGGCCAGCGCCGGCTCGAGCTGGTAGCGGTCGGTGCGGGCCCGGGCCCGCAGGCGCAGGATGTGGGGGCGGTCGGGGTGCTCGTCGCCCATCAGGCCGAGCGCCCGGGTGGTGAGCGCCTCGACGGTGGCGGGGTGGACGTCGGCCTCGGCCCGCAGCGACGCCTGGTGCAGCCAGCGCACGGCCCGCTCGCAGACGTCATCGGGCACGTGGGACACGGCACCGATCTCGGCGACCAGCTCTGCGGCCGCCGCCCAGTGGTTGGCCACCTGGTCGACCAGGTGCTCGCGGTCGAGGTCCTCGTGCTCCTCGATCCAGCGGGCGATGCCGGCGTGGGAGCGGGCCCGGTCGGCCTTGGTGAGCGTGGAGTAGGCGACCTCGCGGATCACCTCGGAGCGGAAGGTGTAGAGGTCGCCGTCGAAGACGAGGAACTCGCGCGCCGCGAGGCTCTCGAGGTGCGCCCGGGCCGTCTCGGGGTCGACGCGGCGCTTGACCGCGGCCATCGTGACGAGCGCGTCGGTCTTGTTGCGCCGGCCGAGCACGGCGGCGTCGTCCAGCAGCTGGCGGTCGCCGGGGCTGAGCGCGTCGAGCCGGGCGGCGACCAGGCCCCGGAGCGTGGACGGCAGCTCGCCGCTGTCGGAGGCGAGCAGCCCCTCGACCGTGCGCACGCCGGCCTCGCTGACCAGCGAGACGAGCTCCTCGAGGTAGAAGGGGTTGCCGCCGGCCCGCTCGACGAGCATGGCCGCCATCGAGGGGTGGAGGGCCCCGTCGGTGAGGTGGCGCAGCAGGCGATGGCTGGCCTCGTCGTCGAGGGGGTCGAGGTGCAGGACGATGGAGTTCGCCGCCGCCGGCGACGGCGTCCACCGCTCGCGCAGCGCCCGACGGGCGGTGGCGAGCAGCACGAAGGGCCGCCGGGCCAGGCGGGTGAGGAGCGTGTCGACGAGGTCGAGCACCTCCTGGTCGGCCCAGTGCAGGTCGGACAGCACCACGAACACCGGCTTCTGCTGCGAGAAGCCCTCGGCCAGCGCCACGACCGAGCGGATCGCCTCCTCGCGCGCCCGGGTGGCGTCGATGCCGCGCAGGTTGCCGTCGTGGCCGAGGAGGTGGTGCAGGCCGGCCACGATGCGGTCGAGCTCGTCGAGGCGGCCCGAGCCGCGCAGGGCGGCGGTGGCGGCCTCGCGCAGCGCCCGGTCGGTGTCCTCGGGCGACGATGTCGGCGTGAGCCCGGCGGCGGCGCGGATGGCCTCGGCCACGGGCCACCACACGTTGGCCTCGCCGTAGGGCACGCAGCGGCCCTCGAGCACGAAGGCGCCGAGCTCGTCGCGGGCGTGGACGGCGGTCTCGGTGGCGAGCCGGGACTTGCCCATGCCGGCCTCGCCGTGGACGACGAGCAGGGCGGCGCGGGAGCGGTCGATGGCGGTGGCGGTGACGCCGGTGAGCAGCGCCAGCTCGGTCTCGCGACCGACCATCGGGGCCCGGCTCCGGCGCAGCCGCTGGCCGGGCGGGGCGACGGCCCGCACGGCGATGGACGCCTCCACCGGCAGGCGCTTGCCCTTCGCGAGCACCGGGTCGAGGTCGGCGAACTCGAAGGCGTCGCGGGTGGCGGCGCGGGTGTCGGGCCCGACCACGACCGTGCCCGGCTCGGCGGCGGCCTGCAGGCGGCTGGCCGTGTTCACGACGTCGCCCATGGCCGTGTACTCGCGGCCCGCCCGGACGGCGCCCACCAGCACCTCGCCGGTGTTGATGCCCACCCGCATGCGCACGGGGTGGCCGACCTCGGCGGCGACCCCGTCGATGGTCTCCTGCATGCGCAGCCCGGCGCGCACGGCCCGCTCGGCGTCGTCCTCGTGGGCGACCGGCGCGCCGAACAGGGCCACGATGGCGTCGCCGACGACCTTGTCGACCCGTCCGCCGAAGGCCTCGATGTCCTGCGCCAGCCGCTCGAAGCAGCGGTCGACGAGCGCCTTGACCTGCTCGGGGTCGAGGGTCTCGGAGAGGGCGGTGAAGCCGACGAGGTCGGCGAAGAGCACCGTGGCGATGCGCCGCTGGTCGCCGACCACCACCAGCTCGTGCCCGCAGGAGGAGCAGAAGCGGGCGCCGGGGGCGACCTCGGCTCCACAGTGCGGGCAGTTCACGGCCCCATCCTACGGGGCTCCCGGCCACCATCTGGCGGGACATGCGCCCGAACCGGGGCGTACGGTGCGCCCGGTGCTGCGGGTGACCCTGCGCTCCCTGTGGGAGCACAAGCGCCGGTTGGTGTCCACCGTGGTCGCCATCGTGCTCGGCGTCGCCTTCATGTCGGGCACCTTCGTCTTCGCCGACACCATCGATCGGGTCTTCGACGACCTGTTCGCCGACGTCAACGACCGCATCGACGTGCGGGTGCAGGGGGTCGAGGCCTTCGGCGGCGGCGGGTTCAGCGGCCCGCCGATCCGGGAGCTGCTCGACGAGGGCGTCGTCGACGCCATCCGCGACGTCGAGGGCGTCGTCGCGGCGGAGCCGTTCGTGCAGGTCATCGGCTTCGGGTCGCAGAACCGGGTGCTCGGCCCCGACGGGGAGCCGCTCGGCGCCAGCGCCGGCCCACCGACGCTGCTCGAGAGCTGGATCGACGACGAGCGCCTCACGCCCTACCGGGTCACCGAGGGGCGGGGGCCCGAGGCCGACGACGAGGTGGCCCTCAACGTGGCCGCCGCCGAGGACGCCGGCTTCCAGCTGGGCGACGACGTGCGGCTCGTGACCCAGCTCGGCGAGCGCACCTACGAGCTCGTCGGCACCTTCACCTTCGGCGAGGCGGCGTCCGCGGCCGGCGCGGTGTCGGTGGACGTGACCTTCGCCGAGGCGCAGCGCATCGCCGGGCTGGAGGGTCGCACGCAGGACGTCGTGGTCGCCGGCGAGGAGGGCGTCGACCAGGACCGGCTGGCCGCCCGCGTCGGCCGGGTGCTGCCCCCGACGGCGGAGGCGATCACCGGCGCCGAGGCCGCCGAGCAGAACGCCTCGGAGGTGCAGGAGGGCTTCGCCTTCTTCCGCCAGCTGCTCACCGTGTTCGGGGCCATCGCCCTGCTGGTCGGCACGTTCATCATCGCCAACACCTTCTCGATCCTCGTCGCCCAGCGGACGCGCGAGCTCGCCTTGCTCCGCGCCGTCGGTGCCAGCCGCCGACAGGTGCTGGGGTCGGTGCTGCTCGAGGCCCTCGTGATCGGCCTCGTCGCCGCCGTGCTCGGCCTCGCCGGCGGCGTCGCCCTCGCCTTCGGCGTGACCGCGGCGTTCGAGGCCGCCGGCGCCGACCTGCCCTCGACCACCCTCGTGGTGCGCACGCCCACCGTCATGCTCGCCCTCGGCACCGGCCTGATCATCACGCTGGTGGCGTCGGTGCTCCCGGCGGTGCAGGCCACCCGCGTGGCGCCGCTCGCCGCGCTGCGCGACGTGGCCGTCGAGCGGGTCGGCGCCTCCCGGGTGCGCCGCGTCGCCGGCGTGGCGGCCGTGGCCGGCGGCGCGTGGCTGCTGTCGGAGGCGTGGCGGTCGGACGACCCGTCGCTGGCGTCGGTGGGGCTCGGCGCCGTGCTCCTGCTCGTCGGGGCCATCGTCGTCGGCCCGGTGCTGGCCGAGCCGACCGTGCGCCTGCTCGGGCAGGGCCTGCCCCGGCTGCGGGGCATCACGGGCGTGCTGGCCACCGAGAACGCCGCCCGGAGCCCGAAGCGCACGTCGGCCACGGCCTCGGCGCTGCTCATCGGCGTGGCCCTCATCGGCTTCGTCACCGTGTTCGCCGCCTCGGCCCGGGCCTCGGTCGTCGCCGAGGTGGAGCGGGGGTTCACGGGCGACCTCGTGGTGCAGTCCGAGCTGACCGGCTTCGGTCCGCCCGGCGGCTTCCCGCCGGCCGTCGCCGACTCGGTGGCGGAGGTCGACGGCGTGGAGACCGTGTCGTCGATCGGCTTCTTCCAGGCCGAGGTCGCCTACCCGGACGGCACCGTGTCGACGCAGTTCGTGCAGTCGATCGACCCCGAGACGCTGGCTGGCACGCTCGACGCCCGCATGGCCGAGGGCGACGTCACCGACCTCGGGCCCGGCGGGATCGTCGTCGACGTCGGGATCGCCGAGGACCAGGGCCTCGAGGTGGGCGACCGGGTCCTCGTCACCGCTTCGTCGGGCGAGCCGCTCGAGCTGGAGGTGCAGGCGATCTCCGACGACCTCACCCTGCTCGGCTTCTGGTCGGTCGACGTGGCCGACGCCGAGCGCCTGGTGACCGAGCGGCAGCTGGTGCAGCTCATCGTCGACGTCGGTGACGGCGCCGACGTGGCGGCCGTCCAGGCCCGGGTGGAGGAGGCGCTCGCCGGCGTGCCGGCGATCGAGGTCCTCGACCGGGAGGGGTTCATCGGCTCGCTCACCGACCAGATCACCAGCTCCCTGACGCTGGTGAACGCCCTGCTGCTCCTGTCGGTGGTGATCGCCGTGATCGGCATCGCCAACACGCTGTCGCTGTCGATCCACGAGCGGACCCGGGAGCTGGGCCTCCTACGGGCGGTCGGGATGACCCGGGCCCAGCTGCGGTCCGCCATCCGCTGGGAGGCCGTCCTGATCGCCGTGCTCGGCACCGCCGTCGGGCTCGGGGTGGGGCTCGTCGTGAGCTGGGCGCTGGTCTCGGCCCTGTCCGGCTTCGGGCTCACCCGCTTCTCGATCCCCGTGGCCCAGGTGGCGGTCGTCGTGGTGGTGGGCGCCGCCCTCGGCGTGCTCGCCTCGATCCGGCCGGCCCGGCGGGCGGCGCGGCTCGACATCCTGGACGCGATCGCCGTCGAGTAGCGGGCTGCCACGATGGCCCCATGGCGCTGACCCCGGACCAGCTCGACGACGCCGCCCTCGCCTTCCTCGAGGAGCGCCACCTGGCCACGCTCACCACGCTGCGGCCCGACGGCTCGCCCCACGTGGTGGCCGTCGGGTTCACGTGGGACGGCGACGCCGGCATCGCGCGGGTCATCACGTGGGACGCCTCGAAGAAGTACCGCAACGTCGCCGAGCACGACGGCACACGAGCGGTCGTGTGCCAGGTCGACGGCGGGCGGTGGATGGCGCTCGAGGGCGTGGCCAGCGGCACCACGGACCCCGACGCCTGCCGCGACGCCGAGGCCCGCTACGCCCGCCGCTACCGCGAGCCCAAGGCGCGCCCGGACCGGGCCGTCATCGAGATCCGGGTCGACCGCATCCTCGGCCGGGCCTGATCGGGCGCTACGCCGAGGCCCCCAGGCGGCAGAACCAGCGCTCGGCGTCGGCGATCGGGCTGGCCTGCACGACGGCCAGCGCCGCGGCGCGCCGCTCCTCCTCGGTGGGGCGGGGGGCGTCCCGGTGGAACCGGATGATGTCGAGCCCGCGCTCGTAGTCGGTCGAGATGATGTACTCCTCCCCGTCGTCCACGACCCACGAGGCGGCGCCGGCGGCGCCGACCACCGGCTGGAAGAAGCCGACCTCGCGCATCGAGTAGTCGGGCAGGACCTCGATGACCTTCACGCCGTGCTCGTACCAGCTGGCGGCGATGAGCGTGTCGCCGTCCTGGATGTCGAACCAGTGGCCCGAGCAGCCGAGCCCGTTCACGCCCGGGTTCCCGTCGAGCCACGTGCCGTTCACCGGGCGGAAGGTGTGCAGCTTCCGCATCGGCTCGCCCTTGTCGAAGTCGGCGATCGAGAAGGTGGTGAGGCCGCCGGACTGGTCGTCGCAGCGCGGGACCACGTTCGACTCGGAGTTGCCGATCACCAGCTCGCCGGGCCGCAGGTCGCCGCCGAACACGTCGGTGGGCGCCGTCGCCGTGTCGCCGATGGCGGTGCGGGCCCGCTCGGCAGCTCGCTCGGGCAGGCCGCCCGCCGGGCCACGGGTCGGCTGCGCCTCGGTGCCGTCGCGCGGCGTCCACTCGCCGGCGTTGGGCCGGGCGTTGTTGTGCTGCAGGAAGCCGTCGCCCTCGTGGTCGGCCGGGTCGGACGTGGCCAGCAGCACCGGGTTCGCCGGGTCGGTGGCATCCATGATCAGGCGCGGCTCGCTGTCGCTGATCATGATCGTGCGCTCACCGTCGCCGTCCGGATCCGGGTGCACCGAGCGGTTCAGGGCGTGGCTGCTCGTGACCCGGCCCGCGCGGTCGGCGGCGAACCAGCTGCCGGCGATCCGGATGTCCTCGGCGCCGTCGGTGCCCGCCGGCACGTGGTAGATCGAGCCGCGGTTGGCGTAGATCCACTCGCACCCCTCGTCGGCGCAGGTGGCGGTGTGGTTGGTGCCGCCGTTGGCGTCGTCGAGCCAGGCGACGATCGTCGGCGACGACGGGTCGGAGGTGTCGACGATGTGGAGGCCCTCGGTGGCCGGGTTCGGGGCGGGCAGCCCGCCGTCGGCGGCGATGATGGCCCGGGTGCCGTCCTCGGAGACCTGGATGTCCTCGTTCTGGGAGTGCGGCAGGAAGACCCGGCCCACCTCCGTGGGGGCCGTGGGGTCCTCGATGTCGAAGATGGTCAGGCCCTTCGAGCCGTTGACGTAGAGCAGGCGCCGACCGTCCACCTCGCGCACGGCGTGGCTGACGCCGGGGGACTCGATCGGGATCGTGCCGACGTACTCCATGTTCTCCGAGGCGATGACGCCCGGCTGCTGGACGAGCACGTCGGCGTGGGCGGGGGCCACCGCCCCGACGCTCCAGGTCACGCCGGCGAGGGCGGCCACGGAGGCCACGGCCCCCAGCTTCTTCGACTTCGGGATCACGCGCACCGGGACTCCTCGTTCCCGCGCCGGGTCCGTGCGACGATCGCACGGGCCCACCCGGCGCAGTCGTCCCGTGCCCCTTCGACGTCCCGGCCGGGACCTCCTCCCTCGCGCCCGACGTCAGCCGGCGCCGGGTGGTCGGCGCGGGTCCGGGCCGAAGATCAGCCGTGGCCCGCGGTCCCAGGTGAGGTAGTTCCACGCCCAGTTGACGAGGACCGACAACCGGTTGCGGAAGCCGATCAGCATCACCAGGTGCAGGACCAGCCAGGCCACCCAGGCGAGGGAGCCGACGAGGGCGGGCACGTGGGGCAGCTCGGCGACCGCGGCCCGGCGACCGATGGTGGCCATCGTCCCCTTGTCCCGGTAGCGGAACGGCTCGGTCGGCTCGCCCGCCAGGCGGTGGCGGATGTTGCGGGCCACGACCTCGCCCATCTGCATCGCGGCGGGCGCCAGCTGCGGGGCGGCGCCGCCGTCGGGCGCGGCGCCCGGCGTGTGGGCGAGGTCGCCGATGACCCACAGCCCGTCGTGGCCCGGCACCGCCAGGTCGCGGCCGACGACGATGCGGCCGCCGGGGCCCCGCTCGACGTCGAGGGCGTCGGCCAGCGGGCTCGCCTTCACCCCGGCCGCCCACACGAGGGTGTGGGCGGGGATCCGCTCGCCGCCCTCGAGCAGGACGCCGGTGGGCTCGACGGCGGCGACCGCGGTGGACAGGCGCACCTCGACGCCGCGGCGGCGCAGCGCGTCGAGCGCGTGCTGGCGGCTGCGGCGACCGAAGGGCGCCAGCAACGTGTCGACCATCTCGATGAGGACCACGCGGGCCCGCTCGACCGGCAGGGTCTTGAAGTCGTCGCGCAGCACCCGGTCGAACAGCTCGGCCAGGGCGCCGGCGGTCTCGACGCCGGTGGGGCCGCCGCCGACGATGGCGAAGGTGAGGGCGCCGTCGTCGATGAGCGACGGGTCGACCGCCGCCGCCTCGAACCGCTCGAGCACCCGGTTGCGCAGCCGGGCGGCGTCGGCGAGCGAGTAGAGCGGGTAGGCGTGCTCGGCCACGCCCTCGATGCCGAAGTCGTTGGCGGTGGCGCCGGCGGCGAGCACCAGGTGGTCGTAGGCGAGCGGGGCCTGGCCCTCGATCTCGAGCCGCCGGGCGGCCGCGTCGACGCCGACGACGGTGCCCTGGCGGACGTCGACGTTGGGGTGGCGCTGGACGATGGCCCGCACCGGGTGGGCGACGTCGGCGGCGTTCAGGCCGCTGGTCGCCACCTGGTAGAGCAGCGGCAGGAAGGTGTGGAAGTTGTTGCGGTCGACCACGGTGACGTCGACCGGTTCGCCGGCCAGCCGCCGGACCACGGCGAGGCCGCCGAACCCGGCGCCCACCACCACGACGTGCGGACGTGCTCGCTGCTCCATCTCGTGAATGGTTTCACAAGGTCTCGGTGCTGCCAAGCGGCTTCTCGACCGCCGGCTGGCACGACGGGCACCAGTACGTGGAGCGGGCCATGGGCCCCTGGCGGCGCATGCGCACCGGGGTGCCGCAGCGGGGGCACGGCTGCCCACGGCGCCCGTAGACGGCCAGCCCGTCGCGGTAGGTGACCCGGTTCGAGCGCCCGAGGTTGTCGACCAGCAGCCGGTGGGACGTGGCGAGCAGGGCGTGCAGGCCGTCGGGCCCGACCAGGCCGAGCGGCGTGAACGGGTTGACCCGGTGGAGCCAGCAGACGTCGGACTTGTAGACGTTGCCGATGCCGGCGGCGATCCGCTGGTCGAGGAGCACGTCGGCGATCTCGGTCGCCGGGTCGAGCTGGCCCGAGCGGGCGACGGCGAGCTCGAGGTCCGGGTCGGCGGTGGCGAGGTCGGGGCCGAGCGACGCGAGCGGCGCGGGGTCGCCGAGGGCGCGGTGGTAGGTCTCGACCACCGGCGCCTGGAAGCACACCGCCACCCACCCGCTGTCGGCGCCGACCACGGCCCGGGCGAGGTGGGCGCCCTTCCGCCACCGCTCGCCCTCCCGGTACAGGTGCCAGGACCCGGTCATCTTCATGTGGGTCCGCAGCGTGAGGCCGCCGCCGAAGTGGACGAGCAGGTGCTTGCCCCGCGCCTCGACGTCGTCGATGGTGTCGCCGACGGCGGGGCGGTCGCCCACGAGCCGCCGCGCCTCGAACCGGGTGAGCACCTGGCCGGCGAGGGCCGGTCGCAACCGGATCGCCGCCCGGTGGATCGTGTCGCCCTCGGGCACCGGCGCTCAGTCGGGCTCGGCGCCGAACAGCCCGAAGATCGTCCAGCCGACGTCGGGGAAGCCGCAGGCGTCGGCCGTCCGGGCCGAGGCGGCGTTGTCCGGGGCGTGGAGGTAGGTGGGCACGGCGCCGTCGTCGAGCACCCGGCGCGCCGCCTGGGACACGAGCCGCCGGGCCCACCCCCGTCCCCGGTGCCCCTCCTCGGTGACCACGGCCAGCTCGTGGCCGTGGGCGTCGTGCTGCTTGCGGCCGACGCCGGCGGCGACGTCGTCGCCGTCGAAGCCGACGAGGACGTCGCCGTTGAACGGGCGCAGCCACTCGGGCAGGCGGGGGTCGTCGGTCGGCAGCCACGTGCCGGGGTCGTCCGACGCCGTCGGCTCGGTGGTCCACCGGAAGACACCGACCTCGAAGGTGCTGCCCCGGTCGTCGAGCAGATGGGGCAGGCGGCGGGCCAGGGCGTCGAGGTCGCCGTCGGCCTCCTCGGCCGCTGCGGCGACGGCATCGGCACGGTCCGGCGGGACCGAGACCACGGCGCCGTGGGGCGTCGCGACGCCGTTCAGGCGCCGGATGCGCCCGTTCCAGCCGGGCACGGTCCGCTGCTCGCTGCCGACGACGTGCAGCGGCCGCTCCGGCGGCCACGCGCCGAGCCACGACCGGAGGTGGGCGACGAGGCGCTCGTCGACGTCGGCCGGGTGCGGCCCCGAGGTCGGCATCGGCGCAGGCTACCGACGCCTCGGCGTGGTCGAAGTCACACCGGACAGGTCTGGTCAAACCGGACGTGGGTATTTATCCTACGACGAGTAGCAAAAGCCCCCGACCGCACTGGAGCACGCCATGAGCACCGCCACCCCCGTCCGGGACATCACCGTGCGCCGACCCGGCATCGACCACACCGGCCCCATGCCCAAGCACTTCGTCGCCGGCGACCCGATGCGCAGTCACATCGCCGCCATGCTCTCGGCCGTCTTCCCCGAGGGCGAGGACTTCTTCGTCCGCAGCGTCCGCGCCTACCGCGACCGCATCGACGACCCCGAGCTGCAGAAGCAGGTCAAGGGATTCATCGGCCAGGAGGCCGTGCACGGCCGCGAGCACCGCGACTTCAACGACCACCTCAGCACCCTCGGCTACCCGACCAAGGGCGTCGATCGCGCGGTGAAGAAGAGCCTCGCCTTCCTGCACAAGGTGTCGCCGAAGAGCCACCAGCTGGCCGTCACCGCCGCGCTCGAGCACTACACCGCCACCCTCGCCGAGACGATCCTGCGCGACGACGAGGCCCGCGCCGAGTTCCTGAGCGACGAGGCCCGGGCCCTGTTCACCTGGCACGCCATCGAGGAGTCCGAGCACAAGGCCGTCGCCTACGACGTCTTCCAGCACGTGTGCGGCAAGCACCACATCCGGGTCGGCACCATGTGGGCCGTCCACGTCGGGTTCCTGCTCGCCATGGTCTCGGCCGTGACCCTGTCCGTCGCCATGGACGTCAAGGCGTGGCCGAAGCTGCCCGCCAGCATCCTGCGCCTGCGCTCGCACCCGTTCTTCCAGCCGGCACTGGTGAAGCAGCTGCTCGACTACAACCGCCGGGACTTCCACCCCGACGACCACGACACCGTCGAGCTGCTCGAGGAGTGGCGCCGGCGCTACGACGCCGGCCTCGCCGCCTAGGTCACTCGGGGCGCAGGGTGCCGGCGGCCTCGATGCCGGCCTGCACCACGCGAGACAGCGCGTCGATCAGCTCCTCCTTCGACAGCTCGCGGTTCGAGGTCCACGACTCGACCGCGGCGAAGCCGAACCCGAACAGCCCGTCGGACAGGGCGCGCAGGCGCACCACGTCGAGGCCGGGCAGCAGCAGGCCCATCAGCACCGCCAGGCGCTCCTGGATCACCCGCACCAGCGCATTGTCGAGCAGGCCGCGGTCGCCGCTTCGGATCGAGCGGACGATGAACTGGTACAGCTCGGGCTCGGTGTCGATGATGTCGATCAGGGCGCCGATGGCCGCTCGCACCACGCTCGGGATCTCGAGCTGCCGGCCGGCCAGCTCGCGGGCGGCCCGGCGCTCGAGGTCGTGGGCCAGCGTCACGGCGATGGCGTCGGCCACGCCCCGCTTGTCGCCGAAGGCGCTGTAGAGCACGGGCTTGCTGACCCCGGCGACCCGGGCGATGTCGTCCATCGAGCAGTCGGCGCCCTTGCGGCGCACGGCCTCCATGGCGGCGTCGACCAGGCGGTCGCGCTGCTCGGCCCGCTCTGCCGGCGTCCGGCGGGGACGGCCTCGCCGTCGGGTGGTCACGCCGGCGAGGGTGCCACACCACCACGTTCTGGCCGCAGCTCCCGACCGCGCCGATCGGCGCGCTCCTTCCACCAGGTGGAAGCAACGGACCGACCCTGGCGTGTCGCCCGCCGGCCCCGACCGCGCCGATCGGCGCGCTCCTTCCGCCCCGTGGAAGCAACGGACCGACCCTTCGAGCCGGTCGCTCGTCAGCCGGCGCGGTAGACGAGGCCCTTGTAGCCGTCCTTGTAGCCGGCGGCGCGGAGCACCTCGGCACAGGGCGACTCGGCGACCGGCACCCCGTCGACCTTGCGGATCTCGAGGCTCCGCTCGCGCCCGCGGTGCACGAGCTCCTGGAGCAGCGTGGCCCACTCACGGTGGGCCGCGGTGGCCTCGAACGTCGAGACGGAGTGGGCGCCGCGCTCGAGGAAGGCGACGAGCTCGCCGTCGACCAGCACGACGTGCGCGCCGGCCTGGCGAGACGGTCGGCCGCCCGAGTCGGGCCACGGGAGGGCGGCGCCGTAGGGCTGGGCGGGGTCGGTGGCGGCGAGCACGAGCCCGCCGACGCCGTCGGACTCCCGTGCGCTGCGCAGGCGGTCGACGGCACCGCCGAGGGCGAACTGGGCGGCGCCGAGCCCGGCGACGAAGTAGCCGCGGCGGATCTCGCCCCGCTCCTCGAGCGCCTTCAGGACCGGGTAGACGCCGGCGAAGCCGCCCTCGCTCCCCTCGCCCAGCGCCGCCTCGCGGGTGAGCACCCCGTAGCGCTCGAGCAGCTGGCGGGCCTTGGCGTGGGCGGCCTCGGTGGGCGTGGGCGTCGGCCGCAGCAGCGGTTCGACCAGCGACCAGCGTCCGGCGCCCGCGGCCGGTCCGAGTCGGGTCAACCGGCCGGGCCGGGGCCGGGTCGCCCCCCGACGGCCGGCCGCCCGGCGCACCTTGCTGCCGAGGAAGGCCCGCAGCGGCGCCATCGAGTCGTTGGTGACGTGCCCGGCCCAGACCAGGTCCCACAGCGCGGCGAGCACGGAGGCCTCGTCGTACGGCGCGCCCTCGGTCTGGCAGGCGGCGACGAGCTCGTTCCAGAACGACGCGCCCCGCTGGCGGAGGTGGTCGAGGATGGCGGCGTGCGCCTCGCCGTCCGGTGCGGGGTCGAGCGTGGGCACGAGCAGCCCGGCCTGGTCACGGAACAGGAGCCGCACCCGGCCGTCCTTCGCGCCGAGCGACCCGGCGCCGACCCACACGACCTCGCCGGCGGCGCACAGCTCGTCGAGCTGGGCGGGCTGGTAGCCGCGCAGGCGCACGGGCAGCACGTCGGTCTCGAGCACCGACGCCGCGATGGGGGCGCCCTGCAGCTGGGCGACCGTGTCGACGAGGGCGTCGATGCCCCGGCGGTCGCTGCCGACCTGGTGCCAGGCGGGCAGGAAGCGGCCGAGGGCGTCGGCCTCGACCGGCTCGACCTCCTTGCGCAGCGCGGCGAGCGAGCGGCGGCGCAGCGTGCGCAGGACGTCGGGGTCGGTCCACTCGCGCTCGTGGCCGTCGGGGCGGAACTCGCCGCGCAGCAGCCGCCCGTCGGCCTCGAGCCGCTCGAGCGCTGGCAGCACCCGCTCGGCGGTGAGCCCGTAGCGGCCCGCCACGGCGCTGGTGGTGAACGGGGCGTGGGTGCGGGCGTAGCGGGCGACGAGGTCGCCGAGGGGGTCGTCGACCGACTCGGTGAACGCCACGGGGAGGCCCATGGGCACGGCCACGCCGAGGGCGTCGCGGAGTCGGCCGGCGTCGTCGGTGGCCGCCCACCGGTCCTCGCCGGCGATGCCCGCCACGTAGGCGCGGCGCTGCCCGGCCAGCTCGTCGACGAGGGCGGCGGCGTCGCCGTCGACGCGCAGGTCGAGCTCCTCGAGGGTGAGCGGGCCGAGGACCCGGAGCAGGTCGTGGGCCTCGTCGGCGTCGCGCGCCCGTCGCCCCTCGACGAGGCGCTGCAGCTCGAGCTCGAGGTCGGCGAGCACGTCGGCGTCCAGCAGCTCCCGCAGCTCCTCCGACCCGAGCAGCTCGCGCAGCAGGTCGCGGTCGAGGGCGAGGGCGGCGGCGCGGCGCTCGGCCAGGGGGGCGTCGCCCTCGTACATGTAGACGGCGATCCAGCCGAAGAGCAGCGACTGCGCCATCGGCGACGCCTGCTCGGTCTGCACCGGCACGACGCGGACCTTGCGGGAGCGGATGTCGCGCAGGACCTCCTCGAGCGCCGGCAGGTCGAAGACGTCGTTCACGCACTCGCGGGTGGTCTCGAGCAGGATCGGGAACGTCGGGTACTTCGCCGCCACCTTCAACAGGTCGGCGGCCCGCTGGCGCTGCTGCCAGAGCGGCTGGCGGCGATCGGGGCGGCGCCGGGGCAGGAGCAGCGCGCGCCCGGCGCACTCCCGGAACCGCGACGCGAACATGGCCGTGTTGGGCAGCTGGCCGAGGACGATGTCGCGGATCTCGTCGGGCGGGATCGCCAGCTCGTCGATCGGGAGGTCGTCGAGCGCCTCCGGCAGGCGCAGGACGATGCCGTCGTCGGACCACATCAGCTCGACGTCGGTCCCCCAGCGTTCGCCCAGCGTCTGCTGCAGCGCCATCGCCCACGGGGCGTGGACCTGGGCGCCGAAGGGCGAGAGCACGCAGATGCGCCAGTCGCCGATCTCGTCGCGGAAGCGCTCGACCACGATGGTGCGGTCGTCGGGCACCACGCCGGTGGCCTCGGCCTGCTCGTCGAGGTAGGCCACCAGGTTGAGGGCGGCGAGCTCGTCGAGGCCGTGCTCCTCCCGCAACGTCTTGAGAGGGTCGGGCGTGGTGCGCCGGTCGCGCAGCTCGCGCACGAACTGGCCGATGCCCCGACCCAGCTCGAGCGGGCGGCCCGGCCCCTCGCCGTGCCAGAACGGCATCTTCCCCGGCATGCCCGGCGCCGGCGTCACCACGACCCGGTCGAAGGTGATGTCCTCGATCCGCCACGTGGACGCGCCGAGCAGGAACGTCTCGCCCGCCCGGGACTCGTACACCATCTCCTCGTCGAGCTCGCCCACGCGCGTGCCGTCCGGCAGGAACACCCCGAACAGGCCGCGGTCGGGGATGGTGCCCGGGTTGGTGACCGCCAGGCGCTGCGCGCCGGCCCGGCCCCGCACCACCCCGGCGCCCGCGCCGGCGGTGCGGTCCCAGACGATGCGGGGCCGCAGCTCGCTGAACTCCTCGCTCGGGTAGCGGCCGGCGAGCAGGTCGAGGCAGGCGTACAGGACGTCGTCGGAGAGCGTGGCGAAGCTGGCGCTGCGCCGCAGGATGCGGGCGAGGTCGTCGACCGACCACTCGTCGAGCGCGCACATGGCCACGACCTGCTGGCAGAGGACGTCGAGCGGGTTGCGGGGGTAGCGGGTCTGCTCGATGAGCCCGTCCTGCATCCGCTTCACGACGACGGCGGCCTCGACGAGGTCGGAGCGGTGCTTCGGGAACAGCTTGCCCCGGCTCGGCTCGCCCACCTGGTGGCCGGCCCGGCCGATGCGCTGCAGCCCCGACGACACGCTGCCCGGCGACTCCACCTGCACGACCAGGTCGACGGCGCCCATGTCGATGCCGAGCTCGAGGCTGGACGTGGCGACGAGGCCCTTCAGCTTCCCGGACTTGAGCTCGTCCTCGATCTGCAGGCGCCGCTCGCGGCTGATCGAGCCGTGGTGGGCCTTCACCAGCTCGGGGACGTCGCTCGACTCGTCGACGTGGCCGACCCCCATCTGGGCGTCGCCCGTGTCCTCCTCGTCGTGCGCGAGCTCGTTCAGGCGGGTGGCGAGGCGCTCGGCGAGGCGGCGGGCGTTGACGAAGATGAGGGTCGAGCGGTGCTCCTGCACGAGCTCGAGCAGGCGGGGGTGCATGGACGGCCAGATGCTGCGGCGCACCGGTCCGAGCGACGCCGGCCCGCTGATGGGCTCCTCGATGACCTTGCCGAGGTCGCCCATGTCCTCGACCGGGACGATGACCTCGACGTCGAGCTCCTTGCGCACCCCGGCGTCGACGATCTCGACGTCGCGCCACCGGGACTCGCCATCGACGGGATCGGTGCGCCCGCCGAGGAAGGCGGCGATCTCCTCGAGCGGTCGCTGGGTGGCCGACAGCCCGATGCGCTGCGGGCCGCCCTCGCGGTCGGTGACCTCGACCAGGCGCTCCATGGTCACGCTCAGGTGGGAGCCGCGCTTGGTCTTGGCGACGGCGTGGATCTCGTCGACGATCACCGCCTCGACGCCCTGCAGGGTCTCGCGGGCCTGCGACGTGAGCATGAGGTACAGCGACTCGGGCGTGGTGATGAGGATGTCGGGCGGGTTGCGCTGGAGCCGGCGGCGCTCGTCGGAGGGCGTGTCGCCGGTGCGGATGCCGACGGTGGGCTCGTGGTACGGCACACCGAGGCGCTCGGCGGCCAGTCGGATGCCCTGGATCGGCGCCCGCAGGTTCTTCTCGACGTCGACGGCCAGCGCCCGCAGCGGGCTCAGGTACACGACCCGCGTGCGGTGGGTGCGCTCCTCGGGCGGCGGCGTGGACGTCAGCCGGTCGATGGCCCACAGGAAGGCGGACAGCGTCTTGCCCGACCCGGTGGGCGCCAGGATCAGCGTGTGGGCGCCGCTGGCGATGGTGGGCCAGCCCTTCTGCTGGGGCGGGGTCGGCTCGGGGAACGACGTCTCGAACCAGGCGCGCACGGCCGGGGAGAACTGCTCGAGCGTGGGGGACCCGGCCATCGCCGGGAACGGTATCGGCGGTCCGTGACCGTTCAGCCGGCGCCCTCGGCGGTGACGCAGGCCTCGATGGCCCGGTCGAGCGCCGACCGGGCGGCCCCGTCGTCGGCGACGATCTCCACCGGCACCGGGTCGGCGTCGCCCACCTGCACGTGGACGGCGACGGTGAAGGTCTTCTTCGACTCGATGAGGGCGTGGACGTCGCACCGCTGCGCCGAGACCGTCAGCGGGAGGTCGGTGGTCGCCGGCAGCGGGGCGCCGACCTGGGTCACGAACACGATGGCGGTGCGGACGTCGGTGACCGCGACGTCGGGCTCGGTCGGCCGCACGGTCAGCGTGCCGGCGGCGGTGGCGCCGTCGACGGCCCAGTCGTCGGCGAAGGCGAGCTCGACCCCCGCCCGGGCCCGCTCGGCGGCGCACTCGCGCTCGTGGGTGCCCCGGATCGGGTCGGTGATCGGTGACTCGAAGCTGACGTCGACGCCGGCGATCAGGGCGTGGACGGTGAGCACATCGGGAAGGTCGCCGTCGCACCGGGCCGGGCCGTACGGCAGCGGGAAGGTCAGGCGCCGGCCGGGCTCGAGCGTGACCGTGCGCGGGTCGGCCTGGGCGACCTCGTGCCGGCCGCTGTCGAGCCAGGGGTCGACGAGCGCCACGGTGTCGGCGCCCCGGTTCTCCGCCGTGACGGCCATCGTCCGCTGCTGCTCGAACAGGCGTGACCGCTCGACCGACACGAGCAGGTCGGCGGTCGGTGCAGCCGTCGCGGCGGGCGCGATCGCCGTCTCGTCCGATCCTCCGCACGCGGCCACGAGCAGCGAGACGCAGAGCACTACGGTCCGACCGCGCACGGCTCGACGCTACGCCGGCGCCGGACCTTCGATCGCCCAGCCCGGGCTGGCGTCGGTCCTCCGGCCGGAACGCGGCCCGGGCAGACAGCGCCGGCTGGCCAGCCCGGGCTGGGGTCGGTGCCAGAGACCCATCGCAGCCCGGGCAGGCGACGCCGACCGGCCGGCGGGATCCGGGGCGGCCTCAGGCGCCGACGACGTGGGCGCCGCGGTCGGCGATCCGCAGCTCGAGGGGCTGGCCGAGCGGACGGACGGCCTCAGCCAGGCGCCAGCGCTGGTCGCCGTCGGCGCACAGGACGCTGAGCGAGCCGCAGGCGCCGCCGGCGCCGTTGACCTTCCATCCGAGGGCGCCCGCCGAGCGGGCGAGCTCGATGAGCGCCTGCGCGCCTCCGGAGACGAGCGCGGCGTGCAGCGACCGCTGCGTCTCCGTCGCGGCGGTCAGCGCGGCGCCCCAGCGGGCGAGGTCGCCGGCGGCGAGCGCCGACGCCGCCTCACCAGCGAGCTCGCGCAACCGCTCCAGCCGGCGCGCGCCCGTGCCCTCCCGCTCCAGCTCGGCGATGACCTGCTCGTGCACGGCGGAGGAGTCGTGCGGTCCGCCGTAGGCCACGTGGAGGAGCCGGTCGTCGAGCGCCTCCCGCACCGCCGGGTCGAGGACGACCGGCGTGACGGTGGCGCTCGGGTAGTCGACGTCGACGACGTTGGCGCCGCCGTGCGCGGCGGCGAACTGGTCCTGCACGCCCGACTGGCGACCGAGGCGCTGGACCTCCACCCGGTGGGCCGCCTCGGCCAGCGCACCGGGCGGACGGATCTCGCCCCGCACGAGCGCGTCGACGGCGGCGATGACGCCGACGCACACGGCGCCGCTCGTCCCCAGCGACGTGGCCGGCGGCACCGCCGCCGACACCGTGAGGCGGACGCCGAGGCCGTCGGCGGGATCTGCCTCGTGCACCGACTCGGCCACGAGGCGGTGGCGGTCGGGGACGTCGTCGAGGTGGAACCGGTCGCCGAGGTCGGGCAGGTGCACCTCGACGCGGCCGTCGCCGGTGGGCTCGGCCCGCACGGTGACGCCGGGGCCGAGCGCCAGGCTGCAGACCCGTCCGGTTCCGGCGAACCAGGTGTCGGTCCACCCGCCGACGTCGCACGCCCGGACCGGGACCGCCACCACCACCTCCTGCACGGCGAGACCGTACCGACCGCCCGGCGGCGGGCTGGGCCGCAGCGGACCGCCGCCGTAGCCTCGGGGTGGTGCGCGGCGACACACGGGAACGACCGGCCGCCACCACGTCCGGCCGATCCATGCGCTCGTCGGTGCTGGCGAGCATGGCTGGCAAGGCGGCGGAGATGGTCACGCTCCTCCTGCTGGCCACGGTCGTGCCCCGGGCGCTCGGACCCGGCGACTACGGCCGCTTCTCGGTGCCGCTCACGATCGTCACCCTCGGCTCCCTGGCCATGACGCTGGGCGGGCCGACCGTGCTCGCCCGCTTCGTGCCGGCGGCACCGCCGGACCAGCGCCTCGCCCTCGCCCGCGCCCTCGGCCGCCGCCTCGCCTGGGGTCGTGCGACGCAGCTCGTCGCCATCGCTGCGGTCGCCGCCGTGGCGTCGATCGTCGCCCCCGACGCCCTCCCCCGCCTCGACACCGGCCTGGTCGTGGTCGCGCTGGCCCTGAACGTCGCCGCCACCCTCGCCCTGCAGGTCGGCCTCGGTCTCGGGCGCACCGGCGCCTGGAGCACGCGGTACCCGCTCCAGAACGCCGTGCTGATCGCCGCCGTGCTCCTGCTGCGGGATGATGCCGGCGGCACCGGCGGCGTGCTCGCCATCCTCGTCGCCGCCGTGGCCGGCGCCGCCTTCGCCGCCGTCGTGGTGGCGCCGATCGTCCGCCCGCCGGTCGACCGCGTCCCCGTGCCCGAGGGCGCCATCCGCTTCGGCGTGCTGCAAGCCGCCGGCGCCGCGCTGGTGCAGGTCACCCACCGGGGCGGCGTGCTCGCCGCCGCCCTGCTGGCCGGCTCGGCCGCCGAGACCGGCTACGCCGCGCTCGCCACCGGCATCGCCCTCGGCGTCACCTACGCCATCCTCCAGGCCTTCACCGTGTCGCTCCCCCACCTGGCCGACGGCGACGCCACCGCCGACCCCGAGGCGGCGCTGCGCCGACTGGCCGGCTGGCTGCTGGCCGGGCTCGTCCCCGCCGTGCTCGTGGCGGGTGCCGGGCTCGACCGCCTGGTGCCGGTCGTCTTCGGCGACGGCTACGCCGATGCGGTCGACGCCTTCGCCCCCGCGCTCGCGCTGGTCGTCCTCGCCCCGGCGAACGCGCTGCTGGTCCAGGCCGCCGCCCTCCGCCTGCGACCCGACGTCTCCGCCGCGTCCGGCGCCGCGTCGGCCGCCACCTTCGTCCTCGTCGCCGTGCTCGCCGTGCCGGCGTGGGGTGCCGCCGGGGCGACCACGGCCGCGCTCGCCGGCGCCGGGGCCGGCGCCCTGCTCGCCGCCCGGCGCCTGCCCGGCGCGCTCGGCGGGAGGTTGGCGGCGCTCACGACCGCCGGCGCTGCGGCGGCGGTGCTGGTGGCGGTGCTGGCATGAGCGGTCCCCGCCCCACGGCCAGCGTCGTCGTCCCCACCCGCGACCGCCCCGACCGCCTCGCCCGCTGCCTCGTCGCCCTCGACGCCCAGACCGAGCCGCCGCTGGAGATCGTGGTCGTCGACGACGCGTCCCGGGATCCCGCCGCGGTCGACGCTGCCGTGGGCGACCGCCACCGGGTGCGCGTGGTGCGCAGCACCGGCGCCGGGCCGGCCGCGGCCCGCAACCTCGGCGCCGCGCTGGCGAAGGGCGACGTCCTCTGCTTCACCGACGACGACTGCCGGCCCGGTCCGGGCTGGATCGCCGCCCTCGTCGACCGGGTCGAGGCCGGCGCCGTCGCCGTCGCCGGGCCCACGCGCAACGGCCGCCCCGACGACCCGTGGGCGAGCGCCTCGCAGCTGATCACCAACCACCTCGCCGACGCGTCGCGCGACAGCGCCGCCCCGTTCGCCCCGACCAGCGACCTCGCCGTCCGGGCCGACGTCTTCGCCGGACTGCGCTTCGACGAGTCCTTCCCGCTCGCCGCCGGCGAGGACCGCGAGTGGTGCGACCGCCTGGCCGCCGCCGGCCACGCCCTCGAGTGGGCGCCCGAGGCGTGGGTCGAGCACCACCAGGAGCTCTCGGCTCGCGGGTTCTGGCGCCAGCAGGTCCGCTACGGGCGCGGCGCCGCCCACCTGCGGCGCACCGGCGAGCACCGGGTGCAGCGCCCGGGCTTCTACGTCGGGCTCCTGCGACGGGGGCTGGAGCAGAGCCCGAAGGTCGCCGGCCTCGTCGTCGCCGCCCAGGTCGCCACCGCCATCGGCCTGGCGAAGGAGCGCCGCGCCAGCGACTGACGTCGTTCTCGACGAGGTGATGTCCGGCCCCTGAGCACGACGGCGTCGGGCTCGGGGACGGGGACGGGATCAGCGCTCGAGGAGCGGCTCGCCCACCATGTCGCTGGTGTCCTCGCCGGCGAGGGCGGCGGCCGTGGCGGCGACGTCCTCGAGGCGGGGCCGCCGGGACAGCGTGGCGTGCGACGACGAGCCGGGCACGACCAGCGCCCAGGCGTCGCCCTCGGTGTGGTTGCCGGAGCGGCCGCTGCCGACGCCGTGGCGGCGCACCGTGCCGAAGCGCTCGGAGCGCAGGCCCTCGAGGTGCGTGGCCGGCGTGTCGACCCACTTCACGATGAGGTCGGGCAGCTGGTGGGCGCGGTCGCCGGTGCCGAACAGGTCGCGCACCTTCTCGACCGACTTCACCGCCGGGCTGCCGTCGAGCTCGCGGAACGACTCGATGCCGGCGGCGATCTCGTCCATCAGGGCGTCGGCGTCGGCGGGGTCGACGATGCCGTCGCGCTCGCGGCCGCGCAGGTTGAGGCGGATGTAGCCCTGGTTCTCGGCCGGGTGGGCGAAGGCGCGCACCTGGCTCCAGTCCATGCCCCGCATCTCGAGGCGGGCAGTGAGGTCGAGGGCGACCTTCTCGGGCAGGGCGTTCGCCACCTTCGCCCGCAGCCCGCTGGGCAGGGCGGCGCGCAGGCGCCAGATGGACGACGGCGCCCCCGCCGATGCGTCGTCGACCTGGGTCGGCGACGGGTCGAGGATCGCCTGCAGCATCTCGGGCAGCAGGTCGGCCCGGCTCGTGTTCACGTCCATGCCGACCGGCGAGATGACCATGAGGTCGCCGCCCTCGGGCAGGGCGGTGAGCACCCGGCCGATGGCGGCGTCGACGGCGACGTAGACGTCCTCGAGCGCCGAGCCGAGCACCCGCTCGGACGCGACGTCGAGCCCGGCCGGGTCGAGCTGGGACAGGTCCCAGAACTGGTGGCCGGCGACGTGGGCGGCGCAGAACGTCAGCCACGCCAGGTCGAAGCGCTCCTCGGCGAGCAGCGTCTCGGCGGCGTCGGCGACCCGGCCGGGCGCGCCGAGCAGGCGACGGCGCAGGCCGAGCATCTCGTCGACCGAGTGGCGGCCGAACACCTCGTCCACCGGCTGCGGGGCGCCGAACAGCCGCTCGAGGCGGCGGTGCGTGTCACCCGGGTTCGACCACTCCTGGAGCACGACGCGGTCGTGGAGCTGCCAGCCGCACACCTGGGCGCCCGGGGCGGGCTCGGCGGGGGGTCGGCTCTCGTAGGGATCGACGGCGAGGGTGCGGGTGCCGGTGCGGCCGAGGCGCTCCCAGATCGGCGCCGGCGCGTGGAAGTGGCCCATGTAGTGGACGCGCTGCTCGGAGGCGTCCCACTGGAACGGGTAGAAGAGCCCGTGGTCGGCCAGCTCCACGCCGCTGTAGAGCGTGTGCTGGGCGCCGGCGGCGAACTGGGTGGCCGGGGCGTCGAGGTCGTGCCACACGCCGCGCTGCTTCAGCGCGGCGAGGTTCGGCAGGCGCTCGTCGGCGAGCAGGCGGGACAGCAGCGAGGCGCTGGCGGCGTCGAACTGGAGGATGGTCAGCACGTCGGCTCCCGGAGGTCGATGACGGGGACGGGGGCGCCGCCGGCGGTGGCGCTGGTGCGGGCGGCGTCGACGACGGCCATGGCGGCCAGGCCGTCGTCGGCGGTGGCGAGCTCGCCGGGGTCGTCGCCGCGCACGGCGGCGGCGAAGGCCTGCAGCTGGGCGGCGAGCGAGGCGGCGAGGGGGTGCGGCGTCGACCGTCCGGCGGCGCGGTCGGCGACCGCTCGCGCCCGGCCGAGCACGGCGCCCACCGGGCCGCCGGTGCGGTGTCGGGCGACGAGGGCCCCGGCGGCGTCGCGCACCTCGACCCGCTCCTCGTGGAGGCGGTCGGCGGCGGCCACGACGGTGGCCCGGCCGCGGCCCAGGCCGAGGGAGAGGACGGCGCGGTCGGGCACCAGCTCGGAGGCCGCCACCGACGACACGTCCGCACCGGTCAGCCACCGGGCCCAGTCGACGAGGTGGGGCACGAGGTCGAGCAGCACCTCGTCGCGCACGGTGTGCGCCGACCAGCTGGCCCGGCGGTAGGCGATCGACAGGTGGAGGTCGAGCGGTCCGGTGGCCGGGAGGGCGGCGCGCACGGCGGCGACGGCCGGATCGAAGCGGCGGTTGAACCCGACCCGCACGCTGGGCCCGAGGCGCATGAGGGCGAGGGCGCCGAGGGCGTCGGGCCCCGGCGGCTTCTCGACCAGCACGGGGACGCCGGCCTCGACGGCCCGCTCGGCGTCGGCGAGGTGGTGGGCGGCGGGCGTGGCCAGCACGACGGCGTCGACCTCGCCGACGCCGAGCAGCGACGCGGCGTCGGGGTGGGCGGTGGCGCCCGCCAGCTCGGCCACGGCGGCCCGGCGCTGCGGGTCGGGGTCGGCGACGGCCACGAGCTCGACGTCAGCCGCGAGCGCGGCGGCCGGGACGTAGCCGAGCTCGGCGAGGCGCCCGCAGCCGACGAGGCCCAGGCGCAGCGGCCCGCTCACCGCTCGGTCCCGGTGGCCGGCACCAGCTCGAGCACCGTGCGCTCGGAGCGGGCGGCCCGCAGCCCGGCCACGATGCCGACCGGCACGGCGGCGACGGCGACGAGGTGGTGGAGGCCGTGGAGCCCGACGCCGGCGACGGCGTGGACGAGCCCGAGGCGGCGCAGCAGCAGGGCGTAGAAGCCGAGGTTGAGCCCGACGAGGGCGGCGACGCCGGCCACGACCGCCGGCACGACGGCGAAGGCGGCGGCGACCACGGCCAGCACGGACGCCACGGCGCTGAGCCGGTGCCGCCAGCCGCAGTTCAGGGCGCCGGACAGCCGGCGGCGGCGCACCTGCAGCGACACCCACGGCACGCCGCGCCGGGAGAAGTCGGTGGCGACCATCGACCGCAGCGTCCAGACCTTGAGGTGCGTCCCCTGGATGGTCGGGTCGAGGGCGACCCGGTGACCGGCGGCTCGCAGGCGGTCGCCGAGGTCGATGTCCTCGATCGACGGGTGGGGGTAGCGGTCCTCGTCGAAGCCGCCGACGGCCAGGAACGCCGGGCGGCGCACGGCGCCGAGGCCGGTCCAGAACGTCTCGGCGGGACCGGCGCTGCGGTGGTGCACGTGGTGGTGGAGCAGGTTGCGGAAGGCGGACACGACGCCCCGGTCGGCCGGCGCGTCGTCGTAGGAGCCGAACACGGCGGCCAGGTCGGGGTCGTGGGAGAGCCCGTCGCGCAGGCGGCCGAGGGCGCGGGGGTCGACCTCCACGTCGGCGTCGACGAACACGACCACGTCGCCGGTCGCACGGCGGGCGCCGGCGTTGCGCGCCGCCGTCGCCGACAGCGCCGGGTCGGTGATGACGAGCACCTCGTCGGCCGGACGATCGGACGCCTCCAGCGCGGCCACGCACCTCGGCAGGGTGACGGGGTCGTCGGTCGCCGGCACCACCACGGAGAGCGTGATCACCGGACCGACCGTATGGGATCAGGTCGACCTAACGCCAACCTCGGTCAGCGGCCGGCGGCGGGCGGGCAGCGGTGCGCGAAGACGGTCCAGCGGCCGAGCTCGGCCAGCTCGATCGCCGCCGGGTCGGCCCGGGCGAGCCGGGCGGCGCGGGCCGACTCCAGCAGGAGCACGGCCGGCTGGCCGAGCACCGACCGCTCCACGGCGTCCAGCGGCAGCCCGAGGTGCCACGCCGCCGCCGACCGCAGCAGGGTGCGCGCCGTCACCACGGCGGCGTCGCAGGAGGCGAGCACGTCGGCGCCGCCGGCCTGCTCGATGACCTCGTCGAGGTCGTCGGCCAGCGCGCCCCGGTCGGCCACCTCGTCGGCCACGGCCCCGATGCCCACGACCCGGGGCACCGACAGCGCCACCAGCACGGTGGCACCGACCGCGGCGGCGAGCACGCGGCCCCGGTCCCACCCACGTGCGGCCCGGAGCGCCTCCGACGCGCCGGCACCGGCGAGGGCGACGAGCACGGCGGCGGCCGGGAGGAAGAACCGGCTGATGGCGGCGTACCCGAACGCGGCAGCCATGGCGACGACGAGCACCGACCAGGCGGCGGCCGCCGCGGCGAGGACGGCGGGCCCTCGGTCGCCCCGGCGCCACGTCGCCGCCACGGCCACGCCGGCGAGGACCCAGGCGACCACGGGCACCATGCCG
Source organism: Acidimicrobiia bacterium (assembly GCA_046565885.1). Lineage (GTDB taxonomy): Bacteria > Actinomycetota > Acidimicrobiia > Acidimicrobiales > Salinilacustritrichaceae > Salinilacustrithrix. The sequence goes on from JBKHXT010000056.1 coordinate 38,287, forward strand.
GCGGCGGTGGCGAGGCTGTCGACGAGGCGGGACGCGATGGACCGGTCGGCCAGGACCTGGGCGGTGCCGGCGCCGTGGAAGGGGCTTCCCGAGCCGATCCAGTCGGGCACGAACCACAGGAGGGGGATGCTGACGAGGGCGGCGACGGCCCAGCGCGCCGATCGGCGCGCTGGTGGCCGAGGGGACCACGAACGCGCCGATCGGCGCGCTCCCGGCACGGTGACGCCGGCCGCCCACGCCGCCGCGAGCAGCAGGAAGGGCCACGCCTCGGGCCGCAGCAGCGCCAGCGACCACGTCCACGCGAGCGCCCGACCGGGCCGCCGGTCGAGGACGGCCACCAGCGCGGCGACGGCGAGCCCGGCCGACCACGGCGCCTCGTGGCCCTCGAGCACGAGTCGCAGGAACCGGGGGTCGCCGTCGGGGGTCAGCACCAGCAGGGCGACGGCCAGGGCGGCGGCGAGGCCGCCCCCGAACCGCCACGCCAGCCGGGCGACGGCGGCGACGGCCGCCAGCGCGAGGGCGCGGGCCACGACGGTGTAGAGCGGCACGGCCAGGTCGCCGAGCGGCGCCAGCGGCGCGGTGAGGGCGATCGGCAGCGGCTTCCACGACGGCCCGCCCGTGGTGTCGAGGTCGCCGGCGAGGATCTCCCGACCCCAGACCAGCCAGGCCCAGGGGTCGTAGCCGAGCGTGGCCGGCACCGCCAGGCTCAGCAGGGCGAGGGCGACGCACCCGCCGGCGACGAGCGGCGTGCGGTCGGACGCGCCTGCGGCGGCGGGGCGGGTGGCGGTGGCGGTCACCGGTCGTCGGCGGGCAGCGCGTGCACCGGCCCGACGAGGCGCACGAGCACCTCGTCGCCGGGCCGCCACGAGCGGGCGCCACCCACCCGGCTGTGCAGGCGCCGGCCCGAGTCGAGCTCCACGCTCAGCAGCTGGTCGTGCCCGAAGAACGCCCGGGACAGCACCCGCCCGGCCACGGCGCCGGCCGCCGCCTCGCCGGCCTCGCCCCGGTGCACGACCACGACGGCCTCGGGGCGCACGAGCACGTCGACCGGACCGTCGGCGGGCACGTCGAGGACCACGGGGCCGAGCTCGGTCTCGGCCGTCTCGCCGGAGGCGGTGCCCTCGAGCACCTCGGCGGCGCCGAGGAACCCGGCCACCCAGCGGTCGGCGGGGCGGGCGTAGACCTCCTCGGGCGCACCGGCCTGCACCACCCGGCCGTCGCGCATCACCACCACCTGGTCGGCGAGCGACAGCGCCTCCTGCTGGTCGTGGGTGACGAGCAGGGCGGTGGCCTCGGCCTCCCGGAGGATGGCGGCGACCTCCTCGCGCAACGTCGTGCGCAACGTGGCGTCGAGGGCGGCGAAGGGCTCGTCGAGCAGCACCACGTCGGGGTCCATCGCCAGCGCCCGCGCCAGCGCCACCCGCTGGCGCTCCCCGCCGGACAGCTCGTGGGGGTACGACCGGCCCCGGTCGGCGAGGCCGACCAGCTCGAGGCACGACGCCACCCGGCCCTCCTTCGGGCCGCCGAACGCGACGTTGCGCTCGACGGTGAGGTGCGGGAACAGGGCGCCGTCTTGGAAGACCATGCCGATGCGGCGGTGCTCGGGCTCGACCCAGGTGCCCGGGCCGACCACGGGCCGGCCCCCGATCTCGACCGTGCCGGCGTCGGGGACCTCGAAGCCGGCGATGACCCGCAGCAGCGTCGTCTTGCCCGACCCGCTCGGCCCGAGCAGCGCCGCCAGCTGGCCGCGCTCGACGGTGACGCCGGCGCCGTCGACGGCGGTGGCGTCGCCGAAGGCCTTGTCGATGCCGACGGCCCGGATGGCCGGGGGCGGGGCGGTCACGCGCCGACGGTACCCGACGTCCGCGGACGACCTTCAGCCGGCACGCCCGATTCCGTGAAGGCTGCCTAACGCCGGTAGCGTCGGTGCTCCTCGACCTCCCGGAGGCCCCGATGCTCGCTGGCCTGCTCCGCCGCCGCTGGCCCATCCCCGTGCTGATCCTCGTCGTGGTGGTCGCCGTCGCGGCCGGTGCGCTCGCGAGCGCCGTGGGCGACGAGACGACGCTGGTCGTCTACAACGGCCGCGCCCACTACGGCTCCGAGGACGTCTTCGAGCGCTTCACCGAGGAGACGGGCATCGAGGTCGAGCTGCGCGGCGGCACCGCCCCCGAGCTGTTCGAGCACCTCCGCCGCGAGGGCACCGACAGCCCGGCCGACGTGCTCATCACCACCGACCTCGCCAACCTGTGGCGGGCCGAGGACGCCGGCCTGCTCCAGCCGGCGACGTCCGAGGTGGTCGAGGCCAACGTGCCCGAGGACCTGCGCGACCCCGACGACCACTGGGTGTCGCTCACGACCCGCCGCCGGGTGCCCGTCGTCAACACCGACGCCATCTCGCCCGACGAGATCACCGGCTACGAGGCCCTCGGCGACCCGGCGTACCGGGGGCGCACCTGCCTGCGCACCTCGACCAACGAGTACAACCAGTCGCTCGTGGCCGACATGATCGCCAAGCGGGGCCGCGACGCCACCGAGGACCTGCTGCGCTCCTGGATGGCCAACGACCCCGACATCATCAACTCCGACGGCGAGCTGCTGGGCGCGATGGGCGCCGGCGAGTGCGACCTCGGCCTCACCAACGACTACTACCTCGGCCGCATCCTCGCCGACGACCCCGACTTCCCGGTGGCGCCGGCGTGGCCCGACCAGGACGGTGCCGGCGCCCACGCCAACGTGTCCGGCATCGGCGTCACCGCCTCGTCCGACCAGCCGGAGGACGCGCTGCGCCTGATCGAGTTCCTCACCTCGGCCGAGGCGCAGGAGACCTTCACCGAGGGCAGCGAGCTGGCCGCCAACCCCGAGGCCGCCGCACCCGAGCACATCGCCGACTGGGCCGACGTGCGCCTCGACCCCATCGCGGTCGAGGAGGCCGGGCCGCTGCTGGAGGAGGCGGTGGCGCTCATGCTCGAGGTCGGGTGGAACTGACCGCCGACCTGCCGCGGGCCCGGCCCGCCCGCCGGCGGGTGGCCGGCTGGTCGGTGCTGGGCCTGGCCGTCGCCGCCCTCGTCGCCGGCCCGCTCCTCGCCCTCCCCGCCAGCTTCGTCGGCGAGGCCGACGCCTTCGACCAGATCGCCCGCACGCTCCTGCCCGACGCCGTGCGGGCCAGCGTGCTGCTCGGCCTCGGCGTCGGCGCCGGGACGCTGCTGGTCGGCGGCGGCCTCGCGGTGCTCATCTCGTTCTGGGACTTCCCCGGGCGGCGCTGGCTCGACTGGGCGCTCGTGCTCCCCATGGCCGTGCCCGGCTACGTGCTCGTCTTCGTCGTGCTCGGGCAGTACGGCTCGGCGACGCCGCTGCAGAGCAACCTGTTCGGCGAGGGCCTGCGCATCGACTGGATCGAGTCGCCGCTCGGCGCCGTGCTCGTCCTCACCGGCGTCCTCTACCCCTACGTCTACATCCTCGGCCGGTCCTCGTTCCTCGGGCAGTCCCGCCAGTCGATCGAATCGGCCCGCTCGCTCGGGCTCTCCTACGGAGGTGCCGTGCGCCGGGTGGCGCTCCCGCTCGCCCGGCCGGCGCTCGCTGGCGGCGCCGCCCTCGCGGTCATGGAGGCGCTGGCCGACTTCGGTGCCGTCGACCTCCTCGGCGTGCAGGCCCTCACCAGCGCGATCTACCGGGTCTGGTACGGCGCGTTCGACCAGGCGGCGGCGCTGCAGCTCGCCACCGTGCTCGTCGGCCTCGCGCTCACGATGGTGACGATCGAGCGCCTGCTGCGGGGCCGGGCCCGCTACCACCAGGCGCTCGGCGCTGGCGACGCCGTGCAGCCCCGCCCCCTCACCGGCTGGCGGCGCTGGGCGGCGCCGGTGCCCGGCGTGGCGCTGCTGCTCGTCGTGTTCGCCATCCCGCTGCTGCAGCTCGTGGCCTGGTCGGTCGAGACGGTGGCCGACGACCAGCTGGCCGACGGCCTGTGGTCCGCGGCCCGCAACACCCTGCTGCTCGGCGTCCTCGCCGCGCTCGCGGCCGTCATCACCTCGACCGTCGTCGTGTACGGGCAGCGCAGCCAGGCGTCGCGCACGGGCAGCTGGGCCGCCCGCCTCGCCACCCTCGGCTACGCCGTGCCCGGCACGGTGGTCGCCGTGGCGGTGTACGTGCCGCTGGTGTGGTTCGACCGCCGGGTCGCCGGCGTGGCCGAGAGCGTGCTCGGCAGCCGCGAGCTGCTGTTCACCGGCACCATCCTCGGCCTGCTCGTCGCCTACCTCGTCCGCTTCCACGCCCTCGCCTACTTCGCCGTCGAGTCGCGCATGGGCCGCATCGGCACCAACCTCGACGACGCCGCCCGCGCCCTCGGCGCCGACCGGGCCCGGGTCCTGGCCGAGGTGCACCTCCCCCTGCTGCGCCCCGGCCTGCTCACCGCCGCGCTCCTCGTGCTCGTCGAGGTCATGAAGGAGCTGCCCGCCACCGCCCTGCTCCGCCCGCTCGGCGGCGACACCCTGGCGATCACCGTCTGGGAGGCGACGAAGGACTCCCGCTTCGACGTGGCCGCGCTGCCGGCGCTGCTCATCGTCGCCGTCGGCCTCGTGCCCGTGATCCTGCTGGTCCGGCTGCTGCGCAGCAGCGGCTGGCAGGAGGCCGCCCAGGGCCTGTGAGGTCGTAGCCTCCCGCGCCATGACGTGGAGCGAGGACGACATCCCGGACCAGTCCGGGCGCACGGCGGTGGTCACCGGTGCCAACGGCGGCCTCGGGCTCGAGACCGCCCGGGCGCTCGCCGCCAAGGGCGCCCACGTGGTGATGGCCGTGCGCGACCAGGCCAAGGCCGAGGCGGCGGTCGAGGAGATCCGCGCTCACGCCCCCGACGCCTCGCTCGAGCTGGTGCCGCTCGACCTGGGCGACCAGTCGTCGGTGCGCTCGGCGGCGGCCACCATCGCCGAGCAGCACCCGAGCGTCGACCTGCTCATGAACAACGCCGGCCTGATGGCGATGCCGGAGCGCGAGACCGCCGACGGCTACGAGATGCAGCTGGGCGTGAACCACCTCGGCCACTGGACGTTCACGGCCGACCTGCTGGCGCCCCTCGTCCGCGCCGCCGACGCCGGCCGCCGGCCCCGCGTCGTCACGGTCACGAGCGTCGCCCGCTTCACCGGCGGACCCGTCGACCCGGGCAACCCGCACCTGCGCGGCCGGTACGAGCCGTGGCGGGCGTACGGCCAGGCGAAGCTGGCCAACTACCACTTCGGCCTCGGGCTCCAGCAGCGCTTCGAGCGGGCCGGCGTCGACGTCGCCAGCCTGCTCGCCCACCCCGGCCTCACGAACTCGGACCTGCAGGCCCGCACCCACCGCGAGGGCGGCGCCGGGTTCCTCGGCGCGTTCTTCGACAAGCTCACCGACGTCGCCGGCATGTCGGTGCGGGCCGGTGCCCGCATGCAGCTGCGGGCGGCCACCGATCCCGACGCCGAGGGCGGCGAGCTCTACGCGCCGGCCTTCGCCAGCTTCGGTCCGGCCGTCGAGCGACCGGTGCTGCGCCGCTGGGACCTGGAGCGCTGCATCGACCAGCTGTGGGAGCTGTCCGAGCGCGAGACCGGCGTGGCCCTCGACGTCGACGCCGCCGTGCGCCAGGTCAGGGGCTGAGGCGGCCGGTCAGGGGCTGAGGCGGCGCATGCCCCGGAGGGCGAAGGCGCCGAGCACCACCACCGCGCCCGCCAGTGCGAGCAGCCCGGGCCACATCTCCGACCAGCCGACGCCGAACCCGGCGGGCGGCTGCAGCTGGTCGGGCACGAACCCGGCGCGGGACATGCGCAGCACGTTGGTCATCGGGTTGATGCGGGCCACGTCGGGAAGCCAGCCGCTCATCGCCGAGATCGGCACCTGGGCGGTCGACAGGAAGATGGCGAGGAAGATCCCGACCTGGATGAGCGGGCCCACCCTCGTGCTCTGCGCCCGGTAGACGAGGCCGAGGCCCCACAGCGCGCCCACCACGCCGATGCCGATCGACGCCAGGTAGAGGGCGCCGATCCCGAGGACCCCGCCCGGCACGGCCACCCCGCCGATGGCGGCGGCGATCAGCACGACGGTGGTCGTCACGAGCGTGCGGACGACGGCGGCGCCGAGCGCCCCGCCGAGCAGCGTCAGCCGGCTGACCGGCGCCAGCAGGAAGCGGTCGAAGAAGCCGGTCTCGAAGTCGCGGGCGGTGCCGAGACCGATGGTCATGCCCGAGAACGAGGCGCCCTGGATGATGGCCATCGGGGCGTACCACGAGAGGGCGTTCCCACCGCCGAAGGCCCGGCCGGCGAAGCCGAACGCCCCGGCGAAGGTGATGACGAAGAAGATCGGCATCACGAGCGTCGGGATGAACGCCGACGGCATGCGCACGATGCCCCGCAGGTTGCGCACGACCAGCTGGGACACGACCGAGCGGGCGCCGGTGCGCCGGGACCCCAGCTCGACCCGGGCGGCGGTCACGACGCCACCACCAGCCGACGTCGCAGCGCGCGCTGGGCGGAGACGATCGCCAGGGCAGCGATGCCGAGGGAGGCGGCCACCGCCACCAGCGCGTCGGTGGTGGACCACCCGACGCTGAGCAGCTCCCGCAGGGCGTCGAGCACCCAGGAGATCGGGTTGTACCTCGCCACCGCCTCGTACCAGCCGGACATGAGCTCGATCGGGAAGAACGCCGACGAGGTGAACATCAGGACGAAGATGAGCGGGAACGCGCCCTGCACCGCCTCGGCCGAGCCGGTGCGGATGCCGAGCACGACGCCGAAGCCGCCGATGCCGATGGCGAGCAGCGCCGAGCACACGACGAGCACGGCGACGGCGGGCACGCCGGTGACCTCGGCACCGAAGAGCACGAGCACGACCGTGAAGAACACCGCCTGGGCGGCGCCGAGCGCGGCGCCGCCGGCGAGGCGGCCAACGAGGATCGACGTGCGGGAGACGGGGCTGGCGAGCAGCCGGTCGAAGAAGCCCATCTCGATGTCGTTGGCCATCTCCGTGCCCGACTGCGTCGAGCCGAACAGCACGCCCTGCAGCACCGTGGCCGGCAGGAGGAAGTCGAGGAACGAGTCGTAGCGCTGGGCGAAGACGGGCTGGGCGGTGGTGATGCGGTCGAAGGCCGCCGAGTTCAGCGCGGCGAAGAACAGCGGGAAGAACAGCGACGGGAACACGACCTGGGGCTGGCGGACGATGGCCCGCACGGCCCGGTGCGACAGCGCGAGCGACTGGCGCAGCGCCGCCGGACGGTTCGCCGTCAGCGCCGCGGTCACGCCGGCGCCACCTCGCCCGCCGGCGGCGCCGACGACTCGTCCGCGCCCTCGAGCCGCCGCCCGGTGGCCTCGGCGAACACGTCGTCGAGCGTGGGCGCGTTCAGCTCGACGTGGCGGATCTGCACGCCGGCCTCGTCGAGCGCGCGGACCACCGCCGTGAGCTGCGGCGCCCCGCCCTCGAGGCCGATGGCGAGCGCCCCGTGCTCGGAGGGCCGCTCGTCGCCGAAGCGGGCGAGGACGTCGCGGGCGGCGGCCGGGTCGCCCTCGACCTCGACGGCGAGCGTGGGCGAGCCGACCTCGGCCTTCAGCGCCCGGGGCACGCCCTCCTTCACGATGCGGCCGTGGTCGATGATGGCGATGCGGCCGGCGAGCTGGTCGGCCTCCTCCAGGTACTGCGTGGTGAGCAGCACCGTGGCGCCCCGCTCGCGGTTGAGGTACCGGACCTCCTCCCACAGCGCCATGCGGCTCATGGGGTCGAGGCCGGTGGTGGGCTCGTCGAGGAAGAGCACCTCGGGCTCGTGCACGAGCGACAGCGCCAGGTCGAGGCGCCGGCGCATGCCGCCCGAGTAGGTCCCCACCCGGCGGTCGGCGGCCGCGGTCAGGCCCACCCGCTCAAGGAGCTCGCCGCCCCGCTGCTCGGCGATGCGGGCCGGGATGCCGTGCAGCACGGCCTGCAGGTGGACCAGCTCCGAGCCGGTCATCAGCGGGTCGATGGCGGCGTCCTGCAGCGCCACGCCGATGGCCCGCCGCACCTGGGCGGCCTCGCGCACGACGTCGTAGCCGGCCACACGCGCCGTGCCCGCCGTCGGCTTCAGCAGCGTGGTGAGCATCCGGACGGTGGTGGACTTGCCGGCGCCGTTCGGTCCGAGGAAGCCGAAGACCTCCCCCGGCTCGACGGCCAGGTCGACGCGGTCGACGGCGACGAGGTCGCCGAACCGCCGCTCGAGCCCCTCCGCGACGATGATTCCCTGCACGAGCGGGTCACCGTAGACCGGCGACGACCTCCTCGATCACGATGGCGACGCCGTCGTCCATGTGGTGCGCCGTCTGCTCGTCGGCGGCCTCCACGGCCGCGAGGACGGCGTTGCCCATGGCCACGCCGCGGCCCGCCCAGCGAAGCATCTCGACGTCGTTGCGGTTGTCGCCGAGCGCCACCACGTCGGCGGCGTCGATGCCGAGGCGTCCGCACAGCACCCCGAGGGCGTGGGCCTTGTGCACGCCGGCGCCGGTGATCTCGACGATGTCGATGCCGGAGTAGGTGGCGAGCACGTCGTCGGGCACCACCGGCTCGAGGACCTTCAGCAGGGCCGCTTCGTCGAGCTGCGGGTGGCGGACGAGCAGCTTGAGCATCTCGTCGTGGGTGGCCGGCCGCTCGCCCTGGTGGTCGGGGTAGCGCTGCGCCACCTCGGGACGGACCGCGGCGTAGGCGGCGTCGTAGCCGAACGTGCCGTCGGCCAGCTCCCAGGCCAGGCCGGCGTCGGGGACGGTGCCGAGGACGACCTCCACCAGTCGCTCGGCGGTGGCGGCGGGGAAGGCGAACACGTCGGTGTTGTCCTCGCCCGGGATGTCGCGGATGAGCGCCCCGTTCGAGCACACCGCCGTGGTGACCTCCGGGACGACCTCGAGCAGCGGCAGCGCCGAGCGCCAGCCCCGACCCGTGGCGGCCACGACGAGCACGCCCGCCTCCGTGGCCTCGGCGATCGCCCGGCGGGTGCGGCGCGAGATGGTCTGGTCGGCGCGCAGGAGCGTGCCGTCCATGTCGGTGGCGACGAGCCGGACGGCGCTCACCCCTCGGCGGCGATCGCGGCGAGCAGCGCCCGGGTGGCCGCCGTCTCGTCCGGGTTCCCGCCCATCACGACGGCGGTGAAGTCGGTGGCCCCGGCGGCGGCGACGGCGCCGATGCGGTCGCGCACCTCCTGCTCGGTGCCCACGAAGGACAGCTCGCCCAGGCCGTGCACGCCCTCGATGTCGAGCATCGACCGGTACGACGGCAGCTCGGCGTAGACGGAGAGGATCTGGGCGATGAAGTCGCGCGCCGGCTGCGGGTCGTCGGTGACCCAGCACGGGATGCTGCAGACGATGGCCGGCGCGTCGCGATCGGCGTCGTCGGCGGCGTCGTGGAGGCGGGGGGCGATGTGGGTCTCGATCGTGCGCGGCCCCACGCACCACAGGATCGTGCCGTCGGTGCGGCGCCCGGCGATGCGCAGCATCTGGTCGCCGAGCGCGGCGAGCATGACCTTGGGCGGGTCCTCGGTGGGGCGGGGCAGCGGGCCGTCGTTGGTGAGGCTCCACACCTCCCCGCGGTGCTGCACGGTCTCGCCGGCCAGCAGCGGCTGGAGGACGTCGAGGTAGTCGAGCACGTGCCGGATCGGCTTCTCCCACCTCAGGTGCCAGCGCCCCTCGACGGCGGGCTGGTGGGAGAGCCCGATGCCGAGGACGAGCCGGCCGTGGCTGGCCGACTGCGCCGTGAGCGCGCTGGCGGCGAGCGCCATCGGGTGCTGGGTCCACGTGGGCACCACGGCGGTGCCGAGCTGGATGACGTTGGTGCCGGGGCCGGCGGCGCCGAGCACGCCGAGGGCGTCGGCCAGGCCGGTCTGGGCGAGCCAGTACGACCGGAAGCCCTCGGCCTCGGCGGTGACGATGTCGGTGGTGATGGTCCCGATCTCGGGCCGGACGAGCAGGGACGAGCCGTTGATCCCGATGCGCATCAGATCAGCGCCTCGACGAGGTACGGGCCGTCGGTGGCCAGGCCCCGCTGCAGGCCGTCGCGCAGCTCGTCGAGCGTCGTGGCCTGCTGGCCCTCGACGCCGAAGCCCTTGGCGAGCGACACCCAGTCGGGCGCCGGGTTGCCGAGGTCCATGAGGCCGCCGGCGGTGGCGCCGGCGTCGCCCTGGCCGGTGCGGTGGTACTCCATCTGCAGGATCCGGTAGGCCCGGTTGGCGCAGACGACGACGGTGACGTCGAGGCCCTCGCGGGCCATGGTCCACAGCGACTGCAGCGTGTAGAGGCCGGAGCCGTCGGCCTGCAGGGCGATGACCTTGCGGTCCGGGGCGGCGACGGCGGCGCCGACCGCCGTGGGCAGGCCCTGGCCGATGGCGCCGCCGGTGAGCGAGAACGACTCGTGGGGGGCGGCGGCCCCGGCGCCGATCGCCCACCCGAGGCCGGAGGTGGCGGCCTCGTTCACGACGATGGCGCCCTCGGGCTGGAGGGCGGCGACGAGCTGGCCCATGGTGAACATGTCGAGGTCGCCGGTGGGGGCGGCGGCCGGGTCGACGTCGGCGACCTTCGCCGGCGGGCACTCGAGGGCGTCGACGAGGGCGGCGAGGCCGAGGTGGCCGCGGCTGCCGGGCGGGCACAGCGTGATGACGTCGGCGTCGTCGGGCAGCAGGTCGCTGCGCCCGAGCGAGCGGTAGCCGAAGAAGGCGACCGGGGCGCGGGTGCCGGCGCAGATGAGCGTGCGCACGCCCTCCAGGGCGTCGACGGCCTGCTCGGGGAAGTACGGGATGGCGTCGAAGCGGGGCAGCCCCCGGCCCGACTCCATCACCGCCGGGAACGTGTCGACCCAGACGGCGGCGCCGGTCTCGGCGGCGATGCGCTGGGCCGCCTCCAGCTCCCGGCGCCGGATCACGCCGCCGAGGAGGATGGCCACGCCGTCGCCGCTGCGCAGGCGGGTGGCCGCGAGCGTCACCGCGTCGCCGTCGACGGGGTCCTCGGCGTCGGGCGGGTTGCCCACGTCGTGGAGGTCGGCGGCGCCCCAGGCCGCGTCCTGCGGGACGATGAGCGTCGACACGCCGGACGGCGGCCCCATGGCGGCGGCGACGGCCTCGACCACGGCGCTGGCGGCGTGCGAGCTGCCGGCGACCTTGGCCACGTGGCGCGACACCGGCCGGGCGAGGGACTCGATGTCGCTGGTGAGCGGGGCGTCGGCGCCGAGGTGCCAGGAGGCGTGGTCGCCGACCAGGTTGAGCACCGGGGTGTGCGCCCGGCGGGCGTTGTGCAGGTTGGCGATGCCGTTGGCGAACCCCGGGCCGAGGTGGAGCAGCGTGCAGGCGGGGCGGCCGGTGACCCGGCCGTAGCCGTCGGCGGCGCCGGTGACGACGCCCTCGAACAGCCCGAGCACGCCGCGCATGCCCTCGACCCGGTCGAGCGCGGCGACCATCTCCATCTCGGTGGTGCCGGGGTTGGCGAAGCACACCTCGATCCCCTGGTCGACCGCCGTGGTGAGCATCAGCTCCGCACCGTTCATGTCCGTGCCTCCGTGTCCTGTCGTTCGTTCGTGGTCCGGACCTGGGCCCGTCGGGGGACGTCGTCGACGACGTAGCCCTGGTCGGTGAGGGCGGCCCGCAGCGCCTCGGCGTTCTCGCCGTCGCGCGTCTCGACGAGCAGCTCGATCTCGGTGACCCGAGCCGAGTGCACGCCGAACTCGCGGTGGTGCCACAGGTCGATGATGTTCCCGCCGGCGCGCCCGACGGCGGCCGTCAGCTCGCCGAGGGCGCCGGGGCTGTCGGGCACCTCGATGACGAGGCGGCGCAGCCGGCCGGTGCGGGCCAGGCCGCGCATGATCACCGACGACAGCAGCCGCAGGTCGATGTTGCCGCCGGACAGGACGATGCCCACCGTGCGCCCGGCGAAGCGGTCGGGATCGTTGAGCAGGGCGGCGAGCGGCGCGGCGCCGGCGCCCTCGGCCACCGTCTTCTCGATCTCGAGGAACCAGACGACGGCTTCCTCGATGAGGCGCTCGGGCACGGCGACCAGGTCGTCGGCGAGCGAGCCGATGATGTCGCTGGTGAGCTGGCCCGGGCTCTTCACGGCGATGCCCTCGGCGATCGTCGGGCCCCAGCTCGGGTCGGTCTCGGGCAGCGGCCGGCCGGTGGCGCCGAGCATGGCCGGGTGGAGCTCGGACTGCACGCCGATGAGCTCGACGTCCGGCGCCAGGCTGCGGATGGCGACGCAGCAGCCGGCGAACAGGCCGCCGCCTCCCACCGGCACGATGACGGCGTCGAGCGCCGGGCCGTCCTCGACCATCTCGATGCCGCACGTGCCCTGGCCGGCGATGATGGCGGCGTCGTCGTAGGGGGCGATGAAGGTGGCGTGGTCCTCGGCGACGATCTCGAGGGCGACCTGCTTGGCCTCGTCGAGGTTCGAGCCGGCCAGCACGACCCGGGCGCCGTTGTCCTCGGTGGCGGCGATCTTGTTCGCCGGCGTGCCGACGGGCATGACGATGGTGGACGAGATGCCGAGCAGGGTGGCGTGGTGGGCGACGGCCTGGGCGTGGTTGCCGGCGGACATCGCCACGACGCCGGAGTCGGCCTGGCCGGGTTCGAGCCGGAGCAGCCGGTTGCGGGCGCCCCGCTCCTTGAACGACGCCGTGTACTGGAGGTTCTCGAATTTGATCCACACGTCGGCGCCGGTGATGGCCGAGAGCGTGTGCGAGCGCGCCATCGGCGTGCGCAGGACGGCGCCCGAGATCGCCGCGTGCGCGGACCGGACGTCCTCGAACGTGACCGGCAGGCGGGCTCCTCGCACCCGGGCATGGTGTCACGCGCGGCGACCGCACCGGGCCGGCTGGCCGTAGGCTGTTGCGCCATGGCGACCTACAGCACGCCCGAGTGGCACCCCGCGTTCGAGGAGTACTGCGAGGCGATCTGGGAGCTGGCCGAGGACGACATCGCCGTCATCCAGGCCCGCATCGCCGAGCGCCTCGAGGTCTCGCGCCCGGCCGTGTCGGAGATGATCCGCAAGCTCGAGGCCGAGGGCCTGGTCGCCATGGACGCCAACCGCATCTCGCTCACGCCCGACGGCCGCAACCTCGCCGAGCGCGTCGTGCGCCGCCATCGGCTGGCCGAGCGCTTCCTCACCGACATCCTCGGCCTGTCGTGGGCGGTCGCCCACCAGGAGGCGGGCAAGTGGGAGCACGTGATGTCCGCCGACGTCGAGAAGGCGATGGACGAGCTGCTCGGCTCGCCCACCACCTGCCCGCACGGCAACCCGATCCCCGGCTCCGACTACGACGCCCCGGACACCACGCCGCTGGCGGCGGTCGGCGTGGGCGGGAGCTTCACGGTCACCCGCATCCCGGAGGAGCTCGAGTTCACGCCCGGCCTGCTCGACTTCCTCGAGGACGCGTCGGTCCTTCCCGGCACCACCGGCAAGGTCACGGCCTCGTCGCCCGACGGCACCACCACCATCGAGATCGACGGCCACACCGTGGGCATCGGCGCATTCGCCAGCGAGCGCATCCTCGTCACCGCCGCCTGACCCCGACCGGGGTCGACCGGCGCCTCCTACGGTGCCGGGCGTGGAGGTGATCGGCACCGGCTTCGGTCGCACCGGCACGCTGTCGACGAAGCGGGCGCTCGAGCGGCTCGGCTTCGGGCCGTGCCACCACATGGAGGAGGCCATCACGCACCCCCGCCAGTTCGCGGCGCTGGCGGCGCACGTGCGGGGCGAGCCGGTCGACTGGCACCGCCTCTTCGGCGGCTACCGGAGCCAGGTCGACTTCCCCGGCGCCTGCGTGTGGCGGGAGCTGCTCGCCGCCTTCCCCGACGCCAAGGTGCTCCACACCGTCCGAGACCCGGACCGCTGGTACGACAGCACGCGGGAGACGATCTACGGCGCCCGCACGATGGTGGCGCCGTGGGTGCGGCGCCTCGTCCCGCTGATCGACCGGTACTTCGCGGTCAACGAGGCGCTCATCTGGGACGGCGTCTTCGAGGGCCGGTTCGAGGATCGGGACCGGGCGATCGAGATCTTCCACGAGCGCACGGCCGAGGTCGTCGAGGCGGTCCCGGCCGACCGGCTGCTCGTGTTCGACGTCGCCGACGGCTGGGGGCCGCTGTGCGAGTTCCTCGGCGTGCCCGTGCCCGACGAGCAGTTCCCGCACGTGAACGACCGCTCGTCCATGCGCCGCAAGCTCGGCGCCGTGCGGGCGGCGACCCACGGCGCCCCGTGGCTCGCCGGGACCGCCGGCGCGGTGGTCGCCGGCCGGGCGGTGACCCGGCGCCGGCGCTGACCGGCGCTGCGCTGACCCGTGGAAACCTCGGAAGCGATGGGAGCGCTGGCTGCCAGGGTGGTCGGGTGATCGAGGCGCTCGTGCTCGACTTCGACGGCGTCATCGTGGACACCGAGGTGCCGCTGTTCCAGGCGTGGACGCACACCTACGAGACGTTCGGCGCACTCCCCATCGGCGAGGCCGAGTGGTGCGCGTCGCTGGGGCGCAACGACCGCGACCCGCTGGCGCTGGATCCGCTGGCCCGGCTCCTCGAGCACCTCGACGGCGACGTGACCGCCGACGCGATCCAGGCCGTCCGTCGGGCGGAGCGCGACCGCCTGCTCGCCGCCGTCGGGCCGGCGGACGGTCTCGACCGATTGCTCGAGCAGGCGGAGCGCTCGGGCGTCCCCGTGGCCATCGCCTCGAGCTCGCCGCAGGACTGGCTCGAGCGCCACCTCGTGCCGCTTGGCCTCCACCACCGGTTCGCCGTGCTGTCCTGCGCTGGTGGCGACATCCCCGGGAAGCCGGACCCAGCCGTGTACCGCATCGCCTGCAACCACCTGGGCGTCGACCCGTCTCGCGCCCTCGCGGTGGAGGACAGCCCGCACGGCGTCGCTGCGGCGAAGGCCGCGGGCATGATCTGCATCGCCGTGCCGACGTCGCTGAGCGTCCGACTCGACCTCTCCCACGCCGACGGGGTGGTCGAGAGCCTCGCCGACATCGACCTCCGGCATCCGCTCGGGACGAGCACCCCGCCGTAGGTCCGCGAACCGCACCCCGGGCGCGCCGGTGACCCGGCCTGGGGGTGGTCGGGTCAGGTGGCGGTCTTGGCGGTGGCTGGGTCGGGCGCTCGGGGTCGGCCCGTCCAGGTGGTGCCGTGGCGGTCGGTGGCCACCCAATGTCCGTGGATCACGGACAGGGTCCAGCCGTACTCGTGCAGCAGTCGGTGGTGGAACCGACAGAGCAGGGCCCCGTTCGATGTCTTCGTGGGGCCGCCGTGCTCGCGGTGGTCGAGGTGGTGGACGTCGCAGTGCCGGGGTGGTCTCGTGCAGGACGGGAACACGCAGTGCCGGTCCCGGGCGGCGATCGCTCTTCGCTGGCGGGCGGTCCAGCGCTCGGCGTCGTCGTTGGCGTCGAGCAGGTGACCCGGGCCGTCGAACAGCACGGCGACCAGGGCCGTGTCGCACAGCAGCCGCTCGGCCGCCTGCTTGGTGAGCCGCCAGCCGTCGCCGCGCAGGACCAGGCCGTCGAGGTCGTCGACCTCCCGGAGGCCGGCGAGGGTGCGCAGGTCGATGTGGACGTTGACCCGCGCCCCGGACCTGGCCCTCGTTCTCCGGCGTGCCCGTCGCTGTCGGCACAGCTCGGCCCGGCGCAACCGCCGGCGCACGGCTTCGAGCCGCTCGATCGGGTCGGTCAGGTCGTGCTCGAGCTCCAACGCCTCGTCGAGGTCATCGGTCGGGGCCCAGCCGTCGAAGGTGTCCTCGGCGTCGATCTCCTCCCAGCGGGACAGGTCCTCGTGCTCGGCGCCGGCGCCCCAGCGGGAGTCGTCCGGATCCAACGACGCCCGGCACAGATCATCCAGGGCATCGGCCCTTCGCTCGCCGAGCGAGCGCCGGTACGGGGCGTCCTTGGGGTCGGGATCGTCGGTCCACGCGTCCAGGCCGGCCAGCACGGTCAGGAACGACGACGGGGACAGGTCGGCGTGCACCTCACCGCCGCCGAAGAGCCGCTGCGTCACCGAGAGGCTGTGCCTCGGTACCTGGCGGACCGATCGTTCCTCGTCGACCCGCTCCGCCCAGAACCGGATGGCCGTGCCCCAGGCCTCAGCCCGGCCGTCACGGTTCAGGCGGAGCATGGCGTCGAGCGAGCCGGCCAGCCACGGCTCACGCTCCACGGTCACGGCCCGGCCGAGCACATCCAGCCGAGACAGCGACAGCTCACCGGACAGCACCGCCTCGCACAGCGCCGGATGCCGGTGGCACAGCCCCGCCGCCCGCTCCAGCCGATGGGCGTCGGACTCCGAGCAGTGCGTGTACGCCAGCAGCCAACGCTTCGCCGACGTGGCCCCGGCGGCGATCCACGCCGACGTCGGCCACAGCTCGAGCAGGTCGGCGAGCAGCTGGCGCTGCGCCGCCTCGGCGGCGGCCGCTGACGCGGCCACCCGGTCCAGCCGGTCCCGCGCGACGGACGCCGCATCGGCGTTGCTGGCGAAGGAGGCGGGACCGGACATGTCACCCATTCTCCTCAGGGGGTCTGACACTTACTCCCGGTGCACCGGACCGACGGTCCGGTACCGAAACCACCTGCACTCGCGGAGTCCTCCTGAGAGGCTGTCGCCTTGGGCATCAACGAGCACGACGAAGCGCTCATCGACCTCTACGCGCGCAAGGACGAGTCCACGCGCCTCGCCCGGCGAGAGGGCCGAGTCGAGCTCCTCCGCACCCGAGCGCTGCTCCGACAGCGCCTCGAGCCCGCACAGCGGATCCTCGACGTCGGCGGAGCGGACGGTGTCCACGCCAGCTGGCTGATCGACGATGGGCACGAGGTCGAGATCGTGGACCTCGTCCCTCTCCACGTCGAGCGCGCCCGGCGAAAGGGGTTGCGCGCGCGGACAGGTGATGGGCGACAGCTCCCGTTCGACGACGCTTCCTTCGACGTCGTCCTGCTCCTCGGACCGCTCTACCACCTCACGACAGCCGAGGACCGAGCGAGGTGCCTGGCGGAAGCGCAGCGGGTGCTCCGGGACGATGGCCTCCTCGCTGCCGCGGCGGTCAGTCGGCTGTCGGTGGCGCTCGACCACATCCGCAAGGGCCGCTTCGACGACGCAGGGTTCCGAAGCGCTGCTCGCCGGATCGTGGACTCGGGACGGGACGACACCGGCTACGGCGCGGGGCTCTTCTACTTCCACACCCCGTCGGAGCTCCACGACGAGCTCGCTGCGGCGGCGTTCGGGCGGGTCGAGGTGCACGGCGTCGAAGGACCGGCGTGGCCACTGATCGACGTCGACGCCACCGCTGACGATCCACTCGTCGCTCAGGTGCTCGAGATCGCAGAGATGGCCGACGGTGAACCCGCGGCGGTGGCCGCCAGCGCCCACCTGCTGGCCTTCGGCCGCCGCGGATCGGCTCGACCGCCCCAGCCGGGAGTGGGCGACCCCCCGACCTCGTAGGGCTTCGTCCCGGCGCCCGCCGCACCCGTACCGTCGCCCGCCGTGGGTTCCCTCCTCTCCGCCCTCGGCCTCGTGTTCCTGGCCGAGCTCGGCGACAAGACCCAGCTGGTCGCGCTCGGCATGGGCGCCCGCCACCGCCTGGCACCGGTGCTGGTCGGCGTGGCGCTCGCCTACGCCGTCACCAACCTGCTCTCGGTCGTCGTGGGTGGACTGCTCGGCGCCGCGCTGCCGACCCGGGCCATCGGCATCGGCGGCGGCGTGCTCTTCCTCGGCTTCGCGCTCTGGAACCTGCGCGCCGAGGACGAGGGCGGCGACGAGGTCGCCGCGGTCGACCAGCGGCGGGTCGTCCTCTCCGTCGCGCTCGCCATGTTCGTGGCTGAGCTGGGCGACAAGACGATGCTGGCCACGGCCACCCTCGCCGCCCAGGGCAACCCGGTGCTGGTCTGGGTCGGCGCCACGATCGGCATCGTCCTCAGCGGCTTCGTCGGGGTGTTCGTCGGGCGGGCCACCGGTGCCCGGCTGCCCGAGCGGGCGATCCGCTACGGGTCGTCGGCGCTGTTCGCCGTCTTCGGCATCGCGCTCATCGCCACGAACCTCTAGCGACGGGCGCCGCCGCCGTCCATCATCCACCCGTGGACGACGTGACGGAGGACCGGGGCGGCGACCGGCGACGCACGCTCCGGCGCGTCGCGCTGGTCCTCGGGGCCACGGCGCTGGTCGTGCAGCTGGTCCCGTACGGCTGGCAGCACCCGAACCCGCCGGTCGTCGCCGACGCCCCGTGGCCGGACGAGCGGGCCGCCTCCCTCGCCCGGACCTCCTGCTACGACTGCCACAGCAACGAGACCGAGTGGGGCCTGCAGTCGTGGGTGGCCCCGATCTCGTGGTTGGTGCGGCGCGACGTCGACCGGGGTCGTGACGAGCTCAACTTCTCGCGCTGGGACGAGGACGACGGCGAGGCCGACGACGCCGCCGAGGCGGTGGCCGACGGCTCCATGCCGCCCCGCCGCTACACGCTCGTCCACCCCGACGCCGCGCTGTCCGAGGACGAGCGCCGGGCGCTGGTCGCGGCGCTCGAGGAGATGGACGCCCGGCGGTGAGCGGTCAGGAGAGGTCCGGCACCGTCAGGTCGCCCCGCTCGTCGAGGGGGAACCCCGGGTTCCAGGCCACCTCCCAGACGTGCCCGTCCGGGTCCCGGAAGCAGCCGGCGTAGCCGCCGTAGAACGTGGCGGCGGGCGACCGGGTCACCGCTGCACCGGCGGCCGCGGCGGCGGAGACGACCTCGTCGACCTCGTCGGCCGAGCGGACGTTGTGCGCGAGCACGATCCCGCCGAACGCGGCGCCGTCATCCTCGATGCCGGCGTCGGCCGCCAGCTTCGACCGGCCCCACAGCACCACGGCGAGGCCGCCGGCCTGGAAGAAGACGGTCTCCTCCACCTCCTGGCCCCGCCAGCCCAGCGCCTCGTAGAACCGTCGCGATCGGGCGAGGTCGGCGACACCGAGCGTGACGAGGCTGAGGCGCTGCTCCACGGGAGCGACGGTAGGCCCGACGCTCAGTCGGGCACGGTGAAGTCGCGGAACGACGCCCGTGCCTCGGCCCAGGCGGCGTGGTCGAAGGTGCCGTCGTCGCCGACGCAGCGGGCGGCGGCGATGCCCATCTGCAGGACGTGGTGGGTGTTGTCCGGCGTCTGCAGGCCCTGGCGCCCGAGCACCGTCACGCGACTCGACAGGGTGAGCGCCCGCTCGGCCCGGGAGAGGGCGCCGAGCGCCGCCGGCGTGACCACGGGGTACACCGAGGGCAGGCGCTCGACGTACACGCCGACCGGGCGCGGGTCGGGCAGCCCCGCCCGCACCAGGTCGTCGGCGACCCGGCGGGCCAGCGCGTCGTCGGGGGCCGACCACACGTCGTCGCCCGGCCAGCACGGCACCTCGACGCACAGCACGGTGCGACCGGTCGGGTCGGCGGGGTCGTCGCGGTAGGCGAGCGGCTCGGACACCCGCGACGGCAGCAGGTGGCGAGCCGGCAGGTAGTGGGCGTCGAAGAGCGTGTACGGGCGCCGGTCGAGCACCAGGTACACCAGCACCAGCGCCCGCGAGCGGGGCGGCGTCGCCTCGACGTGCGTGCCGAGCAGGGCCGTGACCTGCCACGCCGGGATCGTGGCGTGGACGTGGTCGGCGCTGACGATCCGACCCGCCGACAGGCCGACGACGACCCGGTCGTCCTGCTCGATGAGGCGGGTGACCCGCTGCCCGGTCTGCACGGTGACGTCCGCCCCCAGGGCCTCGACCAGGGCGCCGAAGCCACCCGTGGGGTACAGGAACGTCGGCCGCCGACCCGGCAGGAGCGACCGGGCGAGGCCCCCGGTGGTGGCCGTCACCCGGCGTCGGGCGAGCTCGCCGGCGAGGTGGCGGGGGTCGGTCCCGAAGACCTTCCAGGCCAGCGGCTCGTGCACCGCCCGCCACAGCGCCGGGCCGACCCGGGCACGGGCGACCTCGGCGTAGGTGTCGCCCCCGTCCCGACGCGAGGCCGAGGTGGCGGCGTCGCGGGCGGCGCGCAGCGCGAGGCCCGGCGGCAGGCGCAGGGCTGCGGTCGGGCCCGACGGGGGGAACGGGACCCAGCGGTCGCCGACGAGGAGCCGGCCGTTCCGGCGGCGCTCCTGGAGGTCGACGAGCTGGTCGAGCTCGGCCCGCAGCCAGCCCGGCATCGACGGGTGGAGGCGGTGGCTGCCGAGGTCGACCCGGATGCCGGCGACGTCGATGCTGGCCGCCATCCCGCCGATGCGGTCGGACGCCTCGAGCACCAGCACCTCGTGGCCCCGGCGACGCAGCTCCCACGCCACGGCCAGGCCGGCGGGACCGGCGCCGATGACGACCTGCACCCGCCCAGCCCCGGGGTCGTCAGCCGGCGACGGCGCGGGGGAGGTCGCCGGCCGGGCCGCGCCGCTCGTCGGCGCCCGCCGGCGCCTCCTCGGTGAGGAACGACGGCAGCGGCCGCTCGTGCACGATGGCGAGCCGCTTGGTGGCGCGGGTGAGGGCGACGTAGAGGGCGCGCAAGCCCTGGGCTTCCTCGTCGACGATGGCGGCCGGCTCGACCACCACCGAGGCGTCGACCTCGAGGCCCTTCACCATGCCCACCGGCACGATGGTGACCGGCTGGCGCAGGCCCTGGCGGGTGGCTCGGCCGTGCTCGATGCCGGCGGCGGTGAGCGCCGCCGAGACCTCGTCGACGGCGGTGCCGGCGACGATCACGGCGAGCGAGCCGGGGTCGATCTCGGCGGCCTCGTGGCCGGTCACCTCGGCGACCACCTCGGTGAGCCGGCCCTCGCCGGCTCGCCGGATCAGGGGCGGGTCGCCGCCCTCGCGCACGGACACGGGTGGGGTGAGCTGGGGCGCCGCCACCCGCAGGACGCGGCTGGCCAGCTCCATGTTGGGCGCCGGGATGCGGTAGCCGACGGTGAGCTCGGCCTGGCGCACGCCCCGCTTGGTGGGGAGGTGCTCGAGGATCTCGTCCCACGTCTCGTGCGCCCAGGCGCCGGTGGCCTGGGCGATGTCGCCGACGATGGTGAGCGAACCGGACAGCGATCGGCGGGCGACCATGCGCAGCTGCATCGGCGACAGGTCCTGCGCCTCGTCCACGACGATGTGGCCGTAGGTGCGGATCTCCTCGTCCTGGCCCTTGCGCTTCCTCACCGGCCCGAGCCGCTCGCGCGCCTCGTCGAGCAGCGGCACGTCCTGCCAGGTGAAGGCGACGTCGTCGACCGACGCCGACCGGGGCCGGTGCAGGAGCGCCTGCTCCTCGGGCGACAGCCACTTGCGGGACGCCAGCTCGATGAGGGCCTGGGAGCCGAACAGGTCGTGCAGCAGCTGCGCGGGCGACAGCACCGGCCACATCCGCTCGAGCGCCTCGACCACGTCGGGGTGGCGCCGGAGCTGGTCGCGCACGTCGTCGACCTGCACCGGGTGGCGGGCGGAGGCGGCCAGCACCTCGAACAGCCGGGCCTCGACGTGCTTCCGACCGGCGTTGTGCCGGTGGTAGCGGCGGTGGGCGTCGGCGACGATGCGCTGGCTGTCGTCGACCGTGCACACCAGCGTCTGGGCGCCGAAGCCGACGCGGAGCGGTCGGCGCAGGGGGCGCTCGCGGTCGGCGATGGCCTTGCGGACCACGTTGGCCATGCGGGCGTCGCCCTTGACGCGGGCGGTGCGGGGGTCGTCCTCGCCCTCGACCCGCTCGCGGTCGACCAGGTCGGCGAGGACCCCGAGCTCGACGCCGGCCTCGCCGAGCGACGGCAGCACCTGGTCGATGTAGCCGAGGAACAACCGGTTCGGGCCGAGGACGAGCACGCCCTGGCCCTCGAGCGGGAACCGGTGGGTGTAGAGCAGGTAGGCGGCGCGGTGCAGCGCCACCACCGTCTTGCCGGTGCCCGGGCCGCCCTGCACCACCAGCACGCCGGCCAGCTCGGACCGGATGATCTCGTCCTGCTCGCCCTGGATGGTGGCGACGATGTCGCCGAGCTTGCCGGTGCGGCTGGTCTCGAGCGCCCGGATGAGGGCGCCGTGGCCCTGGATGCGGTCGTCGTCGGCGAGGCGGATGCCGCCGTGGTCGCCGTGGACGGCGTCGCCGAACAGCTCGTCCTCGAGGTTCAGCAGCGTGCGGCCGCGGGAGGTGAAGTGGCGGCGCCGGGCCAGGCCCATGGGCTGGGGGCCGGTGGCGCGGTAGAACGCCTCGGCGATCGGCGCCCGCCAGTCGACGACGACGGGTTCCTGGTCGTCGTCGGCCACCGACATCCGGCCGATGTAGAAGGTGTCGTCGCCGTGCTCGGCGTCGGTGTCGAGCCGGCCGAAGACCAGCGAGCTCTCGCCGAGGTCGAGCTGGGCGAGGCGGCTGGCGATGTTCTCCTCGATGACCTCGCGCTCCCAGCGGGCCTGCTCGGTGCCGCCCCGGCCGACCTCCACGATCGAGCGCAGCTGCTTGGCCCGATCACGGGCGGACTCGAGAGAGGCGTAGGCGTGGTCGACGTAGGCCTGCTCGGCGCTCAGCTCGGGATGCTCGCTCAACGGTCGCGGTCCGCCTTCAGCCGGAAACGAGGGATCAGACACCCTATCCCGACCGCAGCGCTCCCTCACCGACCGCATCGAGCAGGAACGCGAGCACCATCGCCTCGTCCCGCCAGGCGTCGTACCGGCCCGACGGGCCGCCGTGCCCGGCGCCGAGCTCGGTCTTGAGCAGGAACGGGCCGCCGGTCGCCACGTCGCGGAGCCGAGCCACCCACTTGGCGGGCTCCCAGTAGCCGACGCGGGGGTCGTGGAGGCCGGCGGTGGCCAGCACGGGCGGCAGCTCGGCCTCGGGCACGTTCTCGTACGGCGTGTAGCCGGCCATGACGTCGTAGATCTCGGCCGACTCCACCGGGTTGCCCCACTCCTCCCACTCGGTGACGGTGAGCGGCAGCGTCGGGTCGAGGATGGTGTTGAGGGCGTCGACGAAGGGCACCTCGGCCACCACCGCGGCCCAGCGCTCCGGCGCCCGGTTCAGGGCGGCGCCGACGAGCAGGCCGCCGGCGGACCCGCCGCGGATGGCCACGTTCGACCGGCCGGCGCCGTCGACGGCGGCGACGCCCTCGTCGACCAGCGCCCGGCCGCACGCGATCAGGTCGTCGAACGTGTTCGCCTTCGCCTCGAGCTTGCCCTCGAGGTACCACCGGCGGCCCATCTCGCCGCCGCCGCGGATGTGGCCGATGGCGAAGGCCCAGCCCCGGTCGAGCAGCGACAGCCGGGCGATGGAGAAGCCGGGGTCGATCGAGATCTCGTAGGAGCCGTAGCCGTAGAGCAGCGTCGGCCCGCCGGGCTCGCGGTCGCGCCGGTGCACGAGGCTGACGGGCACGCGGGTGCCGTCGTCCGCCGTCGCCCACAGCCGGCGCGACACGTACTGCGACGGGTCGTAGCCGCCGAGCACGGGCTGCACCTTGCGGACGATGCGGTCGCCGGTGCGCAGGTCGACGTCGACCACGGTGGGCGGGGTGACCAGCGACGTGTAGGTGTGGCGGAGCTGGGGCCAGTCGAGGTCCGGGTTGGACGACAGCCCGACCGTCGACACCTCCTCGGGCTGGTCGAGCAGCCACTCGTCCCCGGTGTCGGTGCGCCGGACCCGGATGCGGGTGGTGGCCTCGGTGCGCTCCTCGACGAGGAGGTGGCCCCGCAGGACGTCGATCCCCTCGATGCGCACGCCCGGGGTGTGCGGGACGACGTCGGCCCACGTCGACGGGTCGGCGCCGTCGGCGACGGCGTCGGCGGCCACCGCGACGACTCGGAAGTCGAGGGCGTCGTCGTTGGTCAGGACGTAGAAGGTGCCGTCGAGGTGCTCGACCTCGGCCTCGATCCCCTGCCGCCGGGGCACGAGCACGTCGAAGTCGCCGTCCGGGTCGTCGGTGGGGCGGACCCGCACCTCGCTGGTGATCTTCGAGCCCATCTCGAGCACGAGCCAGCGGCGGTCCTTGGTCTCGCTGCTCTGGACGAAGAAGCGCTCGTCGTCCTCCCGGTGCACGCGCACGTCGTCGCCGGTCGGGGTGCCGAGCCGGTGGCGCCAGATCTCGTGGGGGCGGGTGGCGGCGTCGGGCCGGGTGTAGAAGAACGTCGACCCGTCGGCCGACCAGGCGCTCGAGTAGTAGACGCCGGGCACCTCGTCGTACGAGCCGTCGGGCAGGCGCAGGTCCTCGCCGGTGGCCAGGTCGCGGAAGCGGAGCAGGTGGCGCTCCGACCCGTTGCGGTCGGCGGCCCACGCCAGCACCCGGTGGTCGGGCGACAGGTCGAACACGCCGAGGGAGAAGTAGTCGTGGTCCGGGTCGGTGGCCGCCTCGGCGTTCTGGTCGAGGACGACCTCCTCGGCGGCGCGGACGGCGTCGTCGTCGGGGTCGGGCGGGTCGGTCTCGTCGCCGGCGGCGAGCCGGCAGTGCACCGGGTACTGCTCGCCCTCGATCGTGCGGTGGTAGTACCACCAGGCGCCGTTGCGGGTCGGCACCGACAGGTCGGTCTCCTGCACCCGGCCCTTGATCTCGCCGAAGAGCCGCTCCTGGAGCTCGGCCGTGCGGGCCAGTACCTCGGCCGTGTGGGCGTTCTCGGCCTCGAGGTGGGCGAGGACGTCGGGATCGGTGCGCTCGTCGTCGCGCAGCCAGGCGTAGTCGTCGACGGCGCGGCGGCCGTGGCGCTCGCGCTCGACCGGCTCGCGGCGGGGCGTGGGCGGCGTCGGGCCCGGCATCGGCAGCGGATCAGCCATCCGGCGACGCTACCCAGGCGTTCTGGCAGCAGCCACGAAACGGAACTGGCAGCGGCCACGAAACCGTTCTGGCAGCGGCCACAGAACGTCGGCATGCTTCGCACGTGCGCCGCTCCATCGACGACCACCCCTTCAGCGAGGACGACATGCCGCCCGGTTGGGAGGACCTCGACCTGCAGCCCGTGTCCTGGGCGGTGGCGATCAGCGACGACTACGACGACGCCGAGCCCCGCGTCGTGCTCACGCTCGAGGAGGTCGGCAGCGCCGGCGCCGGGCTGGTCGCCCACCTCTCCCCCGCCCTCGCCCGCCGCCTCCGGGTGGCGCTCCGAGACGCGCTCGTGGAGATCGGCGAGCACCCCGGCGGCTGAGCGCGTTCCGTGGCCGCTGCCAGAACCGTTCCGTGGCCGCTGCCAGTTCCGTTTCGTGGGCGCTGCCAGTTCCGGGGAGGGGGCTCAGTAGCGTCTCGGCGATGGCGCCCCGGCCCGACCACCCGTTCCTCCAGGCCTGCCGGGGGCTGCCCGCGGAGCACGTGCCGGTGTGGTTCATGCGCCAGGCCGGGCGGTCGCTGCCCGAGTACAACCGGGTCAAGGGCGACCTGTCGATCCTGGACGCCGTCGAGCGCCCGGAGCTGGCCGCCGAGCTGACCCTGCAGCCCGTGCGCCGCTACGGCGTCGACGCCGCCATCTTCTACAGCGACATCGTCGTGCCGGCCCGGGCCATCGGCTTCGGCATCGACATCGTCGCCGGCGTCGGTCCCGTGGCCGAGCGGCCGTTCCGCACCGAGGCCGACCTCGAGCGCCTGCCCGTGCTCGTGCCCGAGGAGCACTCGCCCTACATCGCCGAGACGGTGCGGATCCTCGTGGACGAGCTCGGCGACCGGCCGCTCATCGGCTTCGCCGGCGCCCCGTTCACGGTCGCCAGCTACCTGGTCGAGGGCCGGCCGAGCCGCACCTACGAGCACACCAAGCGGATGATGTTCGCCGAGCCCGAGCTGTTCGCCGCCCTGCTCGACCGGCTGGCCGACATCGCCATCGCCTCGCTGCGCGACCAGGTCACCGCCGGCGCCAGCGCCATCCAGCTGTTCGACTCGTGGGCCGGCGCCCTCAGCCCGCCCGTCTACGAGCGGTACGTGCTGCCCCACTCCCGCAAGGTGTTCGAGGGCATCGCCGACCTCGACGTGCCCCGCATCCACTTCGGCGTCGGCACCGGTGAGCTGCTCACGCTGATGGGCGACGCCGGCGCCGACGTGGTGGGCGTCGACTGGCGGGTGCCGCTCGACCTGGCCCGCCAGCGCGTGCCGGGCAAGGCGGTGCAGGGCAACCTCGACCCGGCCGTCACGTTCGCCGGGTGGGACGCCACGCGCGACGCCGTCGACGACGTGCTCGCCCGCAACGGCGGCCGCCCCGGGCACGTGTTCAACCTCGGCCACGGCGTGCTGCCCGACACCGACCCCGACATCCTCGCCCGGGTCGTCGACCACGTCCACGAGCACGGCCGGGCCGACGAGCGCGACGCGGCCGAGGGCTGACGTGGGCCGGTTCGCCGTGCTCGGCGCCGGCATCGCCGGCCTGTCCGCCGCCTGGGAGCTGGAGCGCCAGGGGCACGAGGTCATGGTCTTCGACCCGGCGCCGCGCATCGGCGGGAAGCTCCAGGCGTCCGACGTGCCCGGCCTGGCGTTCCCGCTCGAGGAGGGCGCCGACGCCTTCCTCGCCCGGGTGCCCGACGCCCTCGAGCTGTGCGCCGAGCTCGGCATCGACGACCTCGTCCACCCCGCCACCGGCGACGCCTTCGTCTGGGCCGACGGCGCCCTGCACCCGCTGCCCAAGGGCCAGCTGCTCGGCCTGCCCACCGACCTCGACGAGCTGGCCCGGAGCGGGCTCGTGTCGCCGGCCGGCATCGAGCGCGCCCGGGCCGACCTGGGCAGCGACGCCCCGCCGCTCGACCACGACGTCTCGGTGGGCGAGCTGGTGCGGGCCCGCCTCGGCGACGAGGTCTGCGACCACCTGGTCGAGCCGCTGCTCGGCGGCATCAACGGCGGGGAGGCCGACGGTCTCTCGGTCCAGGCCTGCGCGCCCCAGATCTGGGCGTGCGCCACCCGTGGCGGGTCGCTGGTGCGGGCCGCCGCCGAGGTGAAGGCCGCCGCCGCCCCGTCGGACGCACCGGTCTTCGCCGCCCCCGCCGAGGGCATGCACTCGCTCCCCCGCCGCCTCGCCGGCGCCCTCCGGGCCGAGGTCCGCCTCGGCGCCACCACGCAGGTGGCGGCGCCAGGGGGCGGCGTGACGATCGGCGACGACCGGTTCGACGGCGTGGTCGTGGCCACCCCCGCCGACGCGGCCACCTCGCTGGTCAGCGCCGCTGCGCCGGACGCCGCCACGCTGCTCGCCGGGTGGGACTTCGCGTCCGTCGTGATGGTGGCCGTGGTCGCCCACGCCGACCGCATCGACCACCCGCTCGACGCCAGCGGCGTGGCGGTCGCCCGAGGCGCCGGCCCGTCCATCACGGCGGCGTCGTTCGGCTCGTCGAAGTGGGCGCACTGGGACGACGGCGAGCACGCCGTGTTCCGGATCTCGCTCGGCCACGACGCCGACCCGGTCGACTGGTGCGCCCGGAGCGACGACGAGCTCACGGCGGTCGCCGTGACCGACCTCGAGGCGCTGCTCGGCGAGGCGGTGGACCCCGTCGGCGTCCGGGTCGGGCGCTGGCCCCGGGCCTTCCCGCAGTACCGGCCCGGCCACCTCGAGCGGGTCGCCGAGGTGCGGCGGGCGCTCGACGACGCCGGCCCGATCGCCGTCGCGGGCATGTCCTTCGACGGCATCGGCGTACCGGCGTGCATCCGCAGCGGCCGCACCGCGGCCCGCCACCTCCTCGGCTGAGGGCGACCGGCCCCCACCCCGAGCGCGCCGATCGGCGCGCTCCTTCCACCCGATGGGAGCAACGGACCGATCGGCGCGCTGCCGGACGCCGCCGGCAGGACTTCGCGCCGCGGGCGTGGTACTGCTGGGGGTGGTGCGCCTCCGCCTCCTCCTCGCCGCTGCGGTCATGACCCTGGTCGCCGGCGCCGTCGCCCTGGTCGCCACGCCGGGTGGCGCCGACGAGGGCGTCGCGACCGCCGACGTGGCCGCCGCCGCCGTGGCCCTGGCCGCCACCGCCGAGCCGGCGGTCGAGGCCGACCTCGACCCGCTGGCCGGCATCGAGCTGCGCACGCCCCCGCCGCCGGCGACGCTCCCGCCCATCGACACCTCGGCCCCCCTGCCGGTGCCGGAGGAGCCGCCGCTCGACCCGTACGAGCCCACGCCCGAGGTGCGCCACGGCACGCTCGAGATCCCGGCCATCGGGCTGTCGCAGCCGCTGTTCGAGGGCGTGAGCCTCACCGCCATCAACCGGGGCCCGAGCCACTGGCCGGGCACGGCCATGCCGGGCGAGCTCGGCAACGTCGTCGTCGCCGGCCACCGCACCACCTACACCCGTCCGTTCTGGGACCTGCAGGCCCTGAACCCCGGCGACCAGCTGATCTTCGCCATGGCCGACGGCAGCCGCCACACCTACGCCCTCGACCGGCTCGAGATCGTCTCGCCCGACGCGGTCCACATCGTCGACCAGACGCACGCCTACACGGCGACGCTCTTCGCCTGCCACCCGCGGGGGTCGGCGCGCCAGCGCATCGTGGCCCACTTCACGATGGTGCCGCCGCCGGCCTGACTGGCCCCACGGCCGGGGTCGCTGGCAGACTCGCCGGGCCCATGCGCCGCCTGCCCGCTCCGCTCGTCGCCCTGCTGGCCGGGCTGTGCCTGGCGGCGGCCACGCCGCCGTGGGGCTGGTGGATCCTGGCGCCGATCGGCATCGCCGTCGCCGACCACGCCGTTCACGGCATGCCCGGTCCCGGGCTGCCCTGGACCCGCCGGTTCGCCCGGGCCTGGATCGTGTGGGCCGGGCTGCTGTTCCCGACGATCTTCTGGATGCGGGCGATGACCCTGCCGGGCTACGTGATCGCCAGCGCCGTCTACGCCGGGTTCCTCGCCGCCGGCACCATCGTCGCCCCGCGGGGCCCGGGCCGCTTCGTCGCCCTGCCCGCCGGGATCATGCTCGCCGAGTACGTCCGGTGGCGCTGGCCCTTCGGCGGGGTGCCGCTGTCGAACCTGGCCGTCGGCCAGGTGGCCGGGCCCCTGGCGCCGCTGCTGCGCGTGGGTGGCGCGCTGCTCGTCGTCGGCGCCACGGTCTCGCTCGGGCTGGTCCTCGCCGCCCTCTGGAAGCGCCAGCCGAGGATCGCCGGCGGCCTCGCCGGCGCGCTGCTGGCGCTGCTCGTGTTCGCGCAGATCGCGCCCGCCGGCCGCCCGACCGGCCAGACCCTCGACGTGGCCGTGCTCCAGGGCGGCGGCCCGCAGGGCACCCGGGCCGTCGACACCGAGCCGGGCATCGTGCTCGAGCGCCACCTCGCCGCCCTCGAGGACCTCGACCCGGACGCCGACATCGATCTGCTCGTGTGGCCCGAGGACGTCGTCGACGTGGTCGAGTTCACCGACAGCCTCGAGGAGGACCAGCTCACCGAGGTCGCCCGCGAGGTCGATGCCACCTTCGTGGTCGGAGTCATCGAGGACGAGGGCACCGACCGGTTCCGCAACTGGGCCATCGCCTTCTCACCCGACGGCGAGGAGGTCGACCGCTACGAGAAGGTCGAGCGGGTGCCCTTCGGCGAGTGGGTGCCCTTCCGCGACCTGCTCGAGTCGATCGCCGGCGACGCCCTCCCACCCCGCGACGCGCAGGTCGGCCAGACGCCCGCCGTCATCGACACGCCGGCGGGCCGGCTCGGCGTGTCGATCTCGTGGGAGATCTTCTTCGGCGAGCGGGCCCGCGACGCCATCGGCAGCGGCGGCCAGCTGCTCCTCAACCCGACCAACGGCGCCAGCTTCGAGGGCACGCAGGTGCAGACCCAGCAGGTGGCCAGCTCGCGCATGCGGGCGATCGAGACCGGTCGCTGGGTCCTGCAGGCGGCGCCCACCGGCTTCAGCGCCGTCATCACCCCCGACGGGCGGGTGCTGCAGCGCACCAGCGTGTCGGAGGCCGACATCCTCTACGACACGGTCGACCTGCGCACGGGCGAGACGCTCTACGTCCGCTTCGGCGACCTCCCGGCGCTGCTGTACGCGCTGGCGGCGCTGGCGGTCGGCTGGGCCATCGAGCGCCGCGCCCGGCGCGGCGGCGTGCGACCCGCCGAGGCGCCGGCGGACCGCGACCCGGCTACAGCTCCAGCAGCACCGTCGTCGGCCCGTCGTTGACGAGGGCGACGGCCATCGTCGTCCGGAACCGCCCGGTGGCCACGGTCAGCCCGAGGGCGCGCAGCTCGTCGACCACGGCGTCGACCAGGGGCTCGGCGTGCTCGGGCCGCGCCGCCTGGATCCAGGACGGACGGTTCCCCCGCTCGGTGCTCCCGTAGAGGGTGAACTGGCTGACGACCAGGACCTCGCCCCCGACGTCCTGGACCGAGCGGTTCATCACGCCCTCGTCGTCGTCGAACACGCGCAGCTTCGAGAGCTTCGCCGCCAGCTTGCGGCTGCGATCGACGTCGTCGTCGTGGGTCACGCCGACCAGCACGCACAGCCCGGGCCCGATGGCGCCGACGACCTCGCCCTCGACGGTGACCGTCGCCTCGCTCACCCGTTGCACCAGCGCACGCATGGGCGGGGAACGTAGCGACGGCGTCGCCCGGGCAGACTCCACGGCATGGAGGTCCTGCGTTCCGGCGACGCCTCGGTGGCGATCGACCCCGTCAACGGCGCCCGCCTGG
The DNA here is from genome assembly GCA_046565885.1 of Acidimicrobiia bacterium. Taxonomy (GTDB): domain Bacteria; phylum Actinomycetota; class Acidimicrobiia; order Acidimicrobiales; family Salinilacustritrichaceae; genus Salinilacustrithrix. Next base: position 68,746 of record JBKHXT010000056.1, read on the forward strand.
CGTCGCTGCGCATCGGGGACCACGAGCTGCTGCTCGGCCCCGACGAGCCGGTCGGCGGGGCCATGGGCTGGGGCTGCTTCCCGATGATCCCGTGGGCGGGGCGCATCCGGCACGGGCGCTTCGTGGCCGACGGCACCGAGGTGGAGCTGCCGCTCGGCATGCCGCCCCACGCCATCCACGGCACCACCTACCTGCGGTCGTGGGACGTCGACGGGCCCGGCCGCTTCGCCACCGACCTCGGCGACCAGTGGCCGTGGCGGGGCCGGGCCACCCACGACGTCGAGCTCGCCCACGACCGGCTGACCATGACCATCGGCGTCCACGCCGGCGAGACGATGCCCGTCACCGCCGGCTGGCACCCGTGGTTCCACCGCACGATCGCCGGCGTCGACGTCGAGATCGACAACCCGGCCGAGCGCATGTGGCGCCGCG
>JBKHXT010000057.1:0-18727 GCA_046565885.1 Acidimicrobiia bacterium
CGACGAACCGATCGGCTCAGCCTCGATCTGGCCGAGCTGTCCTCGCAGATGTCGTTCCGCCGGGCCGCCGACGTCGCCAAGACGTTCTCTGGCCGTCGAGCGAGCGGTGGTGGTGCGCATCAGTCGATGGCCGATATCGCTGCCGTGCTCGCCCCTGAAGGGATGCTGGGCCCCGCCGTCGCGCAGGCCGACGTGGTGATCTTGGACGGCACCGGCGTGCGCGCCGGGACCCGCAAGCTCGGCGCTGACTGCAACGTGGCCATCGGGCTCACCGGCCGGTCCGGTCCTCGCCGGCGCCGGCGAGCGCACGCTCAGCTGCTCGGCCTCACCGTCGGCGAGTCGTGGTCGTCGCTCGCTGGCCAGCTCGAGTCCATGGTCCCACCCAAGGTCGTGGTCGTCGACGGCGAAGAAGCCGTCACCACGCTGGCCACGAAGGTGTGGCCAAACGTTCCCCAGCAGCGCTGCTGGTGGCACCTCAGCCGCGGGTTCCGCTGGGCCCTCTACGCCGACAAGGCGCCATCAGCGTGGGCCAACGAACGCCGCGCCGAGCTCGTCGCACTGCTCCAAGCGGCGATCGCCAACGAACGCTCAACTGCTGAAGCGCTGCGCCTCTACGACGACTTCGTCGACAGCATCCGCCTCGCCGGCCACCACCGAGCAACCTCGCTGCTCACCGTCGCCCGACCCCAGGTCTTCACCTGCCTCGACCCGACCCTGCGCCGGGACCTCGCCTACCTCGGCGGACCCGAGCTCGGCAGCGGCGTCATCGAACGCACCATGCGCGACATCAACGCCCGCGTCGACATCGGCGGCTCACGCTGGAGCATCCCCGGCATCCGCGACACCATCACCGTCCTCGCCGCCCGACGCTTCCACCACCCCGCCTGGACCGCCCTCACCAGCAACCTCCGCCCGACCAACACCATCCCCTTCCACCTGGCGAAGTTCAACGCTGGATAGCGCTACCGAGCAGTCTGCTGATCTCGCTCCGGGCGAAGGTCACGAGCTCGCCCAGCGGCCGGTTGGCTGCACGCCCCATGCGCCCGTGTCCGACGCCGCTTCGATGGACGATGGCGACGGCGCACGGCTGCTCCAGGTCATCGGGCGGCGTCCCGGGTCGCCGCGCATGCGAGCCGGACAGGAGGCCGTCACACCTCGACACCAGCAGCTCGAGACGAGCGCCATCGGGGACGCCGACCAGAACCGACTTCATGGTGCCGTCGTCACCCACCCACGCGTGCAGCCGAGGGTCACCCGAGTCGTAGCTGCTGCTTCGAACCTGCGCCCACGAAGGCACGCCGAGCTCCGTCAGTTCCCGCCCTTGCTCTTCTGCCCACCGTCGATCCACGAGCCCACTCTGCCGGGCGAGAGGAGCGCCGACGGGCCGTTGCATCGGGTGGTGCAGGTCCGGATGACGACGGTTCGTGACCGCCTCTCGCGCTCGGTCGAGGGGTCGGGCCGGGTGCACCGCAGTGGTACGGGCGGTGGATCGTGCCCCGGGACGACGAAGCGCTGGTCGGCGGCTCCCATGCGAGAGCCGTACCTGACCAGCGCGTTCTCCGGGCGGAGGGGGCGGGATTCGAACCCGCGGGACCCGGAGGCCCGACGGTTTTCAAGACCGTTCCATTCGTCCGCTCTGGCACCCCTCCCGAGACGCACGAGCGCCCGGCAGCGAGCTGCCGGACGGTCGAGCGGAGCGGAGTGGGTGGGATTTGAACCCACGGAGGACGGTGAAGCCCTCACTTCCTTAGCAGGGAAGCACCTTCGGCCTGACTCGGTCACCACTCCAGGCGGGCGGTCACGTTAGCGGACGAGGTCGGGGGCGGCCTCGGCCCGGCGCGTGCCGGAGATCACGCGCCGCTGATGTTGCATTTCGGTTGCGATTGACACACAATGTCAAACATCGAACCAGCTGCCGGTCGCTGACCGCGCGGGTGCAGGCCCCCCGGACCCGGGGTCCGCCCGCTCGGCCAGGCACCGGGTGACGGGCATCGCCCCGGTCGTCGGCCGCAGCCCCTTCCCCCCGAGACCCGAACACCGCCGTCGGCGGGCGCCCTCGCGCTCGTCGCCGACCGGTGGAGAGGACACCGATGTCGAAGACCCTCTGCGCCAGCGCCGGCCTCGCCGCCGCCCTGGCCGTCGCCGCCTTCACCGCCCCCGCCCTCGGCCAGTCGCCGGACGACCCCGGCACCGTCCGGGCCGCCGCCGCCGGCACGCCGTCGGACGTCGGCCCGCTCGACGAGTCGGCCGTGCCCCGCCCGCAGCCCCTGCTCGAGGCGCTGGCCGAGCAGGTCGCCGCCGACCTCGCCGAGCACGCCGAGGCCGTCGAGCACCTCCAGGCGGTCGAGCACCTCCAGGCCGTCGAGCGCTGGAACGCCACCGTCGCCGCCGACGAGGCCCGCCGCGCCGCCGAGGCCCGGGCCGCCGAGGAGGCCCGCCGCGCCGAGGCCGAGCGCGCCGCCGCCACCAGCTCCGCCCCGGCCGGCTCGGTCGAGGGCATCATCCAGGCCTACTTCGGCAGCGCCGCCGGCAAGGCCATCAGCGTCGCCCGCTGCGAGTCCGGGCTGAACCCCCGTGCCGTCAGCCCCGGCGGCGGCAACCACGGCCTGTTCCAGATCAACAACGTGCACCGCGGCACGTTCGAGTCGGTGACCGGCCAGCCGTGGTCGGCCGTGTACAGCGCCGACGCCAACACCCGCTTCGCCCACTGGCTCTGGAGCCAGCAGGGCTGGGGCCCGTGGGCCTGCGCCTGACCGGGCGCCCCTGATCTGGCGGCGGCGGCGGGACGGCCACGTGTCCTGCCGCCGCCGCCGGACCACCGCTACGCCCGGTTGCGCAGCCGTCGCAGCTGGCTGTCCGCGTAGCGCCGGGCCCGCCGCTGGCCGCCGCGCTCGGCGATCGCCGCCTCCAGCCGCTCGAGGCTGGCGAGCACCGCGGCGGCGTCGGGGTCCCACCCCCGGGCCCGGCACTCGTCGAGCCACTCGGCCGGGCTGCGGTTGCCGCGCTCGCGGTTGCAGCGGGCGCAGGCCGCCACCTCGTTCTCGAGCCACGACGGCCCGCCCTTGACCTTGGGCACGACGTGCTCGGTGGTCGCCCGCACCAGGTGGGTGCCGACGTCGCGGCCGCACCACACGCACCGGGCGCCGTCCCGCTCGAGGATCTCGACCAGCCGGTCGCGGCGGTTCATCGGGGACGCCATGGCGTCGTCGAGGCTACGGAGCCCGGCCGTAGGGTCCCTCGCGTGGCCGACGGTCGCTTCGCCCCCAGCCCCACGGGCCGCCTCCACGTCGGCAACCTGCGCACGGCGCTGCTCTCCTGGCTGTTCGCCCGGGTCGACGGCGGCCGCTTCCTGGTGCGCGTCGAGGACCTCGATCCGGTCGCCAGCCGGGACGAGCTGGTGGCCGAGCACCTCGACGACCTGGCGGCCCTCGGCCTCGACCACGACGGGCCCGTGCTCCGCCAGTCGGCGCCCGAGGCCCGGGCCCGCCACGAGTCGGCCCTGGCGCAGCTCGACGCCGACGGCCTGCTGTACCCGTGCTTCTGCACCCGCCGCGAGGTGGCCGAGGCAGCGCAGGCGGCGCACGGACCCTTCCCGGAGGGCGCCTACCCGGGCACGTGCCGAGACCTGACGGAGGCCGAGCGGCGCGAACGGGCCGCCCGCCGCCCGGACCGGCAGCCGTCCCTGCGGGTGCGGGCCGACGAGGCCGTGGTGGCGGTCGTCGACCGGCTGCACGGCGAGCGCGCCGGCGTCGTCGACGACTTCGTCGTCCGCCGGGGCGACGGCGTCCCCGCCTACAACCTCGCCGTCGTGGTCGACGACGCCTTCCAGGGGATCGCCGAGGTGGTGCGCGGCGACGACCTGCTCGACGGCACGCCCCGCCAGGCCTGGCTGTGCGACCGGCTCGGCCTGCCCCGCCCGGCGTGGGTCCACGTGCCCCTGGTGCTCGGCCCCGACGGCGAGCGCCTCGCCAAGCGCCACGGCTCGGTCACCCGCGCCGAGCTGGCCGACCGGGGCGTGGATGCGCCGGCGCTGCTGGGGTGGATGGGGGCCTCGCTCGGCCTCGCCGCACCCGGCGAGCGGGTCGGGGCCGCCACCCTGCTCGGCCGCTTCGACCCGGATGCCGTGCCGACCGGGCCGGCGGTGTTCGACCCGGCCTGATCGCCTGGTCCGTCAGAGGGTGCGGATGCCGTCGATGGCGACGACGACGCCGACGATCACCGAGGCGGCGCCGAGCAGGCGCACGAGGCCGAGCACGAGCAGGTGGGGCAGCGAGCGCCGGAGGTAGATGCCGAGCCCGCCCAGCACGACGGCGACGGTGACGGCCACCGCCACGAACACCGCCCCGTGCTCGGCGCCCACCGACGGCGCCAGCGCCGCCGCACCGGGGGTGATGAGCACCGGGAAGGCGACGAAGCCGGCGAGGCGCCGGTCGTCGTCGGGCTCCTCCACCGTGGTCGCCGCCCCCGCCGCCAACCACCGCAGCCCGGCCACGGCGATCACCACGCCGGCGCCGAGGCGGTAGGTGCCGAGGTCGACGTCGAGGGCGTCGAGCACCGGGTCGGCGGCCGCCCCGAGGACGGCGAGGACGACGGCGGCGAGCACGGTGCCGGCGGCCACCGACCGGGGGCGGTCGGTGCGTCGGTCGCGCACCATGGCGAGGGCGGCCGCCGCCGGGTTCACGGTGGCGATCAGTCCGAGGAGGGCGAGGGTCACGGTGTCTCCGTGGTCGGGAGGACGGGTTCGGCGAGCAGCAGGCCGGAGGCGGCGTGCTGCTGGTCGTCCATGCGGGTGAGGTCGTCGTAGAACCAGGCGCCGGCCTCCTGGTCGGAGGTGTCGGCGCCGGGTCGGACCTGGCGGTCGGCCAGGTTGCCGGCGACGCAGGCGAGCGTCTGGTCGAGGGGCTCGGCGAGGCCGGCGAGGCGGTCGTCGGTGAGCACGAGGGGGCGAAGCGCGGCCATGCCCTCGAGCCACGTGCCCACGCCGCCACCACGCGGCGCCGGCCCGTGGGTGAGCGAGCCGTAGAAGGTGCCGCGCTGAGCGTCGAAGCGGCTGATCATGGCGAAGCGCTCGAGGACCCGGCGGGCGTAGCGGACGTGGTGGTCCTCGAGGCCCCACTCGGCCATCTCGCCGAGCGAGTAGGCGGCCCACTGGTCGGGCCAGGGCGGCGGGATGATCCCCTCGTCCCGGTCGCGGCGCAGCGCCAGGTGGTCGAGCGTGCGCCAGGCCGGCTCGTCGAAGCCGAGGTGCGGGAACAGCTCGTGCAGGAGGGCGAGCCCCCACAGCGCCTCGCCGGTGGCGAACACCGAGGTCTTGCCCGCCACGGGCTCGCCGGTGCGGAGGTCGTGCAGCTCGAGCATCGACCCGTCCGGGCGCTGCTGCACGACGATGAAGTCGCCGAGCTGCTGCATCAGCTCGTCGTGGCCCGGGTCGGACGTGGCCAGGCGGCGCTGGGCGAGCGACACGAGCAGCAGCGACGCGGCGCCGAGCTTGGCCTGCGAGGTGTCGGCGAAGGCCACCCCGGCGCCGGCCGGCTCGAGGCGCTCGAGCATCCAGGCGAGCCCGCGGTCGGCCGGTTCGAGCAGCTGCAGCTCGCCCGCCCGCACCAGCTGGTAGAGGCTCATGGTCACGCCGGCGTGGCGGACGAGGTTGTAGTCGTCCGACGACTCGGCCCGTCCCCGGTGGAAGTCGTAGAGGTAGCGCCCGTCGTCGTCCTGGTTGACGACGATCCACTCGGCGGCGTCGACGGCGGCGGCCCGCGCCTCGCTGCGGGTGATCGTGGGGCACACCTCGGGCGCCCACAGGGTGAGGCGCATGACCCCGGCGCCGATCGCCCACACCACGAGCGCCCGGGCGACGCGCCCGCCGGCGTTCACGTCGCCTCCCGGGTCCGGCGCCGCACCGAGCGCACGGCGTGCGCCGGCGCCACGAACGGGAACAGCAGCGGCAGCCGGCTGCGAACCAGCCACGCGGCGCCGTCGCCCGTGCGGACCGTCCCGTCCCGGTCGGTGACGGCGAGTGGCGCCCCGGGCACCTCCCGCACGTCGAACCGGGCCAGCCAGTCGAGGCGCCGGATCCAGCGGCCGTCGTGGGTGACCACGACTCGGTCGCGGGTCGACGGCTCGGCCCAGATGACGAGCGCGGCGATGGCGGCGAGGCTGAACACCTCGACCGACGCCGACAGCTCGATCGACACGTGGAAGAAGACGGCCGTCCAGATCGCCGCCAGGCGGGTCCGCCCGAACCACAGCCCGAGCCCGATGAACAGCTCCATCGCCACGGCGATCGGGGAGGTGATGGCGTGCACCCAGCGCGCCGTGACGAGGTCGACGACGGGGTCGGCGAGCAGGTCCGGCAGGCGGTCGTGCACGAGGTGCTGGTGGCGCACCGCCCGGTCCCACAGCACGAGCCCGCCCACCCAGTCGCGGTCGACGAGCTTCGAGATCCCGGAGGCCAGGTAGACGCTCGCGGCCAGCGCCCGCAGGAGCCACAGCGGCCACAGCGTGGCCCGATCGTCGACGGGTCGACCGGCCAGGCGCCGCCGCAGCGAGTCGACCGACAGCACCCGCCCGCTGTCGGCGAGCGCCACGGCGCCGAGCAGGAACAGCAGGAACGCCCGGTTGTGCCGGAAGTGGTGCTGGGACAGGAACAGGTTGCCGGCGACGCACAGCCAGGTGAGCGGCCCGACGAGGCGCGTGCGCCACCCCGCGGCCAGCGCCACCGCCGCCACGGCGCCCGTCCACACGAGGACGACCTGCACCCAGCCGGGCGGCACCGGTGCGAAGCCCCACCACGGCTCGAAGAACGTGTCGCGGTAGGTCCGCCCCCCGCTCGTCATGGCGAGGAACGGCCACAGGTGGACCAGCACCACCGGGCCGAGCACGAGGCGCAGCAGCGCCAGCGTCCGGACCGACCCGGGCCGGTCGAACACGTCGTCGAGCCAGGATGTCGTCGGCGGCGACGTGACGACGGCGCTCACCGGACCTCCTCCCGGTCGGCGCTGCGGAACACCTCGACGGTGGGGCCGCGCGTGTTGCGCCAGCTCTCCACGACCGCCTCGAGGCGGAGCGTCTCGTGGTCGTCGGGCGTGTGGTCGGCCACCCAGTCGAGCGACTCGGCGAAGAAGTCGACCGAGGCGCCGACGCCGGAGTAGGCGTGCCGGGCCGCCGCGGGCCGCTCGAGCACGCCCCAGCCGACGAGCTCGTCCCAGTCGTAGCCGCCGGGCCAGTCCTCCTCGATGGGCACCCGCCGGCCGTCGACGGTCACCCGGACCACGTCGGTCCGCCACACCGAGGACTCGTTGAACGGCTGGAAGGCGAACAGCTTGTGCGGGTCGACGTAGCCACGGGCGAGGAGCGCGCCGTGGCCGACCAACACCAGGGCCACGAAGCCGCGCACGAGCCGGGCGCGCCAGCGCGGTCGGACGATCCGCTCCTCCGCCGTGCCCCCGCGCCCCTCCACCCCGGGCAGTGTGGCGCGCGGGAGGCGGCCGGCGCGGGCATCGGTATGGTCCGGCCGTGGCTTCCGAGCAGTCCCCGACCGACGACGCGCCCTGGTGGAAGGGCGCCGTCTTCTACCAGGTGTACCCCCGCTCGTTCGCCGACGGGAACGGCGACGGCGTGGGTGACATCCCCGGCATCCTCGAGCACGTCGACCACCTCGCCGACCTCGGCATCGACGCCGTCTGGATGTCGCCGTTCTACGAGTCGCCGATGCGCGACAACGGCTACGACGTCAGCGACCACTGCGCCGTCGACCCGGTGTTCGGCACGCTCGACGACTTCGACCGGCTCGTCGCCGCCCTCCACGAGCGGGGCATCCGCCTGATCGTCGACTTCGTGCCGAACCACGTCTCCAGCGACCACCCGTGGTTCGTCGAGTCCCGTTCGAGCCGCGACTCGGCGAAGCGCGACTGGTTCATCTGGGCCGACCCGAAGCCCGACGGCCGCCCGCCCACGAACTGGACGGCGTCGTTCACCGAGGAGTCGGCGTGGGAGCTCGACGAGGCGACCGGCCAGTACTACCTGCACCTGTTCCTGCCCGAGCAGCCGGACGTGAACTGGGCGAACCCGGAGGTCGAGGCCGCCCAGCTCGACGTGCTCCGGTTCTGGCTCGACCGGGGCGTCGACGGGTTCCGCATGGACGTGCTGAACGCCATCGGCAAGGACCCCGAGCCCCGCGACGTGCCCGACAAGCTGGCGGGGATGCCCCACGTCGTGCTCACCCACCACGAGACGGCGCTGCCCCTCATCCGGCGCATCCGGGACGTCGTCGACCCGCCGGGCGCCGACCGCTTCATCGTCGGCGAGATCGTGACCGGCGACGTGGTCCAGCAGGCCTCGTACTGCGGCGCCGGCGACGGCATCAGCTGCGCCGTCAACTTCGCCTCGGTGTGGGCGCCCTGGGAGCGCGACGCGTGGCGCCTGCTCATCTCCGGCATGGAGGACGCCTACGCCGACCCGGACACCTCGTGGCCGTCGTACGTGCTGTCGAACCACGACAACCAGCGCCACCGCACCCGCTACGGCGGCAGCGAGGCCCGGGCGCGCTCGGCCGCGATCCTGCTGCTCGGCCTCCGGGGCACGCCGTTCCTGTACCAGGGCGAGGAGCTGGGCCTCGAGGACGCCGACGTGCCCGAGCACCTCGCCCTCGACCCCGGCGGCCGTGACGGCTGCCGGGCGCCCATCCCGTGGACGTCGGACGATCGGCACGGCTGGGGGCCGGTGCCGTGGCTCCCGTTCTCGCCCGAGGCCTCGGCGCGCTCGGCCGAGGCCCAGCGCGACGACCCCGGTTCGGTGCTGGCGCTCTATCGGGCCGTCCTCGCCGCCCGGAAGGCGTCACCGGCCCTGCGGCTCGGCTCGCTCGAGCTGCTGGACGCACCGGGCGACGTCCTCGCCTTCCGGCGCCGGCACGGCGACGACGAGCGGACCGTCGCCGTCAACTTCGGCGCGGCGACGGAGCTGGACCTGACCGGTCGGGTCGTCGTGTCGTCGACCGGCGAGGGCGCCGGCGAGCCGTTCGGCGGCCGGCTGGGGGCTGACGAGGCGATCGTCGTCGAACCCTGAGCCCTACCCCGTTGACGAAAAAGTGTTGCGGAGTGGTTGCGATCCGATGACGACGCTCGGCTACGTTCGCCGTCACGGAGGTGCGGGCAGCGGTGCACCCCATGCGCCCCACCCTCAGGAGCTTCCCCCATGCGAACCCGTCTTCGTCGCGCCTGCGCGGCGATCGCCGCTGCGGCGACCCTCACGCTGACCGTCGCCGGCCCCGGAGCCGGCACCGCCAGCGCGGCCCCCACGATCGCCGTGAGCCGGGCCTCCCAGCTGGCCGAGGCCCAGCTGCTGTGGCAGATCAACGCCGACCGGGCCCGGGCCGGGCTGCCGGCGCTGGCGGCCCAGCCGGTGCTGCTCACCCAGACCGACGCCTGGTCGACGTGGATGGCGGCCCACGGCTACCTGTTCCACCACCCCGACCTCGGGGCGATGGCCACCCAGGCCCAGCCGTGGGGCTGGTCGTCGGTGGCCGAGAACGTCGGCGCCGGCACCGATGGCCTGTCGCTGCACCAGCGGTTCATGAGCTCGCCGGGCCACGCCCGCAACGTCTACGGCAGCTTCCGCTCCGTCGGCGTCGGCGCCGTGGAGTCCGGCGGCCGGATCTGGGTGACGGTCCGCTTCCTGCGGTAGCGGCCTACTGGCGCCCGGCCAGGGCGGTGGCCGCCTGCCGGGCCTGGTGCTCGTCCTCGAAGCCGGCGGCGTCGGGGCCCAGCGCGGCCCGGGCGTCGTCGGCGGCGCCGGTGCCGACCTCGACGAGGGCGACGATGCCGGCGTCGGGCTGGCCCGGCCAGGTCTCCCGGATGGTGGCGTCGGTGGCGCCGAGCCGCTCCTCGAGCGCCCCCACCTCGGTGGCGGTGCCCACGATCCACGTGGTTCCGGTCGGGGTGGCCATCGGTGTCCTCCGGTGTCGGCGTGCGGTGCACCCCCACCGGTACCCGAGCGGCGCCGCCGTCAGTCGGCCACGGTGACCGGCGCCTCGGCCGGCGTGGCGGCCACGGCCTCGTCCCGGGCGTCGGGCTCCTCGGCGTCGGGCTCGTCACGAGGCGTCGAGCGGATCAGCAGCGAGAAGCCGATGGCGGCGACGCCGAGGCCAGCGCCCACCACGTAGGCGGCGAGGAAGTCCGACGCCCGCTCGGTGCCGCCGTACACCGACGTCATCACGGTGATGCCGAGCGCCGAGCCGACCTGGAACATCATCCGCTGGGCGGCGGCGACCACGCCGAGGTCGCCCTCGTCGACCGAGTTCGAGAGGGTGGCGGTGAGCGTGGGCTGGGCGGTGCCGTTCCCGACGCCCTGCAGGACGAGGGCGCCCATGACGAGGGCGACCAGCTCCTGGTCGGTGCCGATGCCGAGCAGCAGCAGCGCGCCGGCGATGGCGGTGGCGCCGAACACGGCCACCGGCCGCTCGCCGAGCTTCGTGGCCAGGGAGCCTCCGACGGGCGAGGTGATCGAGAAGGAGCCGGGCCGCAGGAGCATGATCAGCGACGTGGCCGACACCGAGTAGGCGAACACCGACTGCAGCAGCAGCGGCGCGAGCACGAAGCCGCCCATGTACGCCGCCCCGGAGAACAGCGAGCCGAGCATCGACGCCGTGAAGTTCCGGCGCCGGAAGAAGCCGAGCGGCAGGAGCGGGAACGCGACCCGCTGCTCGACGGCGGTGAAGGCGGCGAGGCCGAGCACCCCGATGACGACGGCGGCCAGCACCAGGCCGTCGACGCCCCGCTCGGGCAGCTGGTTGAGGGCGAGCATGATGCCGGCGGCCCCGACGGCGAGGGTGAGGGCGCCGGGCACGTCGAAGCCGACGTCGGGCCGGCGTGGCGTCTCGCGCAGCACGAGGGTGGCGGCGACCACGGGGACGATCGACAGCACGGCCTGGATGCCGAACATCGGCCGCCAGCCGACGGCGTCGATGAGCGGGCCGCCCACCACGAGCCCGATGGCGGGCGAGCCGGCGGCGACGAGGGACCACCACCCCATCGCCTTCGCCCGCTGCTGCGGTGCGTGCACCGAGTTGATGAGCGCCATCGACGACGGGATGGTGGCGGCGCCGATGACGACGGCGAGGGCGCGCAGGACGATGAGGGAGTAGGGGTCCCAGGCGATGGTGGTGAGGGCGGTGACGACCGTCGACACCGAGAAGCCGATGAGGAACACCCGGCGCTGGCCGTAGAGGTCGCCGAGCTTGCCGAGGATCGGCAGCGCGACCGCCGACGCGAGCAGCGGGGCGGCGATGACCCACGCCACCAGCGTCTCGGCGGCGTCGAAGTCGTCGGCGATGGTCGGGATGCTGACGGCCAGCAGCGTGACCGGGAAGGTGGTGGCGAACATGCCGGTGAGGCAGGTCAGCAGCACCCAGCGCGGGTAGCGCCCCGACGTCGACAGGCGGGCCTGCACCTGGTCGCGTCGGGTGGCGGCGGGCTCGGTCACGGCCGACCACGGTAACGGTCGTTATCGCCGGCGCCAGCCTCGGCGACCTGCGGTCGCCGGCACGGCGCCCCGTGCTAGGAAGCGCCGCCATGGCAGAGATCACCCTCGGCGGCAACCCCGTCCACACCAGCGGCGACCTCCCGGCGGAGGGCCAGAAGGCCCCGTCGTTCCGGCTCGTCGCCAGCGACTTCAGCGAGGTCAGCTCCGACGACCTCGCCGGCTCCCGGGTCGTGCTGAACATCTTCCCGAGCATCGACACCGCCGTCTGCGCGACGTCGGTCCGCCGGTTCAACGAGCGGGCCGCCGAGCTCGACGACACCAAGGTCGTGTGCGTGTCGGCCGACCTCCCGCCGGCGAGCGGCCGCTTCTGCGCCGCCGAGGGCATCGAGAACGTCATCACCGGCTCGACGTTCCGCTCGTCCTTCGGCGAGGACTACGGCGTGCGCATGACCGACGGCAAGCTCGAGGGCCTCACCGCCCGCGCCGTCGTCGTGCTCGACCGCGACGGCACCGTGCTCCACCGCGAGCTCGTGCCCGAGATCGCCCAGGAGCCGGACTACGACGCCGCCATCGGCGCCCTGAAGTAGCGGCTCAGACGACGGGCGGCTCGTCCTCGGCGACCTCGGCGTCGACCGGGCCCGGGTGCGGGTCGCCCACGATGTTGGGGTCCTCGACCCCGACGCCGCTGCCGCGCATCCTGTCCACCGCCGACTCGTCGTGGTCCTCGGCGCGGCCCGTCTCGTCGCGGAACAGGTCGTCGTCGTCGGCCTCGCGGTCGACCCGCTCGGGGATGGTGTCGTCGGAGTCGGACGTCATGGGCCTTCACTTCCCGATCGGCGGTGCGCCCAGTCGACGGGTGCCTAGGGTCGGGCCGTGACCGACGACCTCCTCGAGACCGCCCGCTCCCTGCAGGACCGCACGGTCGAGCTGCGGCGCGACCTGCACCGCCACCCCGAGCTCGGCAACGAGCTGCCCCGCACCCAGGGTGTGGTGCTCGACGCCATCGCCGACCTCGGCCTCGACGTGCGCACCGGCACCTCCGTGACGTCGGTGGTCGCCACCCTCGACACCGGCCGGCCGGGCGGCACGGTGCTGCTGCGCGGCGACATGGACGCCCTGCCCATGCCCGAGGACACCGACGTGGACTTCGCGTCCGAGGTGCCGGGCACGATGCACGCCTGCGGCCACGACGCCCACACGGCGATGCTCGCCTCGGCCGCCCGGCTGCTGGTCGACCGCGCCGACGACCTCACCGGGAAGCTGGTCTTCATGTTCCAGCCGGGGGAGGAGGGCCACCACGGCGCCCGCCACATGCTCGAGGAGGGCCTGCTCGACGGCCTCCACGTGACGCGGGCCTTCGCCATCCACCAGACCCCGAGCATGCCGTCGGGGATGATCGCCACGAAGCCCGGCCCCATGATGGCGTCGGCCGACGAGTTCGTCGTCGAGGTCACCGGGCGCGGCGGTCACGCCGCCATGCCCCACCACGCCAACGACCCGGTGCCGGTCGCCTGCGAGATGGTCGGTGCGTTCCAGACGATGCTCACCCGCCGCGTCGACGTCTTCGACCCCGCCGTCGTCACGGTCGGCAGCATCCGGGCGGGCACGACCGACAACGTGATCCCCGAGTCGGCCCGGCTGCTCGGCACGATCCGGGCCGTGTCCGAGCGCACCCGCTCGTTGGTGCACGCCGAGCTCGAGCGCCTCGCCACCCACATCGCCGCCGCCCACGACATGACGGCCGAGTTCACCATCCACGAGGGCTTCCCGGTCACGGTCAACGACGCCGACGCCGCCGCCTGGGTGGCCGACGTCGCCGGCCGGCTGATCGGCGCCGACAAGGTCGTCCAGATGCCGAGCCCGGTCATGGGCGCCGAGGACTGGAGCTACGTGCTCCAGCAGGTGCCCGGCGCCATGGCGTTCCTCGGCACCTGCCCGCCGGACGTCCCGTTCCACGAGGCGGCGCCCAACCACTCGAACCGCATGGTCATCGACGAGGACGCCATGGCCGTCGGCGTCGCCCTCCACGCCGCCATCGCCCTCGACGAGCTCGGCACCGCCTGACCGCCGAAACGGAACTGGCAGCGGCCACGGAACGGGTACGGGCCGTGCATGGCCGACACGACCCGACCCATCGCCGTCATCACCGGCTCCGACTCCGGCATCGGCAAGGCGACCGCCGTGGCCCTCGCCCGGAGCGGGGTGGGACGTCGGCATCACCTGGCACGAGGACGAGGACGGCGCCCGGTCGACGGCCGAGGAGTGCCGGGCCGCCGGTGCGACCGCCGAGGTCCGCCACCTCGACCTCGACCGCTGGCCCGAGGCGGCCGCCGTCATGGACGAGCTGGCCGACGCGCTCGGCGGCCTCGACGCCCTGGTCAACAACGCCGGCACCGGGCACTCCGAGCCCTTCGTCGACCACGACCTCGACGCCTGGCGACACGTCCTCCGCGTCGACCTCGAGGGCGCCATGGTGTGCGGCCAGCGGGCCGCCCGTCGGATGATCGAGCAGGGCCGGGGCGGCGCCATCGTCAACGTGACGTCGGTGCACGAGCACGTGCCGCTGCGGGGATCGGCCGCCTACTGCGCGGCCAAGGGCGGCCTCGGCCAGCTCACCCAGGTGATGGCGCTCGAGCTCGCCGAGCACGGGATCCGCGTGCTGTCGGTGGCGCCCGGCGAGATCGCCACCCCCATGACCGGCCAGGAGGACGACGACGTGTCGACCAAGGAGCGGGAGGGCATCCCGATGGGCCGCCCCGGCGACGCCCGGGAGCTCGGGGCCGTCATCGCCTTCCTCGCCTCCGACCGGGCGACCTACATGACGGGGACGTCGGTGGTGGTCGACGGCGGCATGCTCCTGATGGCGGCCGAAGCGAACCGGATGTCGGGGTAGCGGTCGAGCAGCTCGGCGACCCCGACGACCTCGTCGACGCCCTCGGCGAGCAGCGCCTCGTCGTCGAGGGCCTCCGTCGCTCCGGCGAGCTCCCGCAACGGCCGCTCCGGCACCACCCGCGTCCGACGGCGGTTCCGGTCGAGCAGCTCGTCGATCGGGACGTCGAAGCGGACGGCCACCACGGGTGCGCCGAAGCCCTGCGCCACCCGGAGGTGGCGGCCCCGCTTGGCGGCGTGGACGTTCGTCGCGTCGACGACCGTGGTGTGCCCGAGGGCGAGCCGCTCGCGCAGCGCCAGGCGCAGCAGCGGCCACACCCGCCGATCCGCCGAGAGGTCGCGGGGGTCGCCGGTCAGGTGGGCGCGGTAGCGGTCGGCGACCAGGACGTCGCGGGCGTCGACGAACCCGGCGGCCACCAGCGCGGCCGCGAAGGTGGACTTGCCGGATGCCGGCGGCCCGACGAGCAGGACGAGCGCGCCCGGCGGGAACGGGTGCTCAGCCGCAGCCGCAGGCACCGCCGCAGCAGCCACCACCGCCGCCCATCGGCATCGAGTCCCCGACGCCGCCCCGGGTGGCGGCGAAGGAGGACAGGAGGCGCTTGACCCGGTCGTGCCCGGACGGGCAGGTGGCCTGGTCGGCGCTGGCCATCGGTCGACGGGCCTCGAAGCGCTCGTCGCACTCGAGGCAGCGGTACTCGTAGGTCGCCACGGCCCCAGCGTAGGGCGCCGGGGGACCTGCGCCCGCGGGTCTGGCGCGTCCCGCATCGCGGGTATCTGAACGCAGATGCCCCCCACCGCCACCGCGACAGCCATCCCCCGGTCGCTCGCCGATCGGCTGTCGAACGCACTCCGCCAGGGTGACGACGCCCTGCGCGCCCTCGCCGGGGCCCGCCCCCGCGACGCCCGTGACCGCCTCCGCGCCCTCCAGGTGATCCACGACCTCCACGTCGGCGACATCGACCGGGTCGGCGAGGCGGTCCGCTTCCAGCACCACCCCGCCGTCGCCGCGCTGAAGGGCCGCCTCGAGGCCGACGTGCTCGCCGAGCTCGACGCGATGGTCGAACTCACGCCCACCGACGTCGACGCCGTGGCCGAGATGCGGGCCATCGCCCGCCAGGACCAGGTCCCCGAGGTGTACCGCTGGCTCGCGGACGACGCCTCGTGGGGCGAGCTCGTCGAGTTCCTCGCCCTCGAGGGCGGTCCCGACGCCGGCTTCGACGACCTCGTCGCCGCCTGCCAGGTCGGCCTGCGGGGCGAGCCCAAGCTCGAGCTGGCCCGCAACTACTGGGACGAGATGGGCCGAGGCGAGCTCGAGGACATCCACACCGAGCTGCACCACCGGCTGGCCACCGCCATCGACATGCCCCGCGTGCCCGTCGACGAGGTGCCGCTCAGCGGCCTGCTCCGCTCGACCATCGGCGGCGTGCTCGCCACCAACCGCTACCTGCAGCCGGAGATGGTGGGCGCCCTCGGCCTGCTCGAGCTCCAGGCCGGCCCCCGGTGCCGCCAGGTCGTGAAGGCCCTCGAGCGCCTCGACGCCCCCGCCGACGCCTTCCCCTTCTACACCGAGCACCGCGACGTCGATCCGCACCACGGCAAGGCGTGGCTCGACCACGTCGTCACGCCGCTCGCGGACGACCCCCGCTGGGCGCAGGGGATGGTGCGCGGCGCCCGCTGGCGGGCGGCCACGAACTCCGCCTTCTTCGCCGACATGGCCGAGCGCTTCGCCCGGGCGGTCCAGCAGGTGCCCACGGCCATCTGATCGCCGCCCCGCCGCATGGCTCGGGGGTCGCGTCGGGTACGTCACGGAGACCGACGTGATCGACGACCTCCGGGAGGTCCCCATGAAGAAGCAGATGGAAGGCGACAACGAGCAGCGCCGTGCCAAGGCCAAGGAGGCACGGGACGAGGGCCGCTTGCCCAGCGAGGACGGCGTCACCACGGGTGCGTCGAACCAGCGCCGCACGCTTCCCAACCGCGCCGACTACGAGGAGCGCCTGACCGGCAGCGGCTGGCGCAAGCAGCAGCCCGACCGCGTCGCCCGCCAGCCCCGGCCCGGCAGCCGGTCGCCGGAGGCCGCCGCCACGGGTGCGCCCGGCGACACCGAGGGGTTCCCGCCCCGCTCGGAGGTCCAGGACGTGGAGCCCGGCGCGCTGACGCCGGAGGACGAGCAGGTCTTCGAGGCCATCGCCCGCCTCGAGGGCGAGCGCGACGCCCCGACGCTGGGCGACATCGCCGACGCCGCCGGCCTCCCCGTCGACGAGGCGGAGCCGGCGGTGCAGCGGCTCATCGACCGCCACGACGTGGTCCGCGAGCTGCCGGCCACCGACGAGGTCGGCCGCCGCTACGCCGTGAAGTCGCGCTAGCCGCCGCTACGTTCGCCGGCATGGCCACGCCGAACGACGCGCCCCCGGGGTCGCTGGGCACGGGGCCCACGATCCTGCACAACCCCCGCTGCTCGAAGTCCCGCGCCGCCGTGGGCACGGCCGAGGAGCTGGGCATCGAGGTGACCGAGGTGCGGTACCTCGACACCCCGCCCGATCGGGCGACCCTGGAAGCGATCGTCGCCGGGCTCGAGGACCCGCCCACCGACCTGATCCGACACGGCGACGCGAAGAAGGCCGGCGTCGACACCTCGCAGGCCACGACGCCGGCCGCGGTGGTCGACCTGCTCGTCGAGCACCCCGAGCTGATGGAGCGCCCGGTCGTGTGGAAGCACGGCCGGGCGATCATCGGCCGCCCCACCGAGCGGGTGGCGCCCTTCCTGCAGGGCGCCTGACCGCCGGCCTCAGCCGAGCGACCAGCCGCCGTCCACGGGCAGCACCGCCCCGAACAGCCCGGCGGCGGCCGGCGAGAGCAGGTACTCGACGACGGCGGCGGCCTCGTCGCCCGGCGTGAGCGCGCGCCGGGGCACCTCCCGCTGCACGCTGCGCTGGAACCGCTCGTCGGCCACCAGCTCGGGCGGGTAGTACGACGGGTTCTCGACGTAGTTGGGCGCCACGGCGTTCACCCGCACGCCGTGGGCGGCCATCTCCCGGCCGGCGCTGCGGACCACCGCCGTCTGCGCCGTGCGGCCCATCTCGTACGGCGACACGGTGTGGCGCCCGCTGCGCAGCGCCGTCGCCGACGTCGGCACGACCACCGCCCCGCCGCCGGCCGCCACCATGCCGGGCAGCGCGGCGCCGAGCAGCCAGTACAGCGGCCGCACCAGGCGGTCGAGCACGTCGTCGACCTGGTCGTCGTCCACGTCGGTGATCGACACCACGGCGGCGTGGGCGTCGAGGTTGGCGACGACGCCGTCGAAGGGCCCCTCCGCCGCCAGCAGCGCCTCGACCTGGGTGCGGTTGGTGAGCCGCTTCGTCACCGGCACGACGTCGTGGCCGGCCCGGCGCAGCCGGTCGACGGTGGCGGGTCCGAGGAAGCGGTCGGCGTCGGTCACGAGCGTGCGCACGCCCGCCGGTCTACCCGAGGGCCGGCGCTCCGGCGCCGGTGGCCGCAGCGCGCCGATCGGCCCCGGCGGCCGCAGCGCGCCGATCGGTCCGTTACTTCCGCCTGGCGGTAGCAACGCGCCGATCGGCGCGCTCCCGACGGGTCGGCGCCGGTCCCTGTCACCCCCTCCGGTGCAGGATCGGCGCATGCACCTGCTCAGCACCCTGGGTCAGGCGCTCGAGGCCGCCGCCGACCAGCACCACCTCCTCGCGGCCTCCGACCTCACGGCCCTCGGCCTCGACCACAAGCAGGTGAGCCGCCTCTGCGACGAGCGGGTCATCGAGCGCGTCGTGCGCGGCCTGTACCGGGTCAGCGGCACCCGCTCGCCGCTGCAGGACATCGCCGCCGCCACGTCCCGCCACGGCGCCGGCGTCGCGTCGCACGTGTCGGCGCTGTTCCTGCACGGCTGCGAGGTCGACCCGCCGACCGTTCCCCACGTCACGCTCCCGCCGGGCGCGACGAGCCGCACCACGATCAGCGAGCTCCACCGCTCGCCGCTCGGGCGGGGCGATGTCACCCGACGGTCGGGCATCCCGGTCACCACGCTCGCCCGATCCATCGTCGACTCAGCGGCGTTCCTCTCGGAGGGCCAGCTCCACGACATCGTCGCCGCGGCGTTCGCGGGCCGGCGCACCACGCTCGAGCTCGTGCAGCGGTCGGCGCAGGGGGTCGAGGAGGCGCCGGGACGTCTGGGGTCGGGCCGGTTGCGGGCGGTGCTCGCGGGCTGGGCCGACCCGATCCGCCCCGACTCCGTCGCCGAGGCAACCGTCCTCCGCCGGATCGCCGGCTTCGGCCTGCCCCGGCCGGTGACCCAGCACGACGTCGTCGACCGGGACGGCTCCTTCGTCGCCCGCGTCGACCTCGCCTGGCC
>JBKHXT010000058.1:0-12420 GCA_046565885.1 Acidimicrobiia bacterium
GGGGCAGCAGCAGCTCGAGCGGCCCGGGCGCCGGCCCGCCCAGCTCCCGGCACAGCCGCTTCCACGACCGGGCCGCCTCGGTGGCGAGCACCCGCTGGCCGAGCACGCGGCCGAGCAGGGCGTCGACCACGAGGCCGGTGGCGGCGTGTCGCAGCCCGGGGTGGCGGCGGTTGGCCTCGTCGAGCACCGGGTGGTCGAAGCGCAGCGGGCGGGGGTCGTCGGCATGCGCGGCCAGGCGGGGCAGGCGGTCGACGATCCACCCGGCGCCGTCGCCCCACGCGTCCACGCTGAGCCGGCCGCCGGTCGAGCGGGCGCGGAACGCCACCGGTCCCGCCGGCGTCCGCCCGGCCACCTCGACGTGCTCGCCGCGATGCCGCCACGTCGGCTCCGACACCGTGCCCAGCTTGGGGATGGAGAGGGCGACGTCGTAGGGCCCGTCGAGCTCGACCGACCCCGCGACGTCGGCGGCGACGGCCCGGGACATGGGCGGACGAGGCTACCGCCGGCTGCGAGGATGGCCGGATGCGCCGGCGCTGGGACCGCTTCGACGGGTCGATCTGCGGCGTCGGCACCGGCTCGGGCGTCCGGTTCGTCGTCGGGCGCTGGGACGTCTCGCCGTTCGGCGCCTTCGCCGACGTGATGGTGGAGCGCCCCGACGGCAGCCGCCTGCTGCTCGCGCCCACCGAGGAGGTGGCGGCCTACGTGGGTGGGATCTACGGCTTCGACGACGTGGTCGTGGTCCGGGTGGCGACGACGCGCACGGCGTCGGCGCTCCAGGTCGCGGCCGGGCCGCTGGTCGCCGAGGTCTCGATCGGGGGGCGCACGCCCCTCGGGTGGCTGCTGCGGGCGGTGCCCCGACGCCTGGCCCGCTCGCCCCGGTGGGCGGCCGCCATCGACCCGGTCGCCTCCCGCCTGGTCGCCGGCGTCCGCACCCGCGGCACGACGCCCGGCGGCGAGGAGCGCTACGCCGCCACCGACTGGCACGCCGTCACGGCCGTGCGGGCGACGTGGGACGGCGACGACCTCGGCCCGCTGGCGCCGGTCGATCCGCCGGTGCGGTTCGGGTTCGGATCGACGCCACGAGCGCCGTCGATCGTCGACGTCGTCACCTCGGTCGCCCGTGGTAGGCCGTCGCCCATGGCCGACGACCTCACCGCCTCCGCCACCACCCACGTCGACGCCTCCGCCGAGGAGGTGTTCGACTTCATCTGCCGGCCGGCGAACCACCCCGAGATCAGCGGCGACCGCTCGGTGAAGGGCGACCGCCACGGCCCGGAGGTGCTGACCGCCGAGGGTCAGAGGTTCGGGATGTCGATGAAGATGTACGGGCTGCCGTACCGGATCACGAACACCGTGGTCGAGTACGAGCCCGGTCGCAGGATCGCCTGGTGCCACCCCGGCAAGCACCGGTGGCGGTGGGAGGTCGTCCCCGTCGAGACCGGCGGCTGCACGGTCACCGAGACCTTCGACATGTCGACCTCGCCGCTCAAGCCGGCGCTCAAGCTGCTCGGCTACCCGCAGGGCCACCAGGAGAACGTGGAGCGGTCCGTCGCCAACGTGGCGAAGCACTTCTCCGGCTGACCCCGCCTGACGCCCGGCGCGGCGCGATCAGGTCGCACCCCGAACCGCGCCGCACCGGACGGAACGGGGGAGGTCAGGCCTGCGCCTGCGAGCGGACCTCGTCGGTCTTCGACTGGGCGGTGTCCTTGACGTCCTGGGCGTGGGACTGGGCGTCGGACTTCACGTTCTCGACCGAGTCCTTCGCCGAGTCCTTGACGTCGGCGACGGCCTGCTGGGCGTCGGGCTTGACGTGCTCGACGGCCTCCTTGCCGGTGCGGCCGAGCTCGCGGCCGGCGTCCTCGAGCTTGCCCTGCAGCCGGTCGGCGGCGCGCTGCTCGTCGGGCGACGAGGGCAGCAGGGTGGCGGCGAGGATGCCGATGCCGAAGCCGACCACGGCGGCGCCGAGGGGGTTGCCCTCGGTCGCCTCGCCGAGCGAGTCGGGCGTGTGCTGGCGGACGGACTCGACGGCGCCGCCGGCCCGGTCGGACAGGGACGAGCCGCCGCTGCTGCTGCTGCCCTCCGGCGCCCACTGGGCGCTGGTGGCCGCCGGGTCGCCGTAGGTCTGCGGGTAGCCGTAGGCGGCCGCGGTGCGGCGGGGGCGCTGCGACGTGCCGAACACGCTGTTGCGCACGCCCTGCACGCGCTCTCGCACGCGGGCCTTGCGCCGCTCGGCGATCCGGCTGGGGGACACCCGGTCGCCCATGAGCTCGAGGTCGGTGGCGATCGACTGGCGCTGGGCGGCGGCCTCGGCGCGGAGCCGTTCGATGTGCTGGTCGGTGTCGGACATGTGTGGTTCTCCTGGCGTCGTTCGGTCGGGGTTCAGGACCGGAGGTCCTGGGCGAGCTGGCGGTCGGCCTCGAGCTCGGCGGCGGTCGCCTCCGGGCCTCGGACCTCGTCGATCTTCTTCTTGCCGTTGGTGGCGAGCACGGCGGCGGCGATCCCCCAGAGGACCCCGACGATCACGAAGCCGACCCAGGCGTTGTCGATGGCGTCGTTGATGCCCCACGCCAGCGCGAAGGACAGCAGCAGCACGGCGAAGTAGCCGGCCAGGGCACCGCCGCCGAGCACGCCGGCGGCCTTGGCGCCCTGGGTGGCCTCCTGCTTGAGCTCGGCCTTGGCGATCTCGAGCTGGGTCGTGACCAGCGAGGACACGTCCTCGCCGAGGCGGCCCATCAGCTCCGACAGCGAGGTGCCGGGCTCCTTGGGCTCGGTGTCGGAGATCGCGCTGACGGAGTCGCCGGTGCGCACGCGCGCGTGGTCGCTCATGACCCGCTGCCGATCGGCCCCGTGCCGGGTACGAGGGGATCGCCGGTGGCCGGCGCGACGCCGCCGTCGGGACCCGGCGCCTGCGCACCGGCCTGGCCCGTGGAGGTCGCGGCGCCCATCGTCGACGGGCCGCTCGCGACCGACGAGGTGCCCATCTGGGGCTGGCCGTCGGACGACCCGCCGCTGCCGCCGGTCAGCTCCTCCTTCGCGGTGGTCACCGCCTGCTTGAGGTTGGCGTGCTTGGCCAGGCGGCCGAAGGCGAAGCCGGCGGCGATCGTGCCGAGCATGAAGACGCCGGGGCGGTCGCGGGCCAGGCGCTTCGCGTCGTCGACGATGCCCTCGAGCCCGCCCTCCTCGAGGCGGCGGCTCTGGCGTCGGAGCTGGTCGGCGGCGGACCGCGACAGCTGGGCGACGGCCGAGCTCGGGTCGTCGGCGCCGTCGGCCATGCTGGCGAGCTGCTGCGCCGTCGTGTCGAGGGTCGAGGACAGGTCCTTCGCCTTCGACTGCGCCTGGGTGCGCAGCTCCTGCTGGCTGCTGCGGAGGACGGCGCCGGCACGGTCGGCGGCGTCGCTCATGACGCTGCCCACCTCGGCCTTGACCGTCTCCTTGGTCTCGACGGCTGCTGACGTCGCCTCGTGGGCGACGTCCGTCGCCGCTCCCTTCGCCGCGTCCGCGGTGCCTGGGGAGCTGGTGGTGCCTGTGGTGGCGGTTCCGGTGGTGCTCATCGCCGCTCCCTGCCCCGGCGAGATGTCAGCCAGGCAGACATTTGGAGCGGCCACCCGGGCCGGGCGGATCAGCCCTCGGCGAGCTCCACGTCGACCGACAGGGCCTCGCCGGCCACCAGCTCGAGCTCGCGCACGCGGCCGGCCTCGACGACGTCACCCCGGACCCGCTCGAGCGCGGCGAGGCGCTCGGGTGCGTCGGTGACCCGGGCGCGGGCGATGTCGGCGCGCATCGACGCCTTGGCGTCGGACTTGGCCTTGCGGAGCAGCGTCAGGACCTCGCCGGCGACGCTGCGGGCGAGGGCGGCGTCGTCACCGGCGTCGCCGGCGGCGTCGCGCAGGACGTCGGACGAGGGCCACGACGAGCGGTGGATCGAGCCGTCCTGCCACCACGACCAGACCTCCTCGGTGACGTAGGGCAGGAACGGGGCGAACAGCTTGAGCAGGGTCTCGAGCGCGAGGCGCAGCGCGACCTTGGCCGACTCCGCCTCGGGGCCGTCGCCGTAGGCCCGCCCCTTCACCAGCTCGAGGTGGTCGTCGGTGAAGGTCCAGAAGAACGTCTCGGTGCGATCGAGCGCCCGGGCGTAGTCGAAGTCGTCGAACTGCCGGGTGGCCTCGTCGACGAGGTCGGCGAGAGCGAGCAGCATCGCCTGGTCGAGGGGCTCGGTGACCCGGGCACCGGAGGTCGGCTCGCCGAGGCCGAGGGCGAACTTCGACGCGTTGAGCAGCTTGATGGCCAGGCGGCGCCCGATCTTCATCTGCCCCTCGTCCATGGCCAGGTCGCGGCCCGGCCCGGCGCCGCAGGCCCAGTACCGCACGCCGTCGGCGCCGTACTGCTCGAGCAGCTCGAAGGGACCCTGCTGCGCGTTGCCCTTCGACTTCGAGAGCTTCTTGCGGTCGGGGTCGACGACGAAGCCGGAGATGGCGGCGTGGCGGAACGGCAGGTCGTCGAAGAGCTCGTGGGCCTTCACGACGGTGGAGAACAGCCAGGTGCGGATGATCTCGTGGGCCTGGGGTCGCAGGTCCATCGGGTACACCCGGTCGAACAGGTCCGGGTCCTCCTCCCACTTCCCGGCGATCTGGGGCGACATCGACGACGTGTTCCACGTATCCATGACGTCGGGGTCGGCGGCGAAGCCGCCCGGCTGGTTGCGCTGGGACTCGTCGTAGCCGGGCGGGACCGTGGTCGTGGGATCGACCGGGAGCATGTCCTCGGTGGCGGTGATCGGCGAGAGCCAGTCGACCTGGCCGTCGTCGCCGATCGGGTACCAGATCGGGAAGGGGACGCCGAAGAAGCGCTGCCGGGTGACGTTCCAGTCGCCCTGCAGGCCGTTGGCCCAGTCCTCGAAGCGCACCCGCATGTACTCGGGGTGGAACTCGAGGCCCTTGACGCGCTCGATGATCTCCGAGGCCGGCGGGTAGCGCACGAACCACTGGTTCGACGTGACGATCTCGAGCGGCTTCTTGCCGTTCTCCCAGAACTTCACCGGGTGGGTGATCGGGCGCGGGTCGCCGTCCATGTGGCCGCCGGCCTGGAGCAGCTCGACGATCTGCTTCTGGGCGCTGAACACGGTCTTGCCCGCCAGCTCGGCGTAGGCGGCGTTGGCGGCGTCGGGGTCGGTGGACACCCAGACGTCGCCGTCGTGCAGGGGCTCGGCCGTCCAGGTCAGGTCCCGCTCGAAGCGGCCGTCGTGGCGCACGACGGGCCGGATGGGCAGGCCGAGCTCGCGCCACCAGATCACGTCGGTGGTGTCACCGAAGGTGCAGATCATGGCGATGCCGGTGCCCTTGTCGGGCTGGGCGAGCTCGTGGGCGACGACCGGCACCTCGACGCCGAACAGCGGCGTGGTGACCGTGCGGCCGAACAGCGGCTGGTAGCGCTCGTCGTCGGGGTGGGCGACGAGGGCGACGCAGGCCGGGAGCAGCTCGGGGCGGGTCGTGTCGATCCAGACGACGTGGCCGTCGGGGCCGGGCTGGTCGGGATGGGCGCCGCCGGCGAGGACGAAGGCGAGCTTGTGGTAGGCGCCCGGCTGCTCGCGGTCCTCGAGCTCGGCCTGGGCGACGGCGGTCTGCATGTCGACGTCCCAGAGGGTGGGGGCGCCGGAGCGGTAGGCGACACCCCGCTCGAGCAGGCGCAGGAACGCCTTCTGCGAGATGCGGGTCGCGACCGGCCCGATGGTGGTGTACGTCTGGTCCCAGTCGACGGAGAGGCCCACCGTGCTCCAGAGCCGGTGGTACTCGGCCTCCATCTCCTCCACGACCTGCTCGCACAGCTCGACGAAGTTCGGCCGCGAGATGCGCACCGGGTCCTTCGGCAAGCGGCCCTTCTCGTCGGGCTGCGGGGGCGTGAAGTCGGGGTCGTACGGCAGCGTCGGGTCGCACAGCGTGGCGGTGAGCAGCTGGACGCGCCGCTCGACGTTCAGGCCGTTGTCGTCCCAGCCCATCGGGTAGAAGACCTCTCGGCCCCGCATGCGCTGGTAGCGGGCCACGGTGTCGGTGTGCGTGTACGACATGACGTGGCCGATGTGCAGCGAGCCCGACACCGTGGGCGGCGGGGTGTCGATCGAGAACACCTCGTCGCGGGTCTTCGACCGGTCGAACCGGTAGGTGCCCTGCTCGGCCCACGCGGCCGACCAGGTGGCCTCGAGGCCGTCGATCGTCGGCTTGTCGGGGATGCTGCGCACGGGCGCCGAGGGTACCGGGGTGCCGAGACGGCCCGGAAAGGCGATGGCGGCCCGGCCCTCAGCCGGCGGCGGGGGAGGGCGGGGCGGCCACCACGACCTGGTCGCCGCCGGCCCGCTTCGCCTCGTACATGGCCGCGTCGGCCCGGGCGAGCAGCGACGCGTCCGGGCGCAGGTCGAAGGCCACGCCGACGCTCGCCCGCACCTCCACCACCTGCTCGCCGACGGCCAGCCCGTGGCCCACCGCGTCGATCACCTGGCGCCCGAGGTGCTCGGCGGCCGAGCGGTGCGCCACGCCCGGGCGGACCACGACGAACTCGTCGCCGCCGACCCGCAGGGCGACGTCGTCGGGCTCCACGGCCTCCCGGAGGCGTCGGCCCACCGAGGCCAGCAGGTCGTCGGCGGCCTGGTGCCCGTGGGTGTCGTTGACGGCCTTGAAGCCGTCGAGGTCGACGAAGCACAGGGCGCCGGGACGACCGGAGCCGGCCAGCGCCTCGAGCACGCTCGGCAGCTGCTGGCGGTTGGCGAGGCCGGTCAGCGGGTCGTGGAGGGCCAGCAATCGCAGCTCGGCCTCGACCTCGACGTGGCGGGTGACGTCCGAGACCATCGAGAGGATGCCGAGCGGCTGGCCGTCGTGGTGGAGCACCGTCACGCTGGTGGTGACGTGCAGGGTCCGGCCGTCGGTCGTGCGCAGGCGGCGGCGGATCTGCTTGCGGTCGACCTCGCCCTCCCGCAGCTGGCGCAGGTTCTCCTCGGAGTCGGCGTTCTCCTCCGGTTCGTTGAAGGCGGAGACGTGCCGGCCGAGGATGTCGTCGGGGCGGGCGCCCACCAGCTCGCAGTACGCGGCGTTCACCCGCAGGTACCGGCCGTCCAGGTCGAACAGGCAGATGGGGAGCGGGCTCACCTCGAACGCGGTCCGGTACACGGCGTCGTCGACGCGGCCGATCCGGCGGCGGCGGTCGCCCTCGCGGTGGCGGTCCGGGCGCGCGGGCACGTCCTCGGTCCTCGCCTGGGTGATCCGCACCGGTTCCTCCTCGTCGACGTCCGTCACCACCGCACCGGGACGATCATCGGCGCACCCGTGCGGCCGCCGCAGCGCCGAGGTCGCGAATGACCCGGACGGACGGCGACGTCCACCACCCGGCGGACGCCTCCGTCGGGCCCGGCCCGGGTCAGCGGTTCAGGACCACTCCACGGCGTGGACCAGCCAGTCGCCGGACAGGCCCTTCAGGGCGAGGGACCGACCGGGCCCGAACCCGAGGTCGCCGCCGGCATCGGCGAGCTGCTTGGTGAGCGCCGAGGCGAGCACCTCGTCGGGTCCGGCGGCGGCGGTGATCCGCGAGGCGAGGATGACGTTGCGCCCGAACAGGTCGCCGTCGTCGGCGACGACCTCGCCGGAGTGGAGCCCGACGCGCACGTGCACCGGGTGGTCGGGGTGCTGGCGGCGGTGCTCCTCGAGGGAGCGCTGGATGGCGATGGCGGCGAGCAGCGCCCGGCGGGCCGAGCGGAAGGCGACCATGAACCCGTCGCCGTGGTGCTTGACCTCCTCGCCGCCGTGGCGGGCCACCTGCTCGCGGACGAGCTCGTCATGGGCGCGGAGCACGCCGATCCAGCGCTGGTCGCCGATGCGCTCGGCGAGCCCGGTGCTGTCGACGATGTCGGTGAACAGCAGCGTCACCGTGTCGCCGTCGAGGCCGGCCGGCGCAGCGGCGGGGGCGTCCGGCGCCCGCCGCGGGGCCGGCGGTACCGGCGGGGTGGGTGGCACCGGCGGCGTCGGCGGCGTCGGCGCGGACGAGCGCCGCTTCGCCTTGCGGTGGCGGACCTCGATGCCACCCCACATGCCGTGCCCGATGACGCGGACCATCGCTCCGCCGGGTGCGCCGGCGCGGGAGCGGGTGCGGTCCTCGAGGCCGCCCATCAGCAGGAAGCCCTCGACCTCGACCGGCACGCCCTCGGGGACGAGGATCTCGACGCCGCCCATCAGCGCGAACGCCCGGATGGTGGTGACGCCGCCCGTGAGCTCGGCGTCGTACAGGTCGAGCTCGACGCCGCCCATGACGGCGATGGCGGCGACCTCGCCGCCCACCCGCCACCGCCCCCGGCGGGTGGCCTTGGACATGACGGCGACGATGCGCTGGGTCTCGGCCGGCGCCGGCGGCACCGGTGGGACCGGCTCGACGACGGGCAGCGGCGCCGCGGCGGCCGGGACCTGCAGGTCGGCGAGCACCTCGCGGAGCTCGGCGATCGTGGTGGCGGCGTAGGTGGCGCCGGCGCGGTCGGAGAACTCGTCGAGGGTGAGGCGGCCGTCGCCCACCGCCTCGCGCAGGGCGGTGATGGCCGCCTCCCGGGCGGCGTCGCCCACGCGCACGGCCTCCTCGTCGATCCGCTGCACGTGGTCGTCCACCCCAGGTCCTCCTCCGTGCCCGCCCCCCGGACGGTCCGGCACGAGTCTGGCCCACCGGCGACCGCCGCCGCAGCGAGGCATCTCCCTCGGGCCGGGCGGCGGCCCATCGGTACCCTCGGCGCCGTGCTGCGCCTGTTCGACACCGCCCGACGCGCCGTCGTCGACCTCGAGCCCTCCACGCCGGGGAAGGTGTCGATCTACGCGTGCGGGCCCACGGTCTACGGGCCGCCGCACCTCGGCCACGGCCGCAACCAGGTCACCTACGACCTGCTTCGCCGCTACCTCGCCTGGTCGGGCCTCGAGGTGACGTTCGTGTCGAACATCACCGACATCGACGACAAGATCATCGAGCGAGCGAACCGCGAGGGCCGTCCGTGGGAGGACATCACGCAGCGCTGCGAGTCGGTGTGGTTCGACGGCATGGACCGCCTCGGCATCCTGCGGCCCGACCACACGCCCCACGCCACCGGCTACGTGGACGAGATGGTCGAGCTGATCCAGCGCCTCGTCGACCGCGACGTCGCCTACGCCACCTCCGACGGCGTGTACCTCGACGTGTCGAAGGTCGACGGCTACGGCCTGCTCGCGCACGGCGACCTCGACCAGCTGCGCAGCGGCGCGCGCGTCGAGGCCAACGAGGAGAAGCGGTCGCCGCTCGACTTCGCGCTGTGGAAGCTGGCCAAGCCGGGCGAGCCGTCGTGGCCGGCGCCGTTCGGCGACGGCCGACCCGGCTGGCACACCGAGTGCGTCGTGATGAGCCTCGACCTGCTCGGCGAGGGGTTCGACATCCACGCCGGCGGGTCCGACCTGCAGTTCCCGCACCACGAGAACGAGCGGGCCCAGGCGGTGGTCGAGGGCAAGCGCTTCGCCAACCTGTGGTTCCACCACGGGATGGTCGAGATCGACGGCGAGAAGATGTCGAAGTCGCTCGGCAACGTCACCAACCTCCTCGACCTCATGGAGGCCTACGACCCGCGGGCGTTCCGCCTGCTCGTGCTGCGCGCCCACTACCGGTCGCCCATCGACGTGAGCGACGACGCCATGCGCGACGCCGAGGCCGCGCTCGAGCGGCTCGACTCCTTCGCCCGGCGCTTCGCCGAGCGGGCCGCCGGCGCCGAGGCGGACGCCGCCCTGCTCGAGCGGTTCCGCACCGCGATGGACGACGACCTCAAGACGCCCACCGCCGTCGCCACGCTGTTCGACGCCGTGAACCGGGCCAACGCCGACGACGACCTGGCCGCGGCGGCGGCGGCCGTGGAGATCGCCGGTGCCCTCGGCCTCGAGCTGCGGGGTCAGGTGGCCGAGGTCCCCGCGGAGGTGCTCGAGCGCGCCGCCGCCCGGGACGAGGCCCGGGCGGCGAGGGACTGGGCGACCGCCGACCGCCTCCGCGACGAGCTGGTCGCCGAGGGCTGGGTGGTCGAGGACACGGCCGGCGGGACGGTGGTCCGCCCCGCCTGAGGGCTACAGCAGGGAGTCGGCGGCGTCGGTGATGGCGTCGGTCACCGGAGCGGTGACCGGCTCGGTCGCCTCGAGCACGGGCGTGGTGACCGGCTCGGACGCCTCGGCCGCCGGCTCGAGCACCTGGTTGGCGGCGTCCTCCACCGGCTCGACGATGGGCTCGAGGGGCGCCAGGGGGCCGGACGTGTCGACGTCGAGCGCCGGATCGTCCTCGCCGGGGGAGGGGTCGAGGTTGACCGGGCCGACCGTGACGCCGTCGTCCGGATCGACACCGACGGGGACGTCGCTGGCGGGGTCCTCGGAGGCGATCGGCGCCGGAGCGCCGCTCCCCGGTGCCGCCGGGGCCTCGGAGCTCGGGCTGCCCGACACCGCCCCGGGTGCGGCCGTGCTGCGCGCCACCGGCGACAGCGACCGGCGGGCGGAGCTCGTGATCGCGTCCGGGGTGGTCAGCGGCAGGGTCAGCTCGGACAGGTCGACCGGGCGGGGCGCCTCGATGTCGGCGACGAGCGGGGCCAGGGGAGAGGCGACGGGCTCGGCGTCGCCGCCCCGGCCGAAGAAGGCGGCACCGACGATGCCGGCCACGGCGGCGAAGGCGCTGGCGCCGGCGAGGATCTTCTCGGTGCGGGGGGAGAGCCCGGTGTGGGTGGAGGTGGCGAGCGCCGACGTCCACGCCTTGCCCGCTCGCGCGCGCAGGTCGGTCGGGACCGGGAGGGCCAGCGTGGGCAGCGCGCCGCCGAGGGCGGCGAGGCGGTCGCGGCGCTCGGCGCAGGCGGCGCACGTGCCGAGGTGGCGCTCGAGGGTCGCGACGTCGCGGGCGTCGAGCGTGCCGTCCTCCAGGGCGCCGAGGCGGGCGACGGCCCGGGTGCAGGCGCGGGGTCCGGCGGCGCCGACCTCGGTGCGCAGGTAGCGCTCGCGCAGGCCGCGGCGGGCCCGGACGGCCAGCTGGTCGACGGCCTCGGGGGTGAGCTCGACCACGGGGGCGACCTGGGCGGCGTCGAGGCCCTCGGCGTCGCGCAGCCACAGCACGCTGCGCCACCGCTCGGGCAGGGCGGCGAACGCGGCGGCGAGGTGGGCGTCGGCGTCGTCGGCCACGACCGGCGTGGCGGTGACCACGCCGATGCGCAGGTCGAGGGCGGCGTTGCGGGTGGCGGCGGCCAGCGCCGTGCCGTGCGGCTGGGCCTGGAAGCGCCCGGCCCGCAGGGCGGTGAACACGGTGCCGGTGCCGGCGGCCACGGCGCCGGCGGCCAGCTCGGGGTCGCTGGTGATCGCGAGCGCCAGCCGCCAGGCGAGCGGGGCGTGGCGGCGGTGCAGCTCGTCGAAGGCGGCCTCGTGTCCCTTGGTCGCCGCCGAGGCGAGGGCCTCGTCGGTGGCCGTCGTGGTGTCGATGGTGGTCGGCTTCATGTGTCCCCCGCCGGATCGTGGTGCGCTGGTACCGCACAGGGTTCGCCGCGCCACGCAGGGTGTCCTACCCAGGTGTGCAGTCTGTCACCGTTTCGTGATGTCGCCACCGGGGGCTGGCCGACGGCGGTTACTCGGCGGTAACTTCGGGGCAGGAGGTCGCCGTGCCGCCGGCGAACACCTCTGCCAGCCCGCCGACGACGAGGAGCCCCACCATGGCCGAGTTCTCCCTCGAGCTCAACGAAGACCAGATCCAGATCCGTGACTGGGTCCACGAGTTCGCCAAGGACGTCGTGCGGCCCGCCGGCCAGGAGTGGGACGACCGCGAGGAGTTCCCCTGGCCGATCGTCCAGGAGGCGGCCAAGATCGGCCTCTACTCCTTCGACTTCTTCGCCAACATGTCGATGGCCGACCCCACCGGCCTCACCATGCCGGTCACGCTGGAGGAGCTGTTCTGGGGCGACGCCGGCATCGCGCTGTCGATCTTCGGCTCCGGCCTGGCCGCCGCCGGCATCGCCGGCAACGGCACCCCCGAGCAGGTCATGGAGTGGGTGCCGCAGTGCTTCGGTGACGAGAACGACGTCAAGATCGCCGCCTACTGCGTCTCCGAGCCCGACGCCGGCTCCGACGTCTCCTCGCTGCGCACCCGCGCCGAGTACGACGAGGCCAAGGACGAGTGGGTGCTCAACGGCACGAAGGCGTGGATCACCAATGGCGGCATCGCCGACGTCCACGTCGTCGTGGCGACCGTCGACCCCGAGCTGAAGTCCCGCGGCCAGGCGACGTTCATCGTCCCGCCCGGCACCAAGGGGCTCTCGCAGGGCCAGAAGTACAAGAAGCACGGCATCCGGGCGTCGCACACGGCCGAGGTCGTGCTCGACGACTGCCGGGTGCCGGCTGCTCGCCGCGGGCGACCGCCGCCGCGCGCTCG
>JBKHXT010000059.1:0-9308 GCA_046565885.1 Acidimicrobiia bacterium
GTCGTCCTCGACCAGATCCTCTTCTTCGTCAGCCATCGGGCGCTCCAACCGGGTGCGGGTCGGCGGCGGATCCTAGACACCGCCGCGGGCAGGGGGTTGCCGGGCGCGGGAACCTATCGGGGGATGCGGGCCGTTCCACAACGTCGTGTCAGGGGACCGATGTCGCCGTCGCCCCGGGCGCCACGGCGCCGCCGAGACCCTCGCTGGAAGCGATGTCGATCACGTTGTCGACCAGCCACCGCCCGTCGATGCGGACCAGGGCGAGCTCGACGTAGCGGTCGGTCTCCGTGCGCTCGCCCCCCTCCCCGTCGACCGTGCGGTCGTAGACGACGACGACGCCCACGGCGCCGCGGTCCTCCTCCCCCACGAACACGTCGGTGACCTGCGTGGTGGCATCGAGGCGGCCCTCGCCGATCAGGGCCCGCAGGCTCGACTCCACGTCCTCGACCTCCTCGGCGAAGCCGCGGGTGGACAGGGCGAGCACCTCCTGCTGCCACTCGTCGAGCGCGTCGTGCCGGAAGGTCAGGAACCGCTCGGTGAAGCGGCCGGCGGCGAGGCGCACGTCCTGGTCCGACGACGTCGACCCGTCCCCGCCCCCGGAGGCGAGGGCGACGACGGCGAGCACGCCGAGCGCCACCGCCACCATGAGGGCGACGACGAACGCGCCGGCGGGCACGGTGCGGCGGGGCCGCTCCTCGGTCACGATCGGGCGCGACGCCGGGCGTCGAGGCCGAGGGCGGCGGCGCCGAGCACGATCACGCCCAGCGCCAGCGGCGCCCGCTCGTCGTCGGGCGCGCTCGACGCCGCGACCGTGAAGGGCACGGCCGACGTGCTCGACCGGCCCTCGACCGGCGCCGCGGCCACCGATCCCGAGGACGACCCTCGCGGCACCAGCTCGGAGACGCACGCCGGGATCTCCGGGACGGCGGGCAGCTCCTTCGGCGGGACGTACTGCTCGGGCGGGTTGACCGGGTCGAACAGCGTGTTCGTCCGCACCCACACGCCCCCGGGCCCCTCGTCGCGGGTCATGAAGACGTACTCGAAGGCCGTCGGGCCGCGCTCCAGCGTCGTCACGAGGTGGCCGAGGTTCTCCTCGGTGGTCGTGGCCGAGATCACCTCGTCGAGGTCGCTCAGCACGCAGTCGAGGTCCTGCTTCACGTCGCCGACGAGGTCGGCCGTCTGGGCGAGCAGCTCGGTGCCGCGATCGAGCAGGACCCGGGTGTCGGGCTCGATCTCGCGCAGCGACTCCCCCACCGCGGCCAGGTCGCGCAGGGCCGACGACAGCGACTGGCGCCGCTCGGTGACGGTGCGGGTCAGCTGGGTGCTGTTGGCGCTGAGGCTGTCGAGCAGCTCGGTGCGCTCGGCGAAGGTCTGCAGCAGCGCATCGGAGTCGATGGTGAGGTCGCGCAGCGTCTGCCCACGGCCGTTCAGGGCCACGGCGAGCTCGTGGATCAGCGTGCGCGTGCGCTCCGGGTCGACGGCGCCGAGCACCCGGGACGCCGAGCGGAGCAGCTCGGAGAACTCGAGGGGCACCGACGTCTGCTCGAGCGGGAGCCGGGCGCCCTCCTCGATGTAGGGGCCGCCCTCGTCGTAGGCCTCCGGCGGCTGGAAGTCGATGTAGGGCTCGCCGACGGCCGACTTGCGGAAGATGCGGGCCTTGGACCCGGCGGGGATGCGCTTGCCCCGGTCGATCTGCATGGTGATGAGGACCCGGTCCTCGATGAGCTCGACCGACTCCACCTGCCCGTAGTGGATGCCGAGGTAGGCGACCTCGGACGCCGACGACACGCCGGCCGTCCCCGCGAACTCGCCCTGGATCTCGTAGGGGCGCTCGAGGAACTCGAAGGTGATGATGTTGTTCACCGCCCACCACAGCATCAGCACGAAGACGCCGAGGAAGGCGACGAGGTTGATGGCGACCCGGCGGGACATCTACTCCTCCACCTCGAACAAGCCGTACACCTGGGCGAACCGGTCGGGGACGCCGAGCGGGATCTTCTGGGTGAACTGGCTGACCCAGCGCAGCAGCTCGGCCACCTGGGCCTGGTTCCGGTCGACCTCGGCGAGGATGGCGTCGACCTGCTTGATCTGCGTGTCGACCTGGGCGAGGTAGGGGCCGAGGATGTTGTCGTTCTGGACCTCCGCCAGCCGGGTCAGCTGGCGGATCGCCTCGACGGCCACGTCCCGGTCGTCGGCCAGGAGCTGCGCGGTCTCGGACAGGTTGACCAGGAGCCGGTCGAGCTCGTCGGCCGATCCGGCGAAGGTGTCGCTCGCCGCGCCCATGGCCTCGATGATCCGCACGAGCTCGTCGGTCTGGTCGGCGAGCGTCCCGGACACGGTGCTCAGGTCCTCGACCAGCGAGGTCAGCTCCGGGGCGCGGTCGCCGAAGCCGACGGCGCCCGTCTCGATCATCGTCGCGAGGTCGGTCGACACCACGGCGCCGAGGATCTCCACCGCCTGCGCGGTGACGAACTCGAGCTCCGGCGCCTCCGCCGTGCGGGTGAGCACGTCGCCGTCGCGCAGGTTCGTGCCGGCCATCGGGTCGTCCTCGTCGAGGGGACGAAGCTCGATGAACTTCTCGCCGAGCAGCGACGTCGACCGCAGGAGGGCCAGCGACTCGACGGGCACGAACACGTCGTCCTTCAGCGACAGGGTCACGCGGGCGTCGTGGTCCTCGGTGAGCTCGATGTCGACGACCGAGCCGATCCGCACGTCGGCGACCTGCACCGAGTGGCCGACCACGAGGTCGCCGACGTCGTCGAAGACCGCCGTCACCTCACGGGAGCCGGTGATGTTGCCGGGCAGCGAGCATGAACCGGCGACGATGCCGGCGGCCAGGAGGGCGGCGCACCGGCGCAGGGCGGGCCTCACGACCGCACCCCCAGGAAGGTCGACAGGAGCGAGCGCAGAACGCCTCGTCGCCCCGGCGGCGCCGGCGGCGGCTCGGCCGCGACCGTCGGCGTCCCGAGCAGCTCGACGATGTCGTCGATCGGCGTCGCCGGCCGGGCGATCTCGGCTGGGACGGCCTCGGCACCGCCGTCGAGGCCGGCGACGGGGGCGTCGCAGCGCACGTCGACGGGCACGCAGGGGAACGGCACGCCGACCTCGTCGAACACCGGGCGCAGCGCCTCCTGGACCAGCGGCGAGAAGCTGTTCCGGAGGTCGATGGCCCGGGCCGTGGGGTTGAAGGCGTCGATGAACCCGTCGATCTGCTGGGCGCCGCCCTCGATGGCGGCCTCGACGCCCTCCAGGTTCTGGTCGATGCTCTCGGTCAGCCGCTGGAGGATCGCGACGTCGGCCCGGAGGCGCACGGCGTGCTCGGACACGAGGTCAAGCCCGCCGTCGGACAGGCTGGCGAGGCTGCGGACCAGTCGCTCGACCTCCTCCCGCTCGTCGGCGAGCACGTCGGCGACGACGGCGAAGTCGTCCATGACCTGGGCCAGCTGGCTCTCGCGGGTGAGCAGGGTGGAGGTGAAGTCGTCGAAGCGCTCCGCGATGCGGATGATCGTGTCGTCGTTCTCCTCGAGGTTCCCGACCAGGCCGCTCAGCTCGTCGAGGGCGGCGCCGAGGTCCTCGCCCTTGCCGTCGAGGGCGGTGGCGGCGTTGTCGATCAGGCGGCCGACGCCCTCGGGCTCGAGGGCGTCGAGGAACTCCTTCAGCGAGGCGAGGGCCTCGTCGGGCTCCACCGGGATGACGGTGTCCTCGATCGGGATCTCGTGGCCGTCGCGGGCCAGCTCGTCACCCTGCTGGAACGCCGGGAACAGCTGCACCCGCCGCTCGCCGATGAGGGACTGGGGCACGATGGCGGCCCGCACGTCGGATGGCAGGGGGACGTCGCTGTCGACGGCCATGGTGACCTTCACCCGGTCGCCGATCACCTCCATCTCGGACACCTCGCCGGCGGGCAAGCCCAGCACCTGGACGGTGCCGGACTCGTAGAGCGACACGGCCCGGGGGAAGTAGGCGACGACCTCGTAGGTGTCGCCGCCGCCGACCAGCGCGCAGCCCGACGCCGCGGCGCTGACCGCCACGAGCGCGGCGCAGAGGCGCAGCCGGGCGGTCATCCCTCGCTCCCACCGAGGAGGATGCCGTAGACGTCCTGGAGCGACTCGATCACGTCCGGGCCGGCGCTGCGGATGAAGATGTCCTGCCAGGGGCCCTGCTGCCCGCCGCGCGACTGCAGCAGCAGGCCGGGGCCGAGCCAGGCGAGGGCCCGGTCGATGTCGTCCTGCTGGGCGGAGACGACGTCGAGCGTCGGCGCGAGCGAGTCGAGGGCGGCGTCGATCTGGGCCTGGTTGGCGTTGATCAGCCGGTCGAGCTCGGCGACGGTGTCGGCGCTCTCGCCGAGCACGAGGGCCAGGTCGTTGCGGCGGGCGACGAGCACCTCGAGGATCTGCTGGGACGAGTCGAGCAGCGTCAGCAGCTCGTCGTCCTTGTCGGCGAGCGTCCCGCTCAACCGGTCGGCCTGGGCGAGCAGGTCGTCGAACTGCTGCTCGCGGTCGTTGACGGCGGCACCGAGGCGCTGGATGCCCTCGAGCAGGTCCTCGACGGTCGCTCGCTTGCCCTCGGTGACGTCGGCGAGGTCGACGAAGAACCGGTTGAGGTCCTCGGTGTCGAGCTCCTGCACGCCCTCGGTGGCCTCGCGGGTCAGCTCGAAGAGGTCGAAGGGGGTCTTGGTCCGCTCGAGCGGGATCTCCCGCTGCTCCTCGGGCAGCTCGGCCATCGCCACGTCGCCGTCGTCGGCGTCGACCAGGCGGACCTCCTTGGCGCCGAGCAGCGACGACAGGGCGATCTCGGCGCCGGCGCCGTCGCCCACCTCGACGCCCTCGTTGACGACCCACTCGACGATGACGGCACCGGCCTCACGGTCGACGTCGATGTCGGTGACCCGGCCCACCTTCACGCCGGCGACCTTGACGTCGTCGCCGGCGCGCAGGCCGGAGGCGTCGGAGAACACGCCGCGCATCGGGTAGGCGTCCTCGAGGAGGTTGAGGGTGCCGACGAGGAAGGCGAAGCCGGTGGCGCCGCCGAGCAGCAGCACCGAGACGAGCCCGACCACGTACGGGTTCATGTCGCGGAAGGACCTCACCGGGCCCCTCCCAGCAGCGAGAGCACGGCGGCGCCGCCGCTCGTGCGGGCCGGCCGGTAGGCCACGGGTCCTCGCCCGGTCGCGTTGCCCTGGACCGCGTCGATGCCCGGGACGATCGGGTAGCTGCACGGCGGCGGGGCGACGGACAGGCACAGGATCGCCTGGTTGAGCATCTCGCCGTTCGATGCGGCGAGGAACGTGGAGGCGCCGGTCTCGTCGAGCATGTCGAGCGCCGTCTCCACCTCGGGCAGCTCGCCCTCGACGGTCTCCAGGGTGGCGGCCAGGCGGGCGAGGATGCGGTCGAGCTCGCCCCGGTTGGCCTCGAGGATGCCGGAGAAGTCGCGGTTGAACGCGCCCATCTCGGTGATCGCCCGGTCGATGAGGGCGGTGTTGTCGCTGAACGTGCGCGACAGCGCCGCCAGGTTGTCGAGCATGGTCTCGATCTGGGCGTCGCGGTCGGCGATGGTGCGGGACACGACCTCGAGGTCCTCGATGAGCCCGGCGATGGCCTGGTCGCGCTCGCCCAGCCCCTTGGCGACGAAGGCGAGGTCGTCGATGGCCTGGCTGACGTCGGCGGCGTTGCCCTCGAGCGCCGTGGTGACGGTCTCGAGGAACTCGTTGACCTGGCCCTCGTCGATGGCGGCGACGATGGGGCCGAGCCGGTTGAACAGCTCGCCGATGTCGATCACCGACCGCGTCTCGCTGACCCGGTCGCCGTCCTGGAACGTCGTGGGCGCGTCGCCGGGGTACAGGTACACGTAGCGCTGGCCGATCAGGTTCCGCCACCGGACGGCGGCGGAGGAGTCGGAGGGCAGGGGGTGGTCCTCGTCGATCTCCATGGACACGATCGCCTGGCCGTCCTCCACGTCGATGGCCGTGACCTTGCCGACGGGCACGCCGGCCACCTTGACGTTGTCGTTCACCAGCAGGCCGGTGACGTCGGGGAACGAGGCGGTGAGCGTGTACGTCGGCTCGCCCCGGCCGATCAGGCCGCCGACCGTCGTGTTGCCGATGGTGGAGGCCAGGTAGACGGTGAAGACGAGGCACAACGCCACGAACGCGCCGAACTTGATGGCGGTGCGGGTCACCGGTCCGACCCCCCGGTGAGCAGGTCGAGGATGCCGCCGTCGTCATCGGCGCTGGTGCGGCGGTCGCCGCCCAGCAGGTCGTCGATCGGTGCGAGCGGATCGTCGCCGCCGTCGGGCAGGAGCCCGTCGAGCAGGTCGTCGATGGGCTGGGTCGGGCTGCCGCCCTCCTCCGGCGGCGGGCTCTCGTGGCCCTCGCCGAGCACCGTGGGGCTCACGATGGCCTTGACCGCCGCCATGAGCGTGCCGTCGCCGACCTCGACGCGGATCGCCTCGGCGATCGTGCGCGTGTAGCGGGTGAGGCCGCGCAGCAGCGGCTGCACCTGCTGGCGCCGGTCGAAGATGATCTGCAGCGAGCGGGACCCGTTCGTGAGCGCGTTGGTCGTGAACGCCTCGTTCGCCTCGAACAGGTCGGCCAGGTCGCCGGCGAGGCGGCTCGTGTCGCGCAGCGCCGCGTTCAGCTCGTCGCCGCGCTCGTTCAGCGACGGCAGGGCGGCGTTCAGGTCCTCGGCGCCGGTCACCACGTCCGGCGCGACCGCCTCGAGCTCCTCGGCGAGCAGCGCCAGGTCGGAGGTGAGCTGGCGGAACTCGCCGTCGTTGGAGGCCGACAGCTCGGCCAGGATCGAGCCGTTGCGGATCTGGCGGTCGATGTTCGGGCCGAGCCCGTCGGCCGCCGTGGCCAGCTCGTCGAGGACGACGGCCAGCTCGGCCGGGTCGATGGCCTCGAGCACCGGGTAGGCGTCGGCGAGCACCCGCTCGAGCTCGAAGCCGCCGAGGGTGTTCACCAGCTCGTCGCCGTCCCCGAGGTAGGGCCCGCTGCCCTCGTCCTCGCCGAGGTCGATGTCGACGTACTTCTCGCCGAAGAGCGTCTTGGGCCGGATGACGGCCTGGGCCGTCTCGGGGATGCGGACGTCGTCGTCGATGCGGAGCCGGATGCGGGCCTGGTTCTCGACGAGCTCGATGCCCTCGACCTCGCCCACGTTCACGCCCCGGACGGCGACGCTGCTGCCCTCGTTCAGGCCCTGCCCGGCCGCGGCGAACGTGCCGGTGAGCTCGTAGCCGGTCTCGAACGCGCCGAAGGCGCCCTTGATGCCCACGGTGATCAGGGCGACGAGGATCAGCAGCCCGATGGCGCCGGAGATGATGCGGCGGTTCCGGTCCGTGGCGATGCGCATCAGTACCCCGTCAGGCTCACGGTGTTCCCGCCGCCCCAGAAGATGAGCGACAGCACGAGGTTGAACACGACGACGGCGACGATCGACAGGCGGATGGCCCGGCCCACGGCCACGCCCACGCCCGCCGGGCCGCCGGTGGCGTAGAAGCCGTAGTAGCAGTGGATGAGCGCCACGAGCACGGCGAACACGCACGCCTTGACCAGGCTGTAGACGATGTCGATCGGCGGCAGGTAGAGCCGGAAGTAGTAGTCGTAGACGCCCGGCGAGAGGCCGAAGAACTCGGTGGTCACCAGCTTGGTGGCGAAGAAGCTGGCGAACAGCGAGATGAGGTACAGCGGGACGATGGCGATGAGCGCCGCGAGGACCCGGGTGCCCACGAGGTAGCTGATCGGCCGCACCGACATGACCTCGAGGGCGTCGATCTCCTCGGAGATGCGCATGGCGCCGAGCTCGGCCGTGAACCCGGCGCCGACCTGGGCGGCGAAGGCGACGCCGGCGATGAGCGGCGTGACCTCGCGGGTGTTGGCGAAGGACCCTACGAGGCCCGTGAACGCCTCGGCGCCGATCTGCTCGAGGCCGGCGTAGCCCTGCAGGCCCACGTTGGCGCCGGTGAAGAACGACATCGAGAAGATCACGAAGACCATGCCGGCGCCGACGATGAGCGCCCCGGCGCCGACGGTGATGTCGGACACGAGGTTGAACACCACGTTGCGGTACCGCAGCCGGATCACGAGCGTGGTGACGATGTCCCACAGCACGCGGCCGTAGAAGGTCAGCTGGCGGCCGACGTCCTCGAGGCCGTCGCCGACGGAGCGGCCGGCGTCCTGGACGGGGCGGGTGAGGCGGTGGGTGATCGCGGCCACGGGTGCTCCGTCAGAACTTCGGCGGCACGAGCGCGAAGTAGAGGGACGTCATGACGAGGTTCGTGAAGAAGATCAGGATGAACGTGATGACCACGCCCTGGTTCACCGCGTCGCCCACGCCCTTGGGCCCGCCCTTGGCGTAGATGCCCTTGTAGCAGGACACCGTGGCGGCGATGAACCCGAACACCACCGCCTTGAACAGCGACGAGTAGAGGTCGGGCAGCTGCACCAGGGAGGTGAAGCCCTGGAAGTAGGCGCCGGGGGTCACCTTCTGGATGACGACGTTGAAGAAGTACCCGCCGGCGATGCCGGCCATCGAGACCAGCGACACCATGAACAGCCCGACCGTGGCCGCCGCGTAGAGCCGGGGCGTCACCAGCCGGTGCACCGGGTTGATGGCCATGACCTCCATGGCCGCCAGCTCGTCGCGGATCTTGCGGGAGCCGAGGTCGGCGGTCATCGCCGAGCCGCCGGCACCGGCGATGAGCAGGGCCGTGGCCACCGGGGCGGCCTCGCGGACGATGGCCAGCACCATCGCGGCGCCGGTGGTGGACTCGGCGCCGAGCTGGCGGGAGAACGTGCCCACGTGGAGGGCGATCACGGCGCCGAACGGGATGCTGATGAGCACGACGGGGATCGAGCACACCTTGGCGATGAACCAGCACTGGCCGAGGTACTCGCGCCACCACGTCCGGAAGTCCCACGTGCGCCGGAACCCCTCGAGGGAGATGGCGAACATGTTCCCGGTCTCCCGGACGACGAACTGGGCCTTCGAGATCACGGCACGGACCTCAGACCGTCATCACGCCGTAGTCGTCGACCTCGCGGCCTTCGGCCTCGAGGCGCTTCCGCTCCCGCTCCATGAGGTCCTTCTCGACCTCGGTCCGCTCCTCGGCCAGCTCGTCCATGCCGATGGGTCCCATCGCCCGGCCGGCGAGGAACTGGCGGATCAGCGGGTTGTCGGTGGTCCGCATCTCCTGCTTGGACGCGAACTTCACCAGGTTCGCCTGGTACAGCACGGCGATGTAGTCCGACGTGCGCATCACCGACGCGATGTTGTGCGTGATGATCAAGAAGGTGGCGCCGGTCTCCTCCT
>JBKHXT010000060.1:0-25210 GCA_046565885.1 Acidimicrobiia bacterium
GCCGTCGGCGCAGGCGGCGTCGATGATCTGCGCCAGGCGTCGTCGTCGAGGAGCGACGACGCGATCCCGGTAGGCCGCCTTGGTCTGGTCGTCGGTCGCGGCCAGCAGCATGCTGCCGGCCAGAGCCGTGCTGTGGGCTTGGGTGATCGCATCACGGAAGGCGGTGAGCTCGGCGACGAGGTCGCGATGGTGGTCACCGGTCAGGCGAGGTGCCCGGGTCTCCCGCAGGGATGCGAGGGCGTCGAGCACCAGGTCGGTGCGGGACGGGTACCGCCGGTAGAGCGCCGGGCGGGTGGTGCCCGCTCGGCTTGCCACCCGTTCGAAGGTCACGCCGTCGACGCCGAGCTCTGACAGCACCTCGCGAGCCGCTTCGACGATCGCGTCATCGAGCTCGACGTCCCGCGGACGCCCGGGGCGCCGGTTCGGCATGGCGCCGAAGCGTACCGACGGCTGACAGAGCCGCCCGACGGAACCGCCCGGGAATAACGATACATCGACGTAACTTTATGTCTGTGGACCGAGCACACCGGGTGCTCACGGCAGAGGAGTGGATGCATGTCAACGCGACGACGAGTGGCGTTCGTGGTGTCGAACAAGGCGACGTCGACGGTCACCGGGTGGCCGATCGGGTTCTGGTTGGCCGAGCTC
Source organism: Acidimicrobiia bacterium (assembly GCA_046565885.1). Classification (GTDB taxonomy): domain Bacteria; phylum Actinomycetota; class Acidimicrobiia; order Acidimicrobiales; family Salinilacustritrichaceae; genus Salinilacustrithrix. The sequence continues at coordinate 649 of JBKHXT010000060.1, forward strand.
ACCCATCCCTGGGTCGAGTTCGAGGAGGCGGGCTTCGACATCGAGGTGTTCAGCCCCGAGGGCGGCGCCCTCTACATGGACGACTTCTCCGACCCCTACGCCGACAACGGGTACTCGGCCGACGACGAGGTCTCGAAGCGGTTCCTCGCCGACGATGCCAAGCGGCACGGCTCGAGGACACCAGGGAGCTGGCCGAGCTGTCGGTCGACGACTTCGACGTCGTGTTCCTGGTCGGAGGGCAAGGCCCGATGGAGACGTTCCACGCCAACCCGCGCTTCGAGGGCGTCGTCCGGGAGTTCTACGAGGCAGGCAAGCCGACCACGGTCGTGTGCCACGCCACCAGCGTGCTGCTCACCGCGCCACGTTCCGATGGGCGCCTGATCGTCGAGGGCAAGCGCTGGACCGGGTTCAGCTCGGCCGAGGAGCGCTACGTGGAGGACAACGTCGGCCAGCGGTTCCAGCCGTTCTGGATCGAGGAGGAAGCCGCCAAGCTGGCCGACACCACCTTCGTGGCCGGCGAGCCGATGACCAGCCACGTGGTCGTCGACGGCAACCTGGTCACCGGCCAACAGCAGCACTCCGGTGCCGAGGCCGCCCGCCGAGCCATCGACCTGCTCGCATGACCGCCATGGACATCGCCGTCGTGGGAGCCGGCCCGGTCGGCACCAACCTGGCCACCCGCTTCGCCGAGCTCGGCCACCGGGTCACCTTCGGCGCTCGCGACCCCCACAGCGACAAGGTGCGAGCCGCACTGCAACGCGTCCACGGGGCACGAGCCGAGCACCTCTCCGCGGTTCCCGACGGTGCCGACATGGCCGTGCTGGCCGTCCCGTTCGCCGCCGTCGGCGATGCGATCGGATCCATGGGTGACCTGGACGAGGTCGTCCTGGTCGACGCGACCAACCCGATCGGCGTCGCACTCCCCGCCGGGTGCGCCAGCGTGGTCGACGTCATCCGCCGACAGGCACCAGGCGCCGTGGTGGTCAAGGCGTTCAACACCATCGGCGCCGAGGCGTTCCTGGATCCGACGGTGGACGGCGTCGGGCTCTTCCTCCCGGTGGCCGGACCCGAACCGGCAGCGAGTCGCGTGGCCGCCCTGGGGGCTGCCTTGGGCTTCGATGCCGTCGTGGTCGGCGGCGAAGACCAAGCCCACCACCTCGAGGCCATGGCCGCCCTGTGGATCCACCTCGCCTTCCGGGTGGGCCTCGGTCGCCACTTCGGGTTCGCTCGGTTGAGCACGGAGCGGCCGGCGTGACCGCCACCGCTCGACCCCTCGTCGCCGAAGCCGGGTCCTTGAGCAACATCTCGGTCGATGACGTGCGTGGAACTCGACGCCCGACGACGAACGACGGGCGTAGGGTCCGCCGTCGCTCGAGGACGCTCAGCTCGGCAACACCTATCCGCACCTGGCGCCGCGTCTCGGACGTCACCTCACGGCGCTTCAGGTGTCGGGTGCTGCGGCAAGGAGCCAGCGCCCCGGACGTCTGGGCGGCTACCGGTAGAGGCCGTCGCGGAGGTTGATCCCGTGCTCGACCCACGCCTTCAAGGCCAGCAACATGCCGGTCCAGCCGGCGCAGTTGCCGAAGGCGTTCTCGGCACCGGCGGGAGTGGGCAGCCAGGACGACTCGGTGATCGTGACGAGCGTGCGGGCACCGTCGTCCACGGGCTCGAACTCGAACGTCGTGGTGGTGCGTCCGGCGTCGTTCGCCGTGTCGCTCCCGTCCCACTCGATGACGATGCGGTGGGGAGGATCCGCCTCCAGGACGGTGACGGGGAAGGCGCCCGGGAAGTCGTGGAAGTCCCACGTGACGTCCGCGCCCTTCTCCAGCCGACCTCGGGCGCCGCCGGTCGTGAAGTACTTCGAGAGCTGTGCCGGGTCGGCCACCGATTCGTACACCTCGTCGCAGCGCCGGGCGATGTGCGCGGACACGGTGAAGGAGAGCTCCCGGAGCTCGGGTTCGGCAGTCATGTGATATTCTTACAACATGTCTGGGGCGGCCGACAAGGGTCCTGACGACGACGTGGTGTTCAAGGCGCTCGCCTCGGCGACCCGACGCCGCATCCTCGACATCCTGCGGGAGTCGTCGTGCACGACTGGAGCGCTCTGCGAGCGCTTCCCCGATCTCGACCGGACCACGGTGCTGCAGCACCTCCGTGTCCTCGAGCGAGCCGAGCTCGTGACCGGACGCAAGATCGGCCGCGAGCGGCACCTCGCGCTGGCGCCGCTCCCGATCAAGCGGATCTACGACCGGTGGCTCGGCGAGTACACGCGGGCTGCCGTGGACTTGTTGAGCCGGCTGGACTCCGCTGAGGGGTGAGCCGGGTCGCAGCCACCGAGCGGACCTGGCGTCAGATCAGGCGATGGTCCCGGGCCGCTTGGACCGCCCTGTGGGCGCTGCTCCTCACCTCCGGCACCGCGGTGTTCGGCCTCGGGGTCGGGATGATCGTCCGCCACAGCGCCGGGGCCGTCTCCGGCGTGCTCGTGTGGTGGCTGGTCGTCGAGGGCCTCGTGATCCAGTTCGCCCCGGCCGAGGTGGTCCACTTCCTGCCGTTCGATTCGGGCTTCCGCACCCTCGGCGTCGAGGACTTCGACTCGCCCGAGATCGTGGCGACGGCGCTCTCGAACCCGGTGTACGCAGCGATCTTCTGGGCCTACGTCGCCGCCACACTGGCCATCGGGACCGTCCTCGTCCACCGGCGCGACCCGAGCTGACGTCAGCGCCCCGGCTGATCCGGCACCGCTTCCCGACGGCGGTCGTGCGTCGCCTTCGCAGACGGACGCGTCGCCCCGGCAGGGAAGGGTGCGGGTCAGCTCGATCGCCCTTGCCGATCCCTCACCCCTCAGCTCTCCTGTCCGACGTCAGCTCGTCCATCCGCCGACGGACCGCGCGCCGCTCGAGGTCGGACGGCGCGGCGGCGAACGCCTCGCCGAGCGCGGAGAGCGCCTCATCGACGAGGCCCAGTCGAGTGAGCATCTCGCCGCGAGCCAGGTGCCGCAGGTGCCCGCCGACCTCCGGGCTCAACCCGTCGAGCATCGCCAGCGCGGCGCGAGGGCCGTGGACCTCCGCGGAGGCGACGGCGGCGTTCAGCTCCACCACGGGGTTCGGGTGGACCGAGCGCAGGATGTCGTAGAGGCGGACGACCTCGGCCCAGTCGGTGGCCTCGTGGCTCGGCGCCCGTGAGTGCTCGGCGGCGATGGCGGCCTGCAGCTGGTAGGGGTCGGCGACGCCGGCGGTGGCCTGCAGCGAGCGGTTCAGGTGGTGGATGCCCTCATCGACGGCGGACCGGTCCCAGCGGAGGCGGTCCTGGCGGGCGAGGGGGACCAGCTCCCCGTCGTCGTCCAGCCGGGCCGGGCGCCGGGCCTCCGTGAGCAGGAGCAGGGCGAGCAGCGCCTCGACGGTGGGATCGGGCAGCAGCTCGACGAGGAGCCGGGCCAGGCGCAGCGCCTCCTGGCACAGGTCGACGCGCACGCCTTCGGCGTGACCGTGGTGGCCGGCGGTGTAGACGAGGTGGACCACCGCGCACACCCCGGCGAGGCGCTCGGGGAGCTCGTCTCGGGACGGGACGCGGTACGGGATGCCGGCCCGGGCGATCTTCTGGCGGATCCGGACCAGGCGCTTCTCCATCGCGACCTCGGACGTCAGCAGCACCCGGGCCACGTCGGCCACGGGCAGCCCGCACAGCGTCCGCAGCGCCAGCGCCACCTGGGACTCGAGGGCGAGGGCGGGGTGGCAGCAGGTGAACAGCAGCCGGAGCACGTCGTCGCCGATCGCGTCCGGCGACGGTGGCTCGGGTCGGAGCTGCTCGCGCATCGCCTCGGCGTCCGCCTCCCGTGCCGCCCGGCCGCCCTCCCGGCGGGTGCGGTCGATCACCTTGCGGCGGGCGGCGACGTAGAGCCACCCGGCCGGGTTCGCCGGCACCCCGGTCCGGGGCCACACCTCGAGGGCCGACACGGTGGCGTCCTGCACCGCGTCCTCGGCCAGCTGGAGGTCGCCGACGGCGCCGGCGAGGACGGCCAGGATCCGGCCGCCCTCCACCCGCGCCACCTCGGCGAGCTCGAGCTGGACGTCGCCCGCCACGACGTGTCAGCCCATCGGGATCACGGGGCGGACCTCGACGGCGCCGTTCCACGCGGCCGGGATCTCGCTGGCGATGCGGACCGCCTCGTCGAGGTCGGCCGCCTCCAGCAGGAAGAAGCCGGTCAGGGCTTCCTTGGTGTCGGCGTAGGGGCCGTCGGCGGTGACGACGTCGCCGCCGCGCCCGCCCTGGACCCGCACGACGGTGGCGGTCGAGGTCGGGAACAGGGCGGCGCCCCCGGTGATCCGGTCGGCCCGCTCCTGGCCGAAGCGGCCGTACTCGGCCATCTCGTCCGCGTGCTCGGGGGCCGTCCAGTCGACGTCGGTGCTGTAGATGATCGCGGCGTACTGCGGCATGGGTTCGTCTCCTCGGTCTGCTCCGGCCCCGATGGCCAGAGTCAACACCGAGACGAACGGGCCGGCGTGGTCAGGACGGTCCGTCGGAAGATCCGTCGGGAAGCTCGCCGGAGAAGCAGAAGAGCCGGTGCTGGTGCACCGGCTCTGACCTGCGGTTTCGATGGTGGCGGGGGCAACGCCGAGTCGGGCGGTCGGGCACCGGAAGATCCGCGTCTGCGCACGTCAGGGCACCTGCACACCCACACTGCACACCCCGGTGCACACGGCGAGCCGCACCGGCGGTCGAGGTGCGTACGAGAAACCGAACGTCAGCGCTCATGGGGTCGAGTGTGCCGCCTTCGTTCCCCTCCCCATTCGGTCCGCCGGACAGGTAATGGCGGTGACGGACCGACAGGGAGCGGCCGACGACATACAAGGCCGACTCACCTCATCCCGGCGACCCAATCGCCCGGTGGCTGATCGGCGCCTCAGCGACCGGGCTCGTGGACCACGTCGCAGCGGTCTCTCTCCATCGACGCCTTGTCGAAGTCGGTGCCCTGCTCGTCCACGCCGGGCTGGCCAAGATGCACGTTGTCGTGGAACTTGTGGCCGCCGGGATCGTCGGCGGCCTTCGACGTCTGCCCCTCGGCGATGTAGCGGCAGTGGGCCACGCCGTCGCGGTCCTTGATGATGAAGTGCCCGTGGTGGGCGGATGCCGGTGCGGCGGCGGCGGCGAGGGCGCCGGCGGCGAGCGCGGCGGCGGCGAGGGTCTTGGCGATCATCGTTCGTTGCTCCTGTGCTTGGGGTGGCTGGCGGTGGGCTCGGACTCGAGTCGGCGCATGGCATCCCGCCAGCGGGGTCGACCGGCGCGACCGGCGAAGGTCCAGCGGACGAAGCGGGTGTGGCCCATCTCGCCGCTGAGCTCCCGCACCAGGCGCCCGTGGGCGCCGCTGCGCGCGAAGGTCGCCATGGCTTCCTCGTCGGTCCAGACGGAGAGGGTCCGGTACTGCTTGCGCAGCGGGCTGGCGGCGAGCGTGTAGCCGACGACGCCATCGGTCTCCGGCAGCTGCGCCTTCACCTCGCTGGCGCCGCGGAACCACCGTCCCGTCGACGACAGCCGCTGCGGCGGGATGTCGGTGACCAGGGCCACGTACTCCCTGTCCGCCTCCAGCGGCTGCACCGAGCGCCACGGGGATCTCATGTCCAACTCCTCGTCCGAGCCATGGAGGCGAAGGTACGGACGGGTCCGAAGCCGCACATCCGTGAGGTCACGGATCCTGTGGCCGGGCCTTCCCGGGGGTGTCGGGCCGTCCTACGGTGCACGCCGTGGGGCAGCAGCACCTGATGGCCGTGGTGCTCCTCGGATGCCCGGCGAGCGTCGACCCGGTGCTCGCGGCGATCGGCGACCGGGTCGCCGCCCACGACGGCTCCATGGTCGCGACCCTCGAGCGCGAGGCCGTGCTCCGGTTCCCGGACCCGCGCTCGGCCGTGGCGTTCGCGGCAGCGATCCGCCGCGAGGTCGTCGACCACGCGGTGCGGCTGGGCATCAGCTTCGGCGACGGCGGCGGCTTGCACCAGCTGCGAGGCGATGCACACGCCGTCGCCACTCAGCTGGCCGACCGGGCGGACGCCGGCGAGGTCCTGGTGTCGGACGTGATCCGCCGGCTAGCGGGCCCGGTCCCCGGGTTCCGGTTCGTGGACAGGGGGCGGGCCCGGCTGCCCGGTTCGTCGGACCGCTGGGAGGTGCACGGCCTGGTGCCGGCGGAGGTGCCGGCGCAGCCGGCGGTGTTCGGGCGCGACGCCGAGCTGGAGGTCGTCGACGAGCTGCTCGCCCGGGTCCTCGCCGGCTCGGGTGCCGGGCTGCTCGTCGAGGGCGAGGCCGGCATCGGCAAGACGCACCTGACGACGGCGATGGCGGCTCGGGCTACGTCGGCCGGCTTCGTCGTCGCCTCGGGCGCCGCCGGCGAGCTGGAGCAGGACCGCCCCGGCCGGGTGATCCGCTCGATGGCGCCGGCGCTCGAGGTCGCCGAAGACGAGCTGCTCGGCACGGCCGGCAGCGACGCCGGCACCGACCCCGGCTACGCCGTCGTCGAGCGGTTCACCGCCGCCGTCGAACGCCGATCGCTCCAGGCTCCGGTGCTGCTCGTCGCCGACGACCTGCACTGGGCCGACGACGTGAGCCTCCGGGCCCTCGCCAGCGTCCTGCGCCGGATCGGCCCGCTCGCCGTCGGCGTGGTCGCCACGATGCGCCCGACGCCCAGGTCGGCGACGCTCGACGCGGTCGTCGACCTCGCCGCCCGGACCGGCACCACCACGGTGCGGCTCGGGCCGCTCGACAGCGCTGCGGTCGCCGGCGTGGTGGCGGCGCTCACCGGCGCCGCTCCTGGTCCGCGGCTCCGGTCGCACCTCGACGCCACCGGCGGCAACCCGCTGTTCGTCACGGAGCTCGTCACCGCCCTCGACGACTTCCGCGAGCTGCGCAGCGAGGGCGGCGTCGCCGAGACGGCCACCGAGGCGGTGCCGGAGGGGTTGATGCGCACCCTGCAGCGCCGCCTCGAGCGCCTGCACGACGAGGCGGCCGACGTGCTGCGGGCGGCCAGCCTCCTCGGCGCCGAGTTCTCCCTCGAGGACGTCGCCGTGGTGGTCGGCCGTCGCGTGGTCGACGTCGCGTCGGCCCTCCGCCCGGCGGTGGACGCCGGGCTCGTCCTCGGCGACGGGCACCGGCTGGCGTTCCGCCACGACCTCGTCCGGGAGGCCGTGTACCGCTCCCTGCCGGCCGCCATGCGAGCCGACCTGCACGTGGCCGCCGGTCGCTCGCTCGCCGCCAGCGGCGCACCGCCCGAGCAGGTCGCGCGGCAGCTCTCGCTGGGCGCCGCCCCCGGCGACGTGGTGGCAGCCGGCTGGCTCGTGCGGGCGGCGCATGCCGCCGCCACGACCGACTCCGCCGCGGCGGCTCGCTGGTACGAGCGGGCCCTCCAGCTGGCGCCCACCGACTGGGCCGACCGCCCGGAGGCCGAGGCGTCGCTGGCCGAGCTGCTGGCGTGGTCGGGCCGGATCGAGGAGGCCGCCGCTCTCGCCGAGCGGCTCCTCGACCGCAGCCTCTCGCCTCGGGAGCGGCTGCGGGCCCACCAGGCGGTCGCCACCGTCCGCAGCACCATCGGCGACGTGAGCGGCGCCCACCAGCAGCTTGATGCGGCGGCGCGCCTGCCCGAGCTCGTCGACACCGAGCGGGCGGTGTTGCGCTGCGCTGCCGCCGGCATGTCCGTCATCGCCGCCGAGGCGCCACCGGAGTCGGCGGCCGCCGTCGGCGACGAGCACCTCCACACCACCGATCCGGTCGTGGCGTGCTGGGCGCGCAACACGCTGGCCGTGGCGGCGGTCGCGGAGGGCGCCTACGACGACCTGCTCGTCCACGCCCGCATCGCCTGCGGCCTGCTCGAGCGTGGCCACGTGCCGGGCCTCGGGTTCCTCATCCCCCAGACGTGGCTGGCGACGGCGCTGGCGAACCTCGACGACTTCGACGCCTCGGCGGAGCGGGCGCGCCAGGCCCACGACGACGGCGAGCGGCGCGGCGACGTCGGTCTGGTCGCCCACGCCGGCGCCCTCCTCGCCGGCCTCGACTACATGTGCGGCGCCTGGGACGACGCCCTGGCGCGGCTCGAGGCGGGCCAGGTGCTCGTGGAGGAGACCGGCGTCGACGTGCAGCTCCTCCTGACGCACGCCCTCACCGCCGCCATCGCCCTCGGCCGCGGTGACCACGACCGCGCCGAGGAGCACGTCGGTCGAGGCGAGGCCTTCTTCGCCACCGGCCGCAGCCACCCCTTCGGCCTCGACCTGCTGACGTGGGTCCGGGCGCAGCTGCTCGAGCGGTCCGGCGCCGCCGCCGACGCCTCCGCCGTGCTGGCGATGGTCTGGGAGCGGACCGCCACGATGCGGGGCCTCGTGCAGTGGCGGCTCTTCGCCCCCGACCTCGTCCGGCTGCGGCGCACCACCGGCGACGATCGGGGCGCGCTCGCGGCGGCGTCCGACCTCGAGGCGCTGGCCGCCCGTTCCTCCTCGGTCAGCGCTCGGGCCACGGCGGAGCGGGCGCGTGGCATCGTCGACGGCGATCCCGCACCGCTCCTCGCCGCGGTGGCGCACCTGCGGTCGACGCCGCGTGCGGTCGAGCTCGCTGCCGCCTGCGAGGAGGCGGCGGCCGCCCTCGTCGCCGCCGACCGCTCGGACGACGCGGTCGTCCTCCTCGACGAGGCGGCGGCGATCCACGTCGGCATGGCGGCGACCGCCGCCGTGAACCGCGTCGACGCCCGCCTCCGCGAGCTCGGCGTCCGGCGCCGGCGCAGCGCCGTCTCGGCCCCGACGCACGGCTGGGACTCGCTGTCACCGAAGGAGCGAGAGGTCGTCCAGCTCGTGAGCAACGGGCTCAGCAATCCCCAGATCGCCGAGCGCCTCTACATCTCACGCCGCACGGTCGAGACCCACCTGTCGCACGTGTACGGCAAGCTCGGCATCGGCAACCGGACCGCCCTCGCCACCGCCGTCGCCGAGCGCGGCGGCGTGCGATGAGGGCGCTGGACGTTCGCTCACGGCCGCAGGCGTCCCGGGCGACGTACTCCGACTGGTCAAGAGGGACTGACGTTGTGGTTGCCGGCGAACACGTTGTCCGGATCCCATCGGCGCTTGAGGTCTTGCACGCGGACGTAGTCGCTGAACACCGAGGGCACGCGATGCGCTTCATCTTCGGCGAGGAGGTTCACGTACACACCTCCGGTGGCGTGGCGTTCCATCGCTCCGGCGAACGCGCGCGCCCAGTCCATGACCGGCGTGTCCTCGGCCGGGTCGGTCCACCCGGCGATGATGTGGAACGAGTACGGGGCTTGGCGGCCGCCGGCGGCGGTCGCATCGCTCGCCTCGCGAGCAACGGCACCGCCGCGGGGTTCGAGGTAGCTCGCGGTGAGGGGTCCGCGCATCTGGCGGACGTGGGCGGCGAAGTCGTCGATGGCCGCCTCGGTGAGCTCAGCGAGGTCGTGGGCGCGTGAGTAGTACCGCTGACCCGATGGCATGTTCACGTCGAACGCTTGCTGGGCGAGCGTGTAGGGCATCGGACCGACGGCGTCGACGACGGGGTCGCCAAGGTCCCGCAGCGGAGCGATCGCGTCGATCGCTCCGGGGTCCCGGTGGAAGACGACGAAGTCGAGCACCGGCTCTCCGTGGACGGATTCGGGGAACGGGTCGACGGGCGGCGCCCGGAAGGTGAACGGCAGGCACTGCAGCTCGTCGGCGGCCTCGGCGATGAAGGAGCCGAACGCTCGCAGCATCTTCTCGGCCTCGTCGAAGCGGTAGATGATCTGGCCGGCGAGGACCTCCGGGCCGACGTCGTGGAGCTCGAAGTCGAGCGAGGTGACGACGCCGAGGTTCGCTCCGGCGCCTCGAACGCCCCAGAACAGCTCGGGGTTCTCGTCGGCCGAGCTGCGAAGGATCTCGCCGTCGGCGGTGACGAGCTCGACGGCGAGGAGGTTGTCCGCAGCGTTGCCGAGGCAGCGGGACAGCCAGCCCGTGCCGGCGCCGAGCGTCGACCCGGCGACTCCCACCGACGACACCGTCACGCCGGGGGTCGCGAGACCGTGGCGCTGCGTCTCCGCATCCACCTGCGCCCATGTCGCACCGCCTTGGACGTGCGCGATCCTGTCGACGGCATCCACCTCGACGCCGTCCATGGCGGACAGATCGATGAGCACCCCTCCGTCGGCGACGGTGTTGCCCGAGTACGAGTGCCCCGCACCCTTGACCGAGACCGGTGCGCCTGCTCGGCGCGCCCATCGCAGGGTCGCCGACACGTCTTCGACGTCAGCGCAGCAGGCAACGACGTCGGGCCGGCGGTCGAAGCGGGCGTTCCACATCGAGCGTGCGGCGTCGTAACCGTCGGACCCAGGCTCCAGGACTCGACCTCGTAGGGCGGATTCCAGTTCGTGCGGCATGTCGGTGCGTCTCCCACGGTTGCGCGACTGCTTCCGGGTCGGACCGTACGAAGGCGGACAGCGCCGTCGTAGCCCCGCCGTTGCTCATCGCGTGGCGCCGATTGCTCATCGTCCACCAGCGGCGATGAGCAACCGGGCCTCTCGGTTGAGCAACCGGTTCCGTTGCGCGCGAGCCGCCGCCATCGGATGCTGCGCCGGGTCATCGTCCCCCTGAGAAGGCGAGGAAGACGTGAACATGAGACGTGAGCTGGTCTGCCTGTTCGCTGCTGCGGCCTTGGCCTCGGCGTGTGGCGACGACGGCGGCGACGTGTCAGCCGATCGGCCCGGTGACGGCGTCAACGTCGACGATCTGATCGAGGGCGGATCGGACGTCGGCGATGCCAACGACATCGCGGCGAACGCCCGGGACGCGGCCCGGGAGGCCGGTGTGGAGAGCGGAACTGCGGGCACGGCGAGCTTGCGTTCGGAGGGACTGGTCGTCGACTTCGACGGTTCGTGCCAGATCGACGAGGAACGCCGGTTCGTCACCTTCTCCGGGGACGGCACGGCGCCCGGCATCGGGGCCCTGCGGCTCGAGGTCCTCGCCCAGGGCGACGGCGGCGGCGTGACGGTCTACGAGGGCACGGCAACGGAGACCGTCGGCGAACGCGTCGTCTCCACCATTGACACCGGATCCCGGTCGTTCGCCGACGGGACCTTCACCATGGAAGCCCCGACGGCTGGCCCTGATGGTCGCCCGACCGGCTCCACCATGACGGTCGAGGTCAGCTGCTAGCGCTTCGCCGTGCTCCGACGGTCGTGGGGAGAGGCGCGAGCGCGGCGGCGAGCTCGGCTCTGCTGTGCACCGACAGCTTCGCGTAGGCGCGGCGCAGGTGGTTGTCCACGGTCCGGACGGAGAGGAACAGGGCCGCAGCGATGTCGCGGCTCGCTGCGCCGCCTGCCGCTCGCACGGCGACGTCGAGCTCGCGGTCGGACACCGCATCGGCGACGGGAGGCACGTCGACGACGATGGGTGCCACGGCGCGGGCCCACGCGACTGCTCGCGCTGCGCTTCGCCGTGCGGCGACCGCATCGTCGTGGGCCGCAGCTGCGTGGCTGAACGCCTTCGCTGCGTGCGCTCCAGCCCCGCATCGCGCGAATCGGTTGCCGGCCACGTCGAGGGCGTCGCCGTCTCGGTCGGCCCAGGCGTTGGCGTGCGAGACCATCGTGAGCAGGAGTTCACCGTCGAGGTCGGCCGCGACCGTTCGTAGCCGCCGGGCGATGGGTGCGGCGGGTGCGTAGGTCAGCGAGCTGTGGAGTGCCACGACTCCGAAGGCGACGTGCGTCGTGTCGAAGGCACGGTCGCCGGCGGCGAGCACGAGCTCCGCTGCGGCATCCGGCGACGCGGCGGCGATCAGCGCCGCCCGGCCAGCGGCGACGAAAGGCAACGCTCGATCGTCACGAAGATCGGGATCCACGCCGGCGAGCAGCGCCTCCGCAGCCCGCAGGTCACCTGTCTTCGCATGAGCCTCGGCGGCGGTGCCGCGGACGATCGGGCCGACGCCCCACGAGTCGGGGCCGGCGTCACCAGCGAGGAGGCTGTCGGTCAGGGCGAAGAGGGCGTCGACGTCGGCCGCGTGCCAGAGCAGCTGGGCGTGGATGGCGCCGGTCGCGAGGTGCACGCGATCCTCACCTCTTCGCCGGGAGAGCCATCGCTCCACGGCGGTCCGCCCATCCCGCAGCTGGCCTCGTTGCACGAAGGCGCCGGTCCGCATGGCCCACAGGAAGTCCTCGACGTCCGGGCTTGCGTTCGGCGCCTGCGGGAACAGCGTCAGGCAGCGGTCGAGGTCGGCTTCGACGGCGCCGAGCCGGCCGAGCAGGACGCGGGCGAACGCGACGTTCTGGCGGATCCAGAGCTCCTCCGATGGCTCCGTCGGTTGCGCGTCGAGCGTCCGTTCGCCGAGCCGCAGGACCTCGGGGAACGCGCCGAGCAGCCCGGACAGGTTCAATGCCATCGTGTCCAGGCGCCGGCGCAGCGCGGGGTCCTCGACGAGTTCGGCGCGGTCGCGGAGCAGTGCGACGGCGTCCTGGGGGCGACCGAGCTGATGGGTGAGGAGCAGAGCTCGAACCTCAGCGCACCGTGCGATCTCTCGCTCCCCGACAGCGGCCGCCAAGGCCGCGAGCGACGCCCGGTCCGCTTCCTCGGTGCGGCCCTGGAGGCGCAGCGCGTCAGCGACGACCACGAGCGCCCGGCCGCCACCGCCGTCGTTGGCGCTGCGCTCGGCCAGTGCTGCTGCCCGTGCGAGGTCGAACGCCGCGAGCGCTTCCTCGGCGGCCAGTGCGCACACATCGGACGGAACGTCGACACCGGCATCGCAGAACCAGCCGACGACCCGTCCCGCATCACCCGGGACCAGCGCTGTGGAGGCGAGCGCTCGTCGAGCCAGGTCGAGGCCCACCTGAGCCCGATGTCGGGTCGCCATCGCGGTGCGGACCGCATCACCGATCAGCGGGTGCTCCGGCCTGGCCACCATCCCGCTGTCGCCGATACGGACGTCGACGAGCCCGACGCGCTCCAGCTCGTCGAGGATCTGGGCGTCTTGGTCTCCGAGCCAGGCGACCGGTATGGGCTCGCCGACGGCGACCAGCTCCAAGACCTCGACCGCAGCTGCGCTCATCCCTGTGACTCGTGCGCGCACCAGGTCGTGGATCCGCCGACCGGGCCGGAGCGATCGACAGGCCGTCCACCGGCCGTCGACCTCGGCGATGTCCCCCGCACTTCGGGCATCGAGGACGACTTCTCGTAGGAGCAGCGGATTGCCGCGGCTCGACCGAGCGAGCGCAGTCGCGAGGTCCGAGTCGATCGGACCCCCAAGGTGATCGGCGGCGAGCGCAGTGACGGCGTCAGGCTCGAGGACCGGAACCTCCAGTCGTTCGACGGCACCGGACGCCCAGAGAGCCGTCAGCGAGGCGGGTGCTGCCTCACCACTTCGGACGGTCGCGACGAGCGCGGCTTCGCCGCTGTGGACGAGCTCGGCGAGGAGTGTGGCGGACAGCTCGTCGAGGTGGTGTGCGTCATCCACTGTGACGATCGTCAATTGCCGGGCGTCCGGGACGAGTCGGCGTCGGATCGCTGCGAGGAGCTGCGCCTGATCGGCTGGCGCTTCGCTCGGCACGACGGTGAACAGCGCTCCCAGCGGGATGGTCGACGTGGCAGCAGTCGCAACGAAGCGGTGCATGGGCCAGCCTTCATCGGTGCGCCGCTGGAGCGCCTCGTCCAAAAGGCGCGTCTTGCCCACGCCTGCCTCGCCGGCCAAGAGCACACCGCCAGGTCGGACGCAGCCGGCGACCACCCGGGCGAGCAGCCGATCACGGCCGATGAGCATCCCGCGCATCGTCAGGGAGGCTAGGCAGCGCAGACCACCCGGCGTGGACAGCGGTGACGACGTCGCGCCAGATCACCGCAGTACCCGCAAACGCCCCGGAGAAAGGACGCCGATGTCCCCGCAGCTGTAGACCGACCGCGATGCGCTCGCCCGCCGCGACACGCAGCTGTTCGACGGCCCCGAGCTCCCGATGGAGGTCACCGCGCGTGGCACGCCTGTCGTCGACCCGTCAGGGCAAGGCGGGACCGGTGACAGAGGGCGGGTTGTCGTTCCGATCGACGAAGGCCAGGATTCGCGCAGCCAGGTCACGAGGCCCGAAGCTCATCGCCAGGTGGTCCTGGCCAGGGAGCGTCTGCACCTCGGCCCCGGCCACCCAAGACGGAACCTGGTCGGGACGGGGATAGGCGGCCACGTCGGTGCGCTCACCTCGCAACACCAACGTCGGCACACCGGTCAGCGGCAGACGGTCCGTAGGCCACGGCGTCGAGCGCAGTGCATCGAGTTCCCGTGGCGTGGACCGGACGCCGTCCAGTAGCTGCTTGCGAAGAGGTGGTACGGCGAGCGCAACGTCGACCTCGGCCGGAGAGATGCCGGCCAAACCGGTGGCCATGGTCCGAAGTGCATCCGCCAGGTCTCCGCGTTCGATCTCCTCCCGGACCCGCGCCACGTCTGACTCGGTGAGGTGCTCGGTGTGCAGCGGCGGCTCGTAGAGCACCAGGGATCGCATCGGCGTGGCCTCCACGGCAGCGCGAAGCGCCAGCACTGCGCCGAAGGAGTGCCCGACGACGTGCGCCGGCTCTCCCACGTCGACGAGGACGGACTGCAGATCTTCGACCTCGCGCTCGAGTGAGTAGGGGGCCGTGTCTCGGCTGCCGCCGCGCCCGCGACGGTCGTAGACCCACACTGCGTGGCGCTCGGCGAGCTCAAGCTCGAGGAGTGAGAACGCGCCAATCCCGTCAACGGTGCCGTGCACACACACGATCGGGTCGCCGTGACCGGTGCAACGCACCGAGAGCACGGTGCCGTCCCTTGACGTGACCTGCCGGTTGCCGCCCTTGGACCCGAGCGCCAGTGAACGGAGCAGACGCAGCTTCTTCGGCTCTTCCTTGAAGCGGTCGAGCAGGAACCTGGGTACACCCATCGAGTCCTCCTCAGCGGAGAGCGGCGCACCCCCGCACCGCCACAGTGCGAGAGTAGTGGCGATCCCGCCGTCGGCGTCTCCGATCCAGCCCCAGTCAGCTACTCGTCGCTCCTGACTGGCCGCACCCCGCACGGATGTGCCGTGTGGTGACAGCTGCCCTCCGGGAGAACATCCGAGTCCGCGAATCGGTACTCCGACCCCGTGTGGAGGCAGCGCTCGCTGCGTGTGACGGCGCCCCTTGAGGTTCCGTGCCACTTGTTGCGGGCACCCAGGATCTCACCCATTGGCCGAACTGGGCTGCCGTTGGGTTCTGCAGCAAGAGGCACCTGCCCGGTCGAGATCGCGGGACGATCTCCGCCACAGCAGGGCACTGCGAGCGTTCATGACCGAGGTCCCTGGGTCCTCGGTGCCTTGTACCCTGCGGTTTCTCTAGCACGTACTAGAGGATCTCTGATGACCCGGACATCGGAGGTGCTCCCATGTGGTCGAGAGCAGACAGGTACTTCGCCGGCACCGTCGTGCTGGCGGTCTTCGCCGTGGTGGTGTCGTTCATCGCCGTCGGCGCCAGCATCGTCGCCGTCACCGACGACGGTGGCGGCGGCCAGGAGGTGGTGGCCGGCGAGCCGCTCACCCTCGACGTGACCCTCGGCGACATGTTCATCGAGCCGTCCTCGATCACCGTGCCCGCTGGCACCGACCTCACTCTCGCGGTGACGAACGACGGCGCCATGCCCCACGACCTCGCCCTGGCCGACGGCACCGGCACGCCCATGCTGGAACCCGGCGAGCGCGTCGAGCAGCACTTCGGCGTCATGACCGCGACCACGGAGGCGTGGTGCACGGTGCCCGGCCACCGGGAAGCGGGCATGATCCTCGAGATCGTCGTCGAAGGCTCGGCCAGCGCCGAGCTGGCCGCTGACGATCACGGCTCCCAAGCCGCGAGCACCGGTGACGGCGCCGTGATCGACTTCAACGCCGCCCCCGAGGGCCGGTGGCAGCCGTTCGACCCGACCCTGCAGCCGGCGCCCGGTGGCACGAACCACGAGGTGACCTGGTCGATGACCGAGGAACCCATGGAGATCGCGCCGGGCGTCATCCAGGAGGTGTGGACCTTCGACGGCCAGGTGCCCGGCCCGACGCTGCGCGGCAAGGTAGGCGACATCTTCACCGTCACCATCGTCAACGACGGCGAGATGGGCCACTCGCTCGACTTCCACGCCAGCAAGGTGGCCTGGAACGACGAGATGCGCACCATCCAGCCCGGCGAGTCGCTCGTCTACCAGTTCCAGGCCAAGCACGCCGGCGCCTTCATGTACCACTGCGGCACCGCCCCGACGCTGCACCACATCGGCAACGGCATGCACGGGGCGCTCATCGTCGACCCGCCGGACCTGGCGCCGGTCGACCATGAGTACGTCTTCGTCCAGCACGAGTACTACACCGGCCCCGAGGGCGAGCCCGGCGACCTCGGCAAGATGCAGCGGGACGAGTGGGACGCCGTCGTGTTCAACGGCTACGTCAACCAGTACGTCCACGCCCCCATCGACGGGATCGAGGTGGGCGAGCGGGTCCGGGCGTGGGTCGTGAACAACGGTCCGTCCGAGAACAGCTCCTGGCACGTTGTCGGAACCATCTTCGACACCGTGTTCAAGGAGGGCGCCTACCAGCTGCGGCCCGACGCCGGACTCGGCGGCTCCCAGGCGCTGGACCTGCAACCGGCCCAAGGCGGCTTCGTCGAGTTCACCTTCGACGAGGAGGGCGCCTACCCGTTCGTGACCCACAAGTTCTCGAACGCCGGCAAGGGCGCCATGGGCCTGTTCGTCGCCGGCGACCCGGACCTGTCCGGCGTGGGCGGCCACTGACCCGTCGCAAGGGCGTGGCGCAGGTGACGACGACCGGGAGGCGGCAGCGCCCAGAGGAGGCTGGGCTGGCCGCCACCCGGGTCGTCGACGTGCAGCGCCAGGCCGCCGGCAGCCTCCGGCTGACGCTGGCCTTCCTGGTGGCGGCCGCCGGCACCGCCGTGCTCGGGGTCGGCGCCACGACGTGGCTGCCGCTGCACCTGCTACTCGTCGGCGGCGTGCTGACGGCGATCGGCGCCGCCACCCAGCTGCTGGCGGTCACCTGGTCGGCGTCGCCGGCGCCCAGCGACCGGCTCGCCGCCGCGCAGCGCTGGTCGGTCGCAGTCGGGGCCGTCGCCGTGGCGGCCGGACGGGAGCTCGACGTCGCGCCGGTCGTCGCCGGTGGCGCCACCACCGTCGCCGTCGGGCTGGCGCTCCTCGCGGCGAGCCTCGTGCGCATCCGAGCGCAGCGGGGCAACGACCGGTTCCTCCCGGCCATCGACGGCTACCTGCTGGCGCTGGGCTTCGGAGCCGCCGGTGTGGCCATCGGCGCGTGGATGGCGACGACCGGCGCGAGCGACTCGTGGCCCCGGTGGCGGGCGGCTCACATCACGCTCAACGTCTTCGGGCTCGTCGGCCTGGTGATCGCCGCCACGCTCCCGACCTTCGTCGCCACCCAGGCCCGGACGCGCACGTCCCGGCGGGCCACGGCGAGGGCCCAACGGCTCGCGCTGGGCGCCCTCGGTGGGGCCGTCGTCGTGACCGCCGCCGGCCAGGTCGTCGCGTCGCCGTCCCTCACGGCTGCCGGTCGGGTCGGCTACGTCGCCGGCTTCGCCGTCCTCCTCACGGTCCTGCCCCGCATCCGGCAGCGCCACCTGCGCTGGGCCGGTCCCCGGCTGGTGCAGCTCGCGGCCGGGATCACCTGGTGGATCGCTGCTACCGCTGCGATGGTGACATCCGATCTGGACGGGCGCACGCCGCCCGGCGACCTGGTGGCCGCCCTCGCCGTCGGCGGCGTCGCCCAGGTCGTGGTCGCCTCGCTCGCCTACCTGGCTCCCGTGCTGCGGGCCGGTGGCCACGAGCGGCTGACCGCCGGCTTCGCCACCACCCGGTCGTGGCCGTCGCTCGTCGCCGCCAACATCGCGGCGGCCGGCCTCCTGATGGACGCCGACCGCCTCGTGGCCGTCGCTCTCTCCCTCTGGGCAGTCGACGTGGTCGCTCGCGCAGCCCAGTTCCGACGCCGTCGCGGAGCGTCGCCGCCTCAGCGTTGCCCGGCACCGGAGGCGACCGACGACGACGTCGACCGGTGAGTACCGGCGCCGGGACCCCTACGGTTGGCCATGGTGGCGAGCGGCCGTTTCTTCTAGTGCCCGCTAGACATCTACGGTGTCGACTGTGGACGACCGTCGGCAACAAGCATGAGCGTGACGGGATGGAGCCTGGTGCGGTTCGCGCACGTGCTCGCCGCAATGGGCTGGGTGGGCGGCCAGCTGCTGCTGACCGGCGTCGTGCTGCCGGCCGTGCGTGCCGAGCTGTCGCCACAGGTCCGAGGGCCGGTCGTGCACCGCACGGCTCGGCGGTTCGCGCTCCTCGCGAACGCGGTGCTGCTCCCGACGTTGCTCGTCACCGGCTTGTTGCTGGCTTGGCACCGTGGGGTCACGCTGGCGAGCTTCGAGAACCCTGGCTACGGGCGGCTGCTCGGGATCAAGCTGATGTTCGTCGCCGCATCCGTCGGGCTCGCCGCTGTCCACGGCATCGTCGCATCTCGGAACCCGGCCAGAGCCCGGCCGTTTGCGCTCCTCGGCGTCGCGGCATCCGTTGGCATCGTCGTGTTCGCCACCGCACTGGTCCCTTGATCCCCCGCGAGCCAACTACTTCTAGTCAGTGGTAGAACTAGACGTGACCTGGAGGTACCGATGCCCGCCGAGACCCACAGCCACAGCGAACCCGTCACCGTGCAGGACATCCTCGACCTGCTGTCGACCATCGTCCACGACGACGCCACGTTCGACCCCGACACCCCGCTGACCGAGCTGGGCTTGTCCGATGACCTCTCGATCATGGCCTTCTGGGACGTCGCCATCGAGGAGTACGGCGAGCGCAGCGTGGGCGAGCCGGACCTCGACGATCTGGCATCGGCTACCACCGCGGTGGATCTCGCCGAGCGCACCGTGCGCAACCTGCGGGCCACGGACACGGCCGAGGCGTCGTGACGGCCCTGCAGCGCCAAGCCCGAGCCCTCGGGGATCCGACGCGCCACCAGATCTTCCGGTACCTCGCCGACGCAGGAGAGCCGACGGGTGTCGCCGAGCTCACGTCCCACTTCGGGCTGAACCACAACGCCATCCGCCAGCACCTCGCCAAGCTCGTCGACGCCGATCTCGTCGTGGAGGCGACGGCGCCGGCGACCGGGCGGGGTCGACCGAGGCTGCTCTACACGGTCGATCCCACCGCGGAGAGCCGCTGGGGGGTATCCGGACCCTACGAGCGGCTGAGCGAGCTCCTCTCGGAGGTGATCCGGACCGGCGACAGCCCCGTGGAGGTCGGTCGACGAGAAGGACGCCGCCTCCGCGCCCACGCCGAGGCACCCGCCACGATTGCGGAGGTCGAGGAGGCCATGGCACGCGAGGGCTTCGCGCCCGACACCCGCACCGGTCGCGGTCGAGTCGACGTCATCTTGCAGAACTGCCCGTTCGAGTCGACGGCGTTGAAGGACCCCCAGACCGTGTGCTCGCTCCACCGAGGGATCGCCGAGGGCCTGGTGGAGGGCTCCAGCAGCATCAGCGTCGACGAGCTCGTGGCCAAGGACCCTCGCCGGGCCGGGTGCCGGCTCCGGCTCCAGGTCGACGGACCGGCCTGACCGCTCGCTGAGGGAGAGCTACGCCGGCGGCCGGCGGGCGTGGACTTGCAGTCCTCCCCCGCCCAGGAGCTGCTCCTCGTGCACGCGGGCGACCTGGTGGGCCAGCGCCAGGGCCCGATCGGCGCGCGGGCCGACCCAGCCCATCTCGATCGTCTCGGTGAACAGGCGCAACCAACGCTCGAAGTGCGCCGAGGTGAACGGTTCCTTGGCGTGGACCTCGGCGTGGGCGCGGAAGGGGTTGCCCGCGTAGCCCTGCTGGCCGAGCAGCGCCCGGCACCAGAACGCGGTGAGCTTGGGCAGGTGCTCTGACCAATCGACCTGTGCGACCCGCTCGAAGACGGGACCGAGCAGGTCGTCCATCGCGACGTCGGCGTAGAAGCGGCGCACCATCTCGGCCACCTGCTCAGGCGAGTCCACGTCGTGGGTGGGCGCCGGGCGTGGGGTGTCCCGCATCAGCCGACCTCCAGCGCCTGCTCGATCCGGTCCCAGCCGGCGTCCTCGATCACCTGGTGCGCTGCGGGGAACAGGTCGTACTCCTCCCGATGGATGTGCTCCTCCAGCTGGTCGAGCGCCCGAAGGACCGAGCTCGATTCGATCGCCGACCCGTCCGCTGCGGCGCCCAGGATCGCGTGGATGGCTTCGTGATCAGCTCGCAGGCCGGCCGTGCCGAGGCCGACTCGGTCGAGCTCGGCGTACAGACCGGCCTCCTCCAACCGGTCGTGGTCCTCCAGCAGCCGCTGCAGCGCCCGCGCGTCCAGCCGCACCGCCATGTCGTCGGCGTGAAAGCGGGCACGCAGCCGCTGAGCCGCCCCCACGATGCGCTCGTGGTCGCGGCCGAGCCGTTCGAGGGGTGGGCGGGTTCGGCAGTCGCAGTAGTCGCACATGGATGCGTGTCCCGTCGTGGAGAGCGGTCCGTCGAGCATGCCGGCGCACCAGGGCGTGATCACGCAGGACCAACGTCCTTCGGCGGCGGGTCATCCGGACGTTATTCTTCTGTCGCCAACTAGAGAAAGTCAGCAGGTGCCCCAGGACCTCGACTGCCGAGGCGCGATCCACGACCTCGTCATTCACTTCTACCGAGAGATCGCCCTCGACGACCTCCTCGGACCTTTCTTCGGCGAGGTGGCCGAGGTCGACTGGGCCGACCACATACCCAGGCTGATCGACTACTGGTGCCGAGTCCTCCTGGGAAGCCCCGGCTACGACGGTCGGATCCTCGGCGCTCACCAGCGGGTCAACGAGATCCAAGCGTTCGAGCCGGACATGTTCGAGCGGTGGTACCGCTTGTTCGTCGCCTCGGTCGACAGTACGTGGGCCGGGCCGCACGCCGAGGCGGCGAAACACCACGCGCTCAGGGTGTCGGGGGTCCTCTCCCGCCGCCTCATCGGCGAACCGTTCTCGCCGTCGCCGCTGGACTCGGCCGCCGAGGTGCGCTAGCGCTTCTGACGGAACGCACCCTCGAACCTCGGAGGCGCACGTGACCGATCGGGACCGGCCGTGAGCGAACAGCGGCAGCCACAGCGTCCGGGTCCCATCGGTGGCGACATGGCGGCGATCGTCTTCGGCCTGGCTCGTCGCGCCCGCATCCCGTCGTTGACCGAGCGACACGACTCCACCCTGGTGCTCGGGCTGTTCGCGTTCGTCAACGGCCTCATCGCCATCGGAGCCATGGCTGCGGTCGCGTTCGCGACCAGCGAACCGTTCGTGTTCCCCTCGCTCGGCCCGACAGCGTTCTTGCTGTTCTACACACCGCTGCTGCCGGCGTCGTCGCCGCGGAACACGCTGCTCGGCCACGCGATCGGGGCGGCTGCTGGCTACGCGTCTCTTGTGCTGTTCGGGCTGACCGAGGCTGCGCCAGCCCTGACATCGAGCGTCAGCGGCGGTCGCGTGGGGGCGGCGGCGCTCTCGCTCGGGCTCACCAGCGGCGCCATGGTGTGGGCTCGGGTACCGCACCCGCCGGCTGGAGCGACCACGTTGATCGTGTCGCTGGGGATCCTGCGAGAGCCGGCGCAGCTGGCGGTGCTCATGGTCGCGGTCGTGCTCCTCGTCGCACAGGGCTTCCTGATCAACCGGCTCGCGGGCATCCCGTACCCCCTGTGGCGTCCCCGTCCCGCCTGAACCACCGTCCCGGACCGACGACGAGCGGTCGGGACCTTCGGCCCTGACCAGCCGCGATGCGCGCTCATAGAATCTCTAGTGCAGAGTAGAGAAACCGTTCCGAAGGAGCGCAGCATGTCGACCCTCGACACACCCCGCACCACCACCCTCGACCGGACGCTCGGGGATCTGGTCGCCGAGCGCCCGGCGCGAGCCCGAGTCCTCGAGCGCCTCGGCCTCGACTACTGCTGCCACGGTCAGCGCACCCTGCGCGACGCCAGCGTCGCCGCGGGGCTGAGCCCCGACGTCGTGCGAGCGGAGATCGACTCGGTCGTGGACGAGGCCGGCGCCGACGTCGACAGCCTGGAACCGGTGCCGCTCGTCGACCACATCCTGGCGACCCATCACCAGTACCTGCACGAGGAGCTCCCGTTGCTCGTCGCCCTGGCCGACAAGGTCCGCGACGTCCACCGCGATCGCCACCCCGAGCTCGTTGAGCTCGCCCTCCTGGTGCGGGAGATCCGCGACGACCTCGAGCCCCACCTCGCCAAGGAGGAGCAGGTGCTGTTCCCTGCCATCCAGGCCTGGGCCGACGGCCAGCGCCAGTTCCACTTCGGCGCGCTCTCCAACCCCGTGCGGATGATGATGTCCGAGCACGACCGTGCCGGTGACCTCCTCGAGGCGCTGCGATCCGTCACCGCCGGCTACCGGACACCGGCCGACGGCTGCGCCAGCTACCAGTCGCTCTACGAACGCCTCGAGCACCTCGAGGCGGACACCCACCGCCACGTGCACCTGGAGAACAACGTGCTGTTCCCTGCGGTGACCGCTGACGACTCGTGACACCCGGTCGACTGCGGACCGACGCTGCCGCCCGACTGGACCTGCTCAACGCGGTCCGCGTCGTGCAGCGCGCCGCGAACGACGGTGACATCGACGCCCTGCACGACGAGGTGTGCCGGCTCAGGAACACGCTGGTGGAGCGGACGCACATCCTGGCGTCGACCGGCAGCGCTCCCGATCTGCAGGACCGACTGATCCGGCACGGCCACGAGCGCCTGCTGCGCTTCCTCGACGAGATCCTGTCGAACACCCACGACGGCGCCGGATCCTGCACCTGCCTGGTCCGCGGCGCCGAGCTGCGATCGCTCCTCGTGCGCCAGCTCCGCCTCGAGGCCAACGTCGCTCGCGCCGCTGCAGACCCACCACGACGAGAAGGCGAGGACAGGTAGCGATGTGCGACCACTGCAGCTGCCGAGACAACCCACCCATCGCCGAGCTCTCAGCCGAGCACGAGGAGATCCTCGCCGTCGCCTGGGCGCTCAGCGAGCGACACCGAACGACAGGCACGGCGGACGGCCCGTTGCGCGATCAGCTCATGGCCATGCTCGACGTCCACGTGCACGCCGAGGAAGCGGCGCTGTACCCCTTGCTCGCCGGCTGCGGCGACCTCGACGGCACGACCTGGGAGCGGCTCGAGAACGAGCACGCCGAGCTCGGCGCCGCCCTGCGAGACGGCACCTTCGATCGCCGTGCGTTCTTCGAGCTCGCGACCCACATCGAGGAAGAGGAGCTCGAGCTGTTCCCGATGGCCATGTTCGCCTTCGACGACCACGACTGGGCCGTGCTCGCAGCCACGCCGCGCTTCCTCACATCAACGCCAGCTCGGACTTGACCGCCGCGCCGCAGGGTCGCTGGACCCTCGACGAATCGCCGGCACCCGGAACATCGTTCTACGATCTTTCCGGTGCACGAACGCTTCCCGCACCTCGACCGCCCCGTCCTGGGCCTGGTGGCCCTCGTCGGCCTCATCGGCGGCCTGATCGGCGCCGCCTACGTCAGTGGGCTGCACCTGCTCGAGGCGGTGGTGGGTCACGAGCACCACGATGGGCTCGGGCAGGTGCTGGTGCTCACCGCCGTCGGGGCGATGATCGGGCTGCTGATCAAGGCGCTCGGCGATCCCGGTGACGTCGAGCTGCTGGTCGACAACATCCACGTCGACGGCGGCAGCCGCGACGCCCGCGCCTTGCGGTCGCTGCTGCCTGCGTCGCTCCTCGGAATCGCGGCGGGAAGCGCGCTCGGACCCGAAGCGCCGCTCGTGCAGACCGGCGGCGTCGTGGGCACCAAGGCGGCGCAGTGGCGGCAGCTCGACCGAGAACAGACCCGGGTGCTGGCCATCTCGGGCATGGCCTCGGCGTTCGCCGTCCTGTTCGGCGCCCCGCTCGGCTCGGCGATCTTCGCGCTCGAGATCCTGCACCGGCGCGGCTTGGAGTACTACGAGGCGCTGCTGCCCGCGCTCGGCGGCGCCTTCGTCGGCTTCGCCGTCTTCACGGCCCTGGAAGGCGTCGGGTACGAACCGCTGATCACCCTGCCCTCAGCGGTCGACATCTCGAACGTCGACCTGGTCTGGGGCGCGCTCGCAGCGGTGGTCGGAGCAGGGCTGGCGGTCGCCTTCACCGTCTGCGTCGCGGCGCTGCGCCGGGTCGCCGTCCGCATCCCCGGCGTCGCCCGGCCGGCCGTCGGCGGCCTCGCCCTGGGCCTGCTCAGCCTCTGGTCCTTCGCGGCCCTGACGTTCGGCGAAGCGCAGATCTCCTTCATCGCTGCGGCCGAGCTGCCGGTGTCGACGCTCGCGGCCGCCGTGGTCGCCAAGCTCGTGGCCAGCGCCGTGTGCCTGACGACCGGCTGGCGCGGCGGCTTCATCATCCCGCTGTTCTTCGCCGGCGCCGCGGCCGGCCAGCTGCTCCACCACCTCATCCCGTCCGCCGACCCAACCGTCCTCATGGCGGCGTGCATGGTCGCCACCAACGTCGGCGTCACCAAGACGCCGGTCGGCAGCACGCTGGTGATCGCCAAGATGGCCGGTCTGCAGCTGCT
>JBKHXT010000061.1:0-4543 GCA_046565885.1 Acidimicrobiia bacterium
CCGCCGACCCGCCCCTCGCCGACGACGGGCACCGCCAGGCCCGCGCCCTGGTCGACTGGCTGGCCCCCGAGCCCCTGGACCGGCTCTACGTCAGCCCCATGGCCCGGGCCCGGGAGACCGCCCAGCCGCTGGCCGAGGCCCGTCGGCTGGAGCCGATCGTGGAGGAGGGCGTGGCCGAGTTCGACAAGGACGCCACCTCCTACGTGCCGATGGAGGAGCTGAAGGCGGCCGGCGACCCCCGCTGGGCCGAGATCGTGTCGGGCGGCTACTTCGGCGAGGGCGACCTCACGCCGGAGGCGTTCCAGGCCACGGTCGTGGAGGCGGTGGAGCGCATCATCGCCGACAACGCCGGCGCCACGGCGGCGATCGTGTGCCACGGCGGGGTCATCAACGCCTACCTCGCCCACGTGCTCGGCCTCGGGTCGCAGCTGTTCTTCGAGCCCGGGTACACGAGCATCAGCCGGGTCCGGGCGTCCCGCCACGGGCATCGCATGCTCGTCTCCGCCAACGAGACCGCCCACCTCCGAGGCCTCGGTACGCCCCTGCACCCCACCTCTTGACCGGCGGGTCAAGTCGCGGCCTAGGGTGCGGCGACCATCGAGCAGGGGGCACGCAGATGAAGGTCGACGCCGACGCCGCCGGGCTGGACGCCCGTCGCCTCGAGCGCATCGGGGAGCACCTCCGGGCGAGGTACCTGGAGCCGGGCAAGATCGCCGGCGCCCAGGTCGCCGTGCTCCGGCACGGATCGCTCGGGTACTTCGAGTCCTTCGGCCAGCGCGACCGCGAGCGCGAGCAGCCGGTCACCGAGGACACCATCTGGCGCTGGTACTCGATGACCAAGCCGGTCACCGGCGTCGCCCTGCTCACCCTGTACGAGCGGGGTCACTTCCAGCTCGACGACCCCATCCACCGCTGGATCCCCGAGTGGCGGGACATGACGGTGAGGGAGCCCGACCCGAGCGGCGGCGCCCGGGTCGTCCCGGCGCACCGCCCGCCCACCGTCCGCGACGTGCTCACCCACACCTCCGGCATCGGCTACGGGTTCGAGAACGGCGACATCGACCTCACCCAGCGGGGCTGGATGGCCGGCCACGACCTCGAGTCGCTCTGCCAGCAGCTGGGCGAGTGGCCCCTGCGGTTCCAGCCCGGCGAGCACTGGCTGTACTCGCTCGGCATGGACGTCGCCGCCCGCCTCGTCGAGGTGATGTCCGGCCTGCGCTTCGACGAGTACCTGCGCCAGGAGGTGTTCGAACCCCTCGGCATGGTCGACACCGCCTTCTCCGTGGCCGACGACGACCTCCACCGCTTCGCCGCCTGCTACGGGCGCAACTCCCGCAAGGAGCTGGTGCTGGTCGACGACCCGGAGCGCAGCACCTACCGCAAGGAGCCGAAGCTGCTCATGGGCGGCGGCGGCCTCGTCGGCACGACGGGCGACTACCTGCGCTTCGTCGGGATGCTCGTCAACGGCGGCGAGCTCGACGGCCGACGGATCCTGTCCCGCAAGACCATCGAGCTGATGGCCAGCAACCACCTCCCCGGCGGGCGCGACATGTCCGAGATGGCCCTGCCCATGGGCTACGGCGAGGTGGGCTTCGAGGGCGCCGGCTTCGGCCTCACCGTCGCCGTCTCGCAGGGGCCCGCGGCCACCGGGGCCGTCGGCTCGGCCGGCGAGTTCATGTGGGGCGGCGCCGCCTCCACCGCCTTCTGGGTCGACCCGGCCGAGGAGCTGGCCGTCGTCTTCATGACCCAGCTGCTGCCGTCGGGGACCTTCGACTTCCGGGGCCAGCTGAAGTCGATCGTCTACGGCTGCATCGCCGACTGAGGCGCCGTCGGCTCGACCGGCGGCACCGGCGAACCGTCGGCCACGAGCACCCGGTCGCGGCCGGCGGCCTTGGCGAGGAACATGGCCTGGTCGGCGAGCTCGAGCAGCTCGTCGGCGCTCGGCGCCTGGGTCGAGTCGGCCACGCCGAAGCTGGCGCTGAAGGGCGGCACGGACGCGTCCTGCTGCTCGGCCTGGAGGGCCTCGCGGATGCGCTCGCAGGCGGCGGCGGCCACGGCGCGGTCGGCGCCGGGGAACACGACGACGAACTCCTCGCCGCCCCAGCGCCCGACCAGGTCGTGGTCGCGGATGGTGCCCTGCACGACGCGGGTGAACAGGCGCAGCGCCCGGTCGCCCACCTCGTGCCCGAAGGTGTCGTTGAGGTCCTTGAAGTGGTCGAGGTCGGCGAAGGCGACGGCGTAGCGCTCGCCGGCGTGGGCGAGGCCGTTCAGCTCGTCGGCGGCGCTGCGGCGGTTGCGCACCCCGGTGAGGGGGTCGGTGCTGGCCTGGCGCTCGTTGGTGGCCATGGCCCGCAGCACGGAGAGCCGGGAGCCGACGACGTCGGCGAGGGTCTCGAACTCGTCGAGCAGCAGCTCGGGCAGCACCTTGCGGTCGTCGTCGGTGCGGTGGACGACGCCGACGGGCGAGCCGAGCACGGTGAGCGGGATGCAGGTGGCCGACAGCTCGCCCTCGGCGCGGTCGCGCAGGTGGGGGCAGGCGTCGAGGGCGCCGGAGGTGGGGAACTGGCGGGTGTGGCCGCGGCGCACGGCCGGGCAGTCCCACGGCGTGGTCACCCCGCAGCCGGGACCGCCGACGCTGGACTCGACGGCGACCCGCAGGTGCGCCTTCGAGGAGTCGGCGAGGAGCAGCTCGACCGAGCCGGTGGGGTCGAGCCGGTCGAACGCCCGGCCGACCAGCTCGACGAGCGCCGGCTCGGTGTCGCACATGCGCAGCCCCTCGTCGAGCTCGGCGCGGAAGCGGTGGCGGGCGGCCTCGGCGGCCAGCTCCTGGGTCGCCTCGCGGACCAGGGCCCGCTGGGCGATCACCGCCTTGTGGATCGGGGCGCCGCTCGTCAGGAACAGCATCAGGCCACCGAAGGCGGCGACCATGGCGGCGTGGACGGCGAGCCCGGTGCCCTCGTAGGACACCTCGAGCCACACGTCGGCCACCAGCCAGGTCAGCAGGAAGGCGGCGCCGAAGCCGAAGGACGCCAGCACCAGCTGCTCGACCAGCGAGCGGACGGTGCCGTTGATGCGGCGGAACCGCGGGCTGTCGAGCTCGGCGACGAGCTCCTCGGAACGTTGCATGGACAGCACGGATCCCCCTCCCTGGTGCGCGTGCGGCGTCGAGGGTTCATCGGCCGTCCACCCGATCGACTTGAGGGCTGGCGGCGCGCGGCAGCGGCCGGGGTCGCCCCCGGCCGCTGCGCATCCCTGGTGGTGGTCGGTGTCGGTTGCTGCTCAGCTCACGACGAGCTCGGCGAACATGCCCTGGCTCACGTGCGGCGGGGCGTCGCTCTCCGGCGGGCCGGCCGAGTCGAGGATCGAGTCGTCGGAGCCGACGGGCAGGAAGCAGACGATGGCGTAGCGGCCCGGCTCGGTGAGCGTGCCGTCGCCGACGACCGCGCCCGGCGTGTCGGTGGTGCCGTGGGCGGCCAGGATGACCGTGGCCGGACCGGCCTCGCCGAAGATGCCCATCAGCTCGGGCTCCGGCAGCTTCAGGAGCTCCTCGACCGAGCGGGTCTCGGTGTCGGGGATGCGCATGGCGACCAGCTCGTGGGGCTCCTGGCCCTCGTTGGACAGCGACAGCTTGGTGCCGGCGGGCACCTCCTCGGGGAGGCCCTCGAAGCCCCAATCGACGGCGGTGATGGTGATGGTCTCCCCGGCGGCGGCCTCGTCGTCGGCGTGGTCGTCGCCGTGGTCGTCGGCGGCGCCCTCGCCCTCGGGGGCCTCGGTGTCGGCGACCGTGGTGGGGGTCTCGTCGGTGGTGGCGGTGTCGTCGTCGTCGCCGCAGGCGGTGACGCCGAGGGCGAGCACGCCGGCTGCCAGGAAGGCGGCGGAGCGGCGGATCATCTGGTGCTTCGTGGTCATGCCGACACCATCGCCCGGGGCCCTTGGAACCCGGTTGGAGGCCGCTAGGAGCGGCCGAGGCGGGGGGCGAGGTCGTGCACGAGGCGGTCGATCTCCCGGGCGCACTCGGCGAAGACGTCGGCCTCGCCGC
Source organism: Acidimicrobiia bacterium (assembly GCA_046565885.1). Classification (GTDB taxonomy): domain Bacteria; phylum Actinomycetota; class Acidimicrobiia; order Acidimicrobiales; family Salinilacustritrichaceae; genus Salinilacustrithrix. The sequence continues at coordinate 4,040 of JBKHXT010000061.1, forward strand.
CGCCGGGATCGACCACCTCCTCCCACGGCTCCAGCTCGATCTCGTGGGGGCGCATCGCCGCCACCTGGTCGGTGAGGCGGTCGCCCGGCGGCAGGTCGCGCACGAGCCGGCGCAGGGTCAGCGTCCGGGCGGCCGCCGGGTCGTGGGTGCGCCGCACCCACTCCACGTGCTCGGGCGCGAGCGCGACGACGAGCGTGGCCGCGTCGAGGTCCGGCGGGTGCACCTGCCGGCTGGCGTGGCGGGGGACCGGGTGCCCCACGCCCTCGATGGCGGCCCGGGTGCGCACGCTCATCGGCTGCCCGTCGACGACCAGCGTGCCCGCCGTGGCCACGACGAGGTCGGGGCGGCGGGCCGACAGCGACGTGGCCGCCATCACCGAGCGGGCGGCGTTGCCGGTGCACAGGACGAGGACGTCGACCACGGTCGCGATCCTGGCAGCCGCCGATGCGCGAACCTGCGCCGCATGACCGAGCTCCTGCCCCTGTCCGCCGACGAGGTGCTGTC
>JBKHXT010000062.1:0-17519 GCA_046565885.1 Acidimicrobiia bacterium
TCCGGCCGAGGTAGCCGCGCACCGGGCCGACCCAGGACGACAGGCGCAGCGCCGGCGTGCCGAGGATCCCCGCCTCGGCGGCCATCGATCCCGAGTCGCCGACGAACAGGTCGGCGGCGGCGAGGACGTCGTGGATGCGGGCTGGCCCGAGGCGGAAGCGGAGCGGCTCCAGCGACCGGGGCAGGTCGTCCTCGCTCGAGATCACCACGTGGCCGAGGCGTCGGAGCCGCTCCACCAGGGCGCCCCGCTCGGCGTCGGACAGCCCGACCGTGTGGGCGTCGTGGACGGCGTCGTTGGCGACGAAGCGCAGGACGAAGAGCGGCTGGCCCTCCGCGACCCCCAGCTCGTCGCGCACCCGGGGGTCGGGCGTGAACCGGGCGGGGTGGAGGTGGGCGAGCTCCTTGGGTCCCCGGTAGCGGCGGTGCCCGGGGCCGTAGTCCTCGTCGAGCCAGGTGGGCGAGGTGACGACGTGCGCCAGCGGGGCACCGAGGCGGAAGTGCACGCCGGCGGCCCGGCCGTCGACGCTGTCGTAGACCGTCCACGCCCCCACGAGGCGCCCGGCGTGGACGCCGGCGGGGTTGCGGGTCAGCACCACGTCGGGCCGGAACCGGCGGGCGTGGCGGGTCAGCACCACGTCGCGCCAGGCCAGCTCGAGCGCCCGGGCGGGCGTGGACTTGGCCCCGGCGCGGCCGGTCCACTCGTGCGGGATGCCGTACGCGTCGAGCAGCTCGAGCGTGACCTCCTTGTCGCGGGCGACCACGAGGGCGTCGTGGCCCTCCGCCGTGAGCTCGGCGTGGAGGTGGCGGTACAGGTGCACGTGGGCGGGGTGCACGATGTCGAACAGGACCCGCATCAGCGGTACCCGTAGCGCAGGCGGAGCGGAACGGTGAGGGCGCCGACCACCCGGGCGCCGGCCCCGCCCGACGAGGTCCACTCCACGTCCGGCGAGACGGTGACCCGGCCCCGGTCGAGCCGGCGGGGGTTGCCGCCGACGAGGTGGGCCTCGCCGAGCTCGACCGTGCGGTCGTCGACGAAGGCCCGGTCGGCGTGGTCGATGCCGAGCCACTCCCCCAGCGACCGCAGCGTCGCCCGCGGGTCGGCGGCCAGGTCCTCGTAGCGGACCCGTCGGAACCGGGCCGCCGGGACCGGCCGGCGTGACAGCTCGGCGGCGGCGTTGCGGGCGCTCCACGACAGCGCGGTGTGCAGGCCACCGAAGCGGGGCAGCTCGGGCTGGCCGTGGCCGCCCTTGCGGCGCCGGTACGAGTGGGCCACGGCGCGGGGGTCGCGCACCAGGTGCAGGATCCACGCCTCCCACCCGGGCACGACGTCGAAGGCGCCGGACGGGAGCGGCCACTTCGACGAGTCGACGAGCACGTCGGCGCCGAGCTCGTCGGCGAGCGAGTCGTAGAGCCGCCCGAGGACCTCGCCGTACCGGCGGTCGTCGGCACCGGGTCCGGTCGCCAGCAGCCGGGGGGCGTGGGCCCACGACTCCACGCGCGCCTCCAGCGCCGCCGTCTCCGCCAGGGCGTCGGGTGCGGTGGAGCCGATCGCGGCCGTCACCGCCGCCGTCCACACCGGGCACGCGGCCACCGGTCGACCGCAGGCGCAGAGGTAGCCGTCGCCGAAGCCGCGGGACCAGAGCAGGCGCAGCTCGCCGAGGGAGGCGACGCCCGGCACGGTGCCGAGCAGGTCGTCGAGCAGGGTCGATCCGCTGCGGCCCTTGCCGACGACGTGGACGATCCGGCGGGTCACAGCGGGCAGAACCTACCTGTAGCGTCCTCGGCCATGGACTTCTCGTGGACGCCGGAGCTGCTCGCCCTCGCCGACGAGGCCCACGAGGTCGGCCGGAAGGCCACCGAGGGTCGCTGGTTCATGGAGGACTCCTGGATCGCCCAGCCCGACCGGGCCTTCGCCAAGGAGCTGGCCGCCCGGGGCTGGATCGGCATGACGTGGCCCACCGAGTACGGCGGCGGCGGGCGCAGCCAGCTCGAGCGCTTCGTCGTCTACGAGGCCCTGATCAGCGAGGGCGCCCCCATCGCCAGCTCCTGGTTCGCCGACCGCCAGATGGGGCCCACGCTCCTGCAGTTCGGCACCGACGAGCAGCGGGAGCGCTGGCTCCCCGGCATCATCGCCGCCGAGTCGATGTGGTGCATCGGCATGTCCGAGCCCGACGCCGGCTCCGACGTCGCGTCGCTGCGCACGAACGCCCGCCGCGACGGCGACGAGTGGGTGATCAACGGCCAGAAGATCTGGAACTCCGGCGGCGCCGAGGCCGACTGGTGCTACCTCATCGCCCGCAGCGACCCCGACGCGCCGAAGCACAAGGGCCTGTCCGAGTTCCTCGTCGACATGTCCTCGCCGGGCATCACGGTGAAGCCGATCCGCGACATGACCGACGACGACCACTTCGTCGAGATCTACTTCGACGACGTGCGGGTGCCGGCGGCGAACCTCGTCGGCGAGGAGGGCGGCTCGTTCAAGCAGGTGATGCGCCAGATGGAGCACGAGCGGGGCGGCATCGACCGGCTCGTGTCGAACAAGCGCCTCTACGAGGACTGCCTCGAGCACCTGCGGGCCACGGGCGGCCTCGACGACCCGCTCGTCCGCCAGGAGATCGCCGACATCGAGTCGATGTACCGCATCGGGCGGCTGCTCGTCCTGCGCGAGACGCTCCAGCAGGCGCCGAAGGGCTTCTCGGCGGCGACCAAGACCATCGGCACCGAGTTCGAGGTGCGGGTCGCCAACTTCTGCGGGCGGGTGCTCGGCCCGGGCGCGACGCTCGCCGACGAGGGCCTGCGCCGGCGGGTCTCCCGCAACATCTGCTACTCCCCCGGCTACGTGATCATGGGCGGCACGGTCGAGATCCTGCGCAACATCCTCGGCGAGCGCGTCCTCGGCCTCCCGCGCTAGAGGCGGCGCACCAGCGGGACGTCGTCGGCCTCGACCGGTGCGAGCGTCGCCCGCACCTCCACGACGTCGACGCCGTCGGGCCGGGCGATCACCGGGTCGCACACCAGCTCGGTGACCTCGGGCGCGGCGTCGACGATGGCGCACAGCGACCGGACGAGGTCGACGACGTGGGCCCGGGCGGCCGGGTCGAGCACCTCGTCGAGCTCGGACTCGTCCACCAGCTCCTCGGCGCCGCGGTCGGTGACCGGCAGCACCCGGCGGGCCGGCGTGGCGAAGCGGCCGGCGCCGCCGCCGGGGCCGACCTGGACCACCGGCCCCACCACCGGGTGGGTGCTGATCGCGATGCGCACGTCGGTGCCGGAGGCCACCATCGGCTGGACGATCATCGGCCACGCCTCGTCGCCCAACGCCTCGACGATGGTGCGGCCGGCGTCGATCACGTCGTCGCGGTCGTGCAGGTCGAGGGCGACCCCCCGCTGCTGGGTGGCGGCCCCCACGGGGTGGGACTCCGCCTTGACCGCCACCGGCCCGTCGAGGGGCACGTCGGCCAGCTCGTCGGCGGAGCGCACGACGCGCACGGGCACCGTCGCCACCCCGCCGGCGGCGACCAGCGCGCGAGCGGCCTCGGGCTCGAGCTCGACCCGCCGGTCCTCGCCGAGCAGCCGGGAGACCAGGTCGGCGACGTCACCGGCGCCGGGGCAGGCCGACACCTCGCCTGCCAGCTCGCCGGCCCGCCACGTGCCGTAGCGGGCGTACCAGCCGAGGGCGAACGCGGCGTCGTCGGGGAAGTCGAACACCGGCACCCCGCCGTCGGTGACCGTCGGGTGCTCGCCGTAGATGCACGACACCAGGGCGGTGGACGGGTGGGCGGCGCTGGCCCGGTCGAGCGCGGCGACGAGCGAGCGCGGCTGGCCCCGCTCGTACGGGGCGTGGACCACGAGGGCGACGTCGACGCCGGGGTCGGCGAGCACGGCGTCGAGCACCCGCTCGTACTCCTCGACCGAGGCGTCGTAGCGCAGGTCGACCGGGTTCGTGGTCCGCCGCCCGTGGAGCCGCACGTCGTCGATGGCGGCGACGGTGGCGTCGGCCAGCGTCGCCAGCTCGAGTCCGGCGGCCACGCAGGCGTCGGCGGCCATCGACGCGCTGCCGCCGCTGTTGCCGACCAGCACCACCCGGTTCCCGGCGGGCACCGGCTGGTTCTCGGCGACGATGGCGGCGTTGAGCAGCGACGTCACCGTCGGCACCCGGACCACGCCGGTCTGGCGGAGGAGGGCGTCGATGGTGGCGTCGTCGAGCCAGCCCTCGGCCCGCTCGCCGCCGACCACCATCGAGTCGAGCACCGCCCCGGTGCGGACAGCGAACACCGGCTTGCGGGCCGTGACCTGGCGGACGTTGCGGCCGAAGCGCCGCGGGTTGCCGAAGGACTCGAGGTAGAGCAGGACGACCGAGGTGCGGTCGTCGTCGAGCCAGTACAGGAGCATGTCGTTGCCCGACAGGTCGGCCTTGTTGCCGACGGCCACGAAGCTGGAGATGCCGAGGCCCCGCTGGCGGGCGTGGCCGAGGATCACGGCGCCGAGGGTGCCCGACTGGGACAGCAGGCCGACCCGGCCGGGCAGGGGCACGATGTCGGCGAAGGTGGCCCGCAGGCGCACGGCGGGGTCGGTGTTCACCACGCCGAGGCAGTTCGGCCCGAGCACGCGCACGCCGAAGCGCCGGGCCGTGGCGAGCACCTGGTCCTGCAGGGCCCGGCCCTCGGGACCGGTCTCGGCGAAGCCGGCGGAGATGACGATGGCGGCGGCGACCCGGGCGCGGCCGCAGTCCTCGATGACGGCGGGCACCTCGGCGGCGGGCACGCACACCACGGCGACGTCGACCTGGTCGGGCACCTCGGCGACGCTGCGGTGGGCGCGCACGCCGGCCACGGCCACCGCCTCGCGGTGCACCGGGTGGACGGGCCCGTGGAACGGTCCGCCCAGCAGGTTGCGGAGCACCCGGTGGCCGAGGCCCTCGGGGTCGCGGCCGGCGCCGATGACGGCGACGGCGCGGGGCTCGAGCAGCCGGACCACCGACTGGCGCTCGGCCCGGCGGGCCCGCTCGGACATCGCCGACGCGGCCTCCTCGCTGGGCTCGATGTCGAAGCTGACCTCGATGACGCCGTCGGTGTACGCGCTGGAGGCGCCGTACCCGGCGGCCTGGAACACGCGGACCATGCGCCGGTTCGACGGGAGCACCTGGGCCTCGAAGCGGCTGATGCCGACCTCGCGCCCGTACGCCGCCAGGTACTCGAGCAGCAGGGTGGCGATGCCCCGGCCCGCCATCTGGTCGTCGGTGAAGAAGGCGACCTCGGCCACGGGCCGGCCCGGGTACCGGTCGTAGCGGGCGACGCCGAGCAGGTCGTCGCCGCGCTCGGCCACGAAGGCCATGCGGTCGACCCCGTCGACGGTGGTGAGGTGCTCGACCTCCTGCTCGGACAGGCGGGGCCGGGGGCTGAAGTACCGGAAGTACACCGACTCGCGGGACTGGCGCTCGTGGAAGGCGACCAGCTCGGGGCCGTCGGCCGGGTCGATGGGGCGCACGTGGATCGTGGACCCGTCGGCCAGCACGACGTCCTGGGCCCAGCGCTCCCGGTCGAGGGTGTCCGGGGAGGGAGGCACGGGCCCAGCGTAGGACGGTGGGCAGGAGGTCCCGGGCCGGACGGCGAACGCTGCTGGGACCGGGCGGTTACCCACGGGTAGCGTTTCGTCCGGTTCGCCCCGTTCTGGAACATCTCCGGGTCGGCCGGGGCGCGAACCGAACCCCACCACATGCACCGCTTCATCGCCGCCACCGCGCTCGTCGTCGCGTCCGTGCTCGCCGCCCCGGCGAGCGCGTCCGCCGCCGCCGAGGGCGCCACCATCGACAAGACCGGTTGGTGGAACCGCGCCAACTCGCCCGCCGCCACGCCCGCCGGGCCGGTCGCCGTCCCGCCGCCCCCCGGCGTCCCCGAGGGCGACCTCGTCGTCGGGCGCCTGGGCGAGGAGGCCACCGCCGTGGCCGCCGTCGGCATCCAGCCCGACGAGGGCCCGGGCGCCACCGTCGAGTCCTTCACCCTGACCCTGCGCGAGGACCCCGACGCCGGCGGCAACCAGTCGACCGAGACCGCCGCCATCGTCGCCTGCCCGATCGTCGAGTTCTGGGCCGGCGGCGAGAACGGCGCCTGGGAGAGCCGCCCGACGGCCGACTGCGACGCCGCCCGGGCCCCCGGCGAGCGGGCCGAGGACGGCACGTGGACCTTCGACCTCGCCCCCATCGGCGAGCTGTGGTTCGACACCTTCGGGACCATCCGCGCCGACGGCGTCGCCCTGGTCCCCGACCCCGAGGCCGAGTCCGGATCGTTTCAGGTCGTGTGGCTCGGCGGCGACGACATCGACGTCGTGCTCGAGGCCACGCCGGCGCCGGAGGCCGACGACCCCTTCGCCTCGCCCGCCACGCCGCCCGACCCGCCGAGCGACGCCGGCCTCAGCTCGGGGCCGTCCGGCGGCGGCTCGAGCCTGTTCTCCCCGCCCCGGATCTCGGCCCCGCCGTCGGCCCCGCCGGTGAGCACGCCGCCGGTCGATGCGCCGGCCGTCGACGACGACCCGACGATCGACGAGGACGACGAGCCGACCGACGAGGCCGCCGCCGCCCCGCTGCCGAGCGGCGACGGGCCGAGCCGGGCGGGCGACCTCGTGGGCAACTGGCCGGCCGCCGGCTTCCTCGCCGTCCCGGTCCTGCTCGCCGTCCTGCTCGCCACCTCCTACTGGCTCGGCCCGGCCGGCCAACCCACCGCCGACGACCGCCGGGGCGGCGTGAGCCGCGCCCTCGCCGCCCGCACCCGCACCGCACAGGAGCCCTGACATGGTCCGCACCCGCCTCCCCCTGCTCGCCCTGCTCCTCGCCTTCGGCGTCGTGGCCGCCGCGTGCGGCCAGAAGGCCGACGTCGCCAGCGTCTCCACCGGCGCCGGGGCGGTCGACTCCTTCGGCGTCGCCGACGGCGGCACCTCGAGCGGCGGCGCGTTCGACGACGTTCCCGTGGACGTCGACGGCGACGGCACCCCGGACGCCGACAGCTCGACGGGCGCCGGCGGCGGATCGACCGGTGCCGCGGCCCGCACCGGCGCCGGCGGCCAGGCCTCGACCGGCGGCACGTCCGGCGGCTCCGGCGGCGGAGGCGGCGGTGGCGCGGCCCCCGCCGGCGGCGGCGACGGTGGTGGGGGCGGCGCCGCTCCGGCCGGCGACCGCACCGGCATCACCGACACCGAGATCGTCATCGGCGTGCACGCCCCGGTCACCGGCGCCGCCCCGATCCCCCAGAGCTCCTTCGACGAGGCCAAGGACGTCTACTGGCAGTTCCTGAACGAGCAGGGTGGCCTGTTCGGGCGCAAGGTCCGGGTCGTGTTCGAGGACGACCAGTTCGACCCCCGCACCGCCGTGGCCAAGTGCAAGAAGATGGTCACCGAGGACAAGGCGTTCCTGCTCATCGGCGGTGGTGGCGCCGACCAGATCACGGCCTGCGCCCAGTACGCCAACAGCGTCGGCGTGCCCTACCTCTCGGCCGGCGTGAACGAGGAGGGCCTGGCCGGCGTGCGCGCCTACTTCGCCCTCTCGGAGACCTACGCCCAGCAGTCGGCGAAGCTCGTGCAGCTGACCAGGAAGCAGCTCGGCGGCGGCAAGTTCGGCATCGCCGTGGCCGACTCGGGCTCGTTCAACGACGCCCACGCCTCCATCGTCCGGGCGGCCCAGGAGGGCGGCCTCGACGTCGTCTACAACAAGCGGATCCCGAAGAGCGCGAGCCAGAACCAGGCCCTCGGCATCGCCGCCGAGATGTCGAGCTCGGGCGCCGAGGTCGTGTACTTCCTGTCCAGCCCCACCACGTTCCTCAACGTGGCGGCGGCGGCCGCCGGGCAGGGCTACCGGCCCCAGTGGATCGGTCCCGGCCTCACGTCCGGGCTGAACACCGTCGCCCAGGTCGGCTGCAGCGCCGCCCGATCGGTGGACGGCGCCATCTTCTTCTCGCCGTTCCCGCAGCTCGACGTCATCGACCGGCTCGACCCCGACTTCCGCCCGTCGTACGGGAAGTACGTGGGCGGCGACCCCGACGACCTCGCCGTGGCCCTGTGGGGCCTGAACAAGACGGTGCACCAGCTGTTCCTCGCCGCCGGCGAGGGCGTCACCCGCCAGAGCTTCGTGCAGGCGCTGGAGGGCGGCACCCCGTTCGAGACCAACGTGTACCCGGCGCTGCAGTTCTCCGGTCAGGACCACTTCGGCGCCAACGCCTCCCACGTGCTCCAGGCCGACTGCGGCAGCTCGTCGTTCAAGACCATCGGCACGTTCGTCCAGGGGTTCTGACGTGAGCGTCGGGATGTGGGTGATGGCCGTCACGAGCACCGACCTGGTGCAGTCGCTGGTCATCGGCGTGGTGAACGGCGCGGTCTACGCGCTCATCGCCCTCGGCCTGGTGCTGGTGTACCGCTCCAGCGGCATCTTCAACTTCGCCCAGGCCGAGTTCGGCACCATCGCCGTGTACGGCGCCTACTTCTCCTTCACGTACTGGAGCTTCCCGTACGTGGTGGCGGCGCTGTTCGGCATCGCCTGCGGCGTGGCCGCCTCGCTGCTCACCGAGCGCTTCGTCATCCGCCCCCTGTCCCAGGGCCCGAAGGTGACGCTGCTGGTCGCCACCGCCGGCATCGCCCTGCTGTCCATCGGCACGGCGTTCTGGCGCACCGGCGACAACGCGCTGCGCTTCTTCGACCCGCTCACCCAGTGGCAGGGCGCCCGCATCGCCGGGGTCCAGGTGTCCGGGCAGCGGCTGCTCACGCTGCTGCTGCTCGCCGCCGCCGTGGCGGCGCTCACCGCCTTCTTCCGCTCGCCGTACGGCCTGGCCGTGCTCGCCGCCAGCCAGGACGCCGACGCCTCCGCCCTCGTCGGCCTCGACGTGAAGCGCATCTCGATGCTGGTGTGGGGCATCGCCGGCGTGCTCGGCGCCGCCGCCGGCATCCTGCTGCAGGGCGGCAACGCCTTCACGCCGGGGGCCATCACCAGCCTCGCCCTCATCCCCGGCTTCACGGCGGCGGTGATCGGCGGGCTCACCAGCCTCCCCGGCGCCGTCCTCGGCGGGATGGTGATCGGCATGCTCGAGTCCTTCGGCCGGCTGTCGACCTTCGACGTCATCCCCGGGGCCTCGAGCGTCAGCGTCTTCGTGGTCCTGCTCGTCGTGCTGCTGCTGCGACCGGAGGGCCTCCTCGGCGGGAGGACGGCCACGTGACCGCCGTCCAGCCCCACGACGACCGCACGGTCGAGCTCGACCTGCCGGTCCCGCCGGCGCCCGGCGAGGCCGACGGCACGGGTGCCCAGCACCGGCCGGGCCCCCTCGGCTGGGCGGCCCGCGGCCTGGCGTGGGCCGCCCTCGCCTGGGTGGTGCTCTGCTACCCCGGCAACGTCCTGTCGCCGTTCGACATCCCGGCCTTCGACGCCAACCGCATGAGCGAGGCCGTGATCTTCGCCATCATCGGCCTGTCGCTGAACGTGCTCATCGGCTACGCCGGCCAGGTCTCCCTCGGCCACCAGGCCTTCGTCGGCATCGGCGCCTTCACCTCCGCCTACGTCGTCACCGACCTCACCCAGGAGGTCGTGCTCGGCGTGCTCGTGGCCGCCCTCGTCGGCGCGGCGCAGGCCGTGCTGCTCGGGCTCGTGTCGCTGCGCCTCACCGGCCTCTACTTCGCGCTCGTCACGCTCGTGTACGGCGTCATGGCCCAGCAGTCGATCTTCGCCATCGAGGCCTTCACCGGCGGCACCGCCGGCAAGGTGGCCCCCCGCCCCACCGGGTTCGAGAGCGACTTCGCCTACTACTACTTCGCCCTCATCGGGCTGGCCGCCGTGCTGCTCGTCGACTGGCGCCTGCTGCGCACCAAGGGCGGCCGGGCCCTGCTCGCCCTGCGCGAGAACCCCCGGGTCGCCCAGACGTGGGGCATCGACACGAAGGCGTACACGCTGTTCGCCTTCGGCGTCGCCGGCCTGTTCGCCGGCCTCGGGGGCGGCCTGCTCGCCCACCGCGACCTGCAGGTCGTGGCCAACCCCTTCGACTTCAACCTCGCCCTGGTGTTCGTGCTCATGACCACCATCGGCGGCCTGCGCAACCGGGTGGGCGTGGTGCTCGGCTCGGCGTTCTTCGCCTTCCTGCGCAACGGGTACCTGGTCGAGAAGCTGAAGCTCGAGGAGGGCATCGGGCTCCCCCTCGTCGACGTCCAGGTCCCCGGCCCGCTCGGCGCCATCGACATGTCGCCGGAGTTCGCCCCGCTCGTGTTCGGCCCCATCCTGCTGCTCGTCGTCCTCACCCGGCTGCCCGGCGGCTTCGGCCAGCTCGTGCGCCCGTTCGAGGAGTGGCTCGCCGGCCGCCGGTTCCGCTGGGTGCCGGCCGAGGAGGAGGTGATCGTCAACGATGTCCGCGCCTGAGAACGGAGGGCCCGACACCCCGGTCCTCGAGACCGCCGGCGTGTCGATCCGCTTCGGCGGCGTGCAGGCCCTCTCCGACGTCGACCTGCGGGCCGAGCGCTTCGAGATCGTCGGCATCATCGGCCCGAACGGCGCCGGCAAGACGACGCTGTTCAACTGCATCACCGGCTTCTACGAGGCCACCTCCGGCTCCGTGCGGTTCAAGGGCGAGGACGTCACCGACCTGCCCGTGCACCAGCGCGCCGCCCGGGGCATGGGCCGCACCTTCCAGAACGTCGGCCTGGTCAAGGGCTCCACCGTCGGCGAGAACCTGAAGTCGGCACAGCACCTCCAGGTCCGCTACGGGGCCCTCGGCGCCCTGTTCGGCTCGACCAAGGCGAGCGAGGTCGAGAAGGAGGCCACCGAGCGAGCCCGGGCCATCCTCGACCTCGTCGACCTCGGCCACCTGTGGGACACCCGCATCGCCGGCCTGCCCTACGGCATCCAGAAGCGCCTCGAGATCGCCGCCGTGCTGGCCACCGACCCCGAGCTGCTGCTCCTCGACGAGCCGGGCTCCGGCCTCGGCCCCGAGGAGGCCGACGAGCTCGGCGACTTCCTGCTCGACATCCGCGAGCGCTTCCAGCTCACCATCGTGCTCATCGACCACCACGTGCCGCTGGTGACCCGCATCTCGGACTACGTGTACTGCCTCAACCTCGGGCAGGTGCTCGCCGAGGGCCAGCCCACCGACGTGCGCGACCACCCCGAGGTGGTCCGGGCCTACCTCGGCATCGAACCGGAGGTGGCGTGATGGCCCTGCTCGAGGTGCGCGACCTGAAGGTCGGCTACGAGTTCGAGGTGCTGCACGGCATCAGCTTCGAGGTGGAGCAGGGCGAGACCGCGGTGCTGTTCGGCCTGAACGGCGCCGGCAAGACCACCACCGTCACCACGATCGCCGGCATGCGGGCGCCGTGGTCGGGCAGCATCACCTTCGACGGCGAGGAGATCGGCGGCCGCTCACCGTCGGAGCTGGTGAAGGCCGGGATCTCGCTGTCGCCAGAGGGCCGGCGCCTGTTCCCCCGCCTCACCGTCGAGGACAACCTGCGCATGGGCAACTGGACCCGCCGGGGCGACCGCGGCGTCTTCGACACCCAGCGCGACCTCGTCTTCGAGTACTTCCCCCGCCTCGCCGAGCGCCGCGACCAGCTCGCCGGCACGCTCTCGGGCGGCGAGCAGCAGATGCTGGCCATCGGCCGGGCGCTCATGTCGGCGCCCCGCCTGCTGCTCATCGACGAGGCCTCCCTCGACCTCTCCCCCGCGCTGGCCAAGGTCGTGTTCGAGGTGGTCCGGCGCATCTGCCGGGACGGCACCACGGTCGTCATCGTGGAGCAGAACGTCGGCGTCCTCCCCTACGCCGACCGGGCCCTGATCATGGAGCAGGGGACGATCGTGTACGCGGGCGTCGGCGACGAGATCCAGTCGGCGAACCTGCGAGAGACCTACCTGGGATCCTGAGGAGGGTTCGATGAAGCGCATCTGGAGCGACCTCGGCAGCAAGCTCGGCACCGGCCTGTGCGGCGCCGGCATCCTGCTCGTGTTCCTCGGGTGGAACGGCGCCGCCAGCGTCGACCGGGTCGAGGCCCAGTTCCCGTACCTGATCTCCGGCGGCATCGCCGGGCTGTCCCTGGTCGTGCTCGGCGTCGGCCTCATCGTGGTCCAGAACCAGCGGGCCGACCGCGCCCTGCTGCAGCAGAGCCTGCGCCAGCTGGAGGCCGCCGTCCGCGGCGAGGACCCGGCCGCCACCGAGTTCCAGCCGCCGGCGCCCCGGCCCACGCCGCCGCAGTACGCCATCAACCCCCAGCCCGAGCGGCGTCGCGCCCGCCGAGCGCCGCTGCGCGCCGAGGACGCCTGACCGGCCCTGGGTAGCGTCCGGAGGGTGCGCCGCCGGACGCTGCTCCTCGCCGTCATCCTGCTGGCGGCCGGCGCCTGCACCGAGTCCGACCTGACGATCACCATCGATCGCCCCGCCGACCGCACCGTCGAGGGCGGCCCGGCGCCCGACGCCGAAGACGCCGACGCCGTCGCCACGCTGGCGCTGCAGGACCTCGAGGCGTACTGGGCCGACGCCATGCTCGAGGTGTACGGGACCCGCTTCGAGCCGCTGCGGGGCGGCTACCTGCCCTACGGACCGGGCACGCCGCTGCCCAGCTGCGGCCAGCAGGCCCTCGACTACGAGCTGGTCGCCGAGAACGCCCTCTACTGCCCCTTCGAGGACTACATCGCCTGGGACCGCACCACGCTGCTGCCCGACCTGCAGGCGCGCTTCGGGCCGCTCACCGTGGGCATGGTCATGGCCCACGAGTTCGCCCACGCCGTGCAGAACCGGGCCGACACCGAGGGCGCGGCCGTGACCCTCGAGCTGCAGGCCGACTGCTTCGCCGGGGCCTGGGTCGCCGACGTCGACGACCGCCTCGACACCTTCTCCACCGGTGGCGACGCCCTCGACGAGGCCGTCGCCGGCCTGCTCGAGCTGCGCGACACCCTGGGCGTGCCCGGCTACGCACCGGTGGCCCACGGCTCGGGGTTCGACCGGGTCAGCGCCTTCCAGGACGGCTACGAGGGCGGCCCGCAGGTGTGCGCCGCCTTCGAGCAGGAGCCGCCCACGGTGGTGGCCATCCCCTTCGGCAGCCTCGACGACGAGATCAGCGGCGGGAACCTGCCCCTCGAGGAGCTGGTCGACCCGCTCGTGCTCGACCTCGAGTCGTTCTTCGACGAGGTCTTCGCCGGCGCCGGCCAGGACTGGGAGCCGGTGCGCGGCATCGAGCTCTTCGACCCCGCCGACGGGCCCATCCGCTGCGGCGACGACGAGGTCGCCGGCGACGAGCTGGTGGACGCGGCGTTCCACTGCGCCGCCGACGGCACCCACTACCTCGACGGGGCCAACCTCGTGCCCGCCCTCGAGGAGATCGGCGACTTCGCCTTCGGCGGCGAGGTGGCCCGCCTCCACGCCTTCGCCGCCCAGGACCAGCTCGGCCTCGGCACCGGCGACCCGGAGGCCGAGGGCCTGCACGCCGACTGCTTCGCCGGCGCCTACGCCGGCGCCGAGTTCGCGGGTGCCGTGCCGGACCAGCAGCTCCAGCTGTCCCCCGGCGACCTCGACGAGGTGATCATCGCCTTCCTCGCCTTCGGCGGCGAGGGCGAGGCCACCGCCTTCGAGCGCACGGCCGCGTTCCGCGACGGCTTCCTCGCCGGCGTCACCGCCTGCCCCGCCTACCTGCGCTGACGATCAGAAGCCGCGGCCGGCACGGGCCTTGCGGCTCTGCACCACCAGGTAGGCGCCGGCGCCGACCACGACGACGACGATGCCGACGAACAGGACCGTCTGCAGGCCACCGCCCCGGTCGCCGGCGTCCTCGGGCTCGCGGCCCGATCCCGGCTCGGGGATGATCTCGCCGCCGGGCAGCGGCTCCGTCGTGGTCGTGTCGTCGGCGGCCCGCACCGGCGACGGGGGGACGGCCACGAGGGCCAGGGCGAGCACGAGGGCCAGCAGAGCCGAGGCGAGGGGGCGGCGCACGCCCCCATCGTCTCGGACGAGCGGGTCTGGGGGCCAGTCCGGCCGACCCCCAGACGGGCTCACTTCTTCAGCTTCGGGGCGGGCGTCTCGCCGTTGACGACCTTCTTGAAGCCGGCGCCGACGGTGACCTTCGGCACCTTCTTGGCCGTGGTCTTGATCGTCTCGCCGGTCTGGGGGTTGCGGGCGGTGCCGGCGGCACGCTTGCCCTGCGAGAACTTCAGGAAGCCCGTCCAGGAGATGTCCTCCTTGCCGGCCTTCGTGGTCGCGAGCACGACGTCCTCGAACGCGTTGAGCACGTCGCCGGCCGTGCGCTTGTCGGTACCGGCCTGCTTGGCGACCTGCTCGATGAGCTCGCTCTTGTTCATTGGTCCTCCTCGAGAGGGCTGGGGTTGTTCGAGGGCGCAGTCTGGCGAAGCCGTGCGCCGCGATCGCGGATCCCCTTGTGTGGCCCGGCGTTCGGGTCACCCGGCGAAGGCGAGCTGCACGCCGAGGAACAGCGCGCCGAGGCTGCTGAGGCCGGCCAGCGCGCCGCCGGCGGCGAGCACGACCTTGCTCGACGCCGCGCGGTGGGCGAGCGCCGAGGCGCCGGACAGCGCGACCAGGACCAGCTTCACGAAGAGGGTCACCTGCCACTCGGTGCTGCGGTCGGAGAGCGACACCTCGAACAGGTTCCAGATGCCCGTGGCCACGAGCACGCCGTAGGCCGGCCAGGCGATGCGGTCGAAGCGGCGGGCCACCGCTCGCGGCGCGTCGGGTGACAGGTCCCGCAGGCCGGGCACCAGGCCGGCCAGGGTCAGCTGGCCGCCCACCCACACGGTGGCGGCGAGCACGTGCAGGAACAGGCGGACGACGGTGGCATCGACGGCGAGCACGCCGGCGAGTCTCGTCGGCTCAGCGGGCCAGGGCCGAACGGGCGGCGAGCGCCACGAGCGCCGCGGCGACCAGGACCGCCAGCGCCGGCCGGAGCTCGATCCCGCCGCCCCCCGACCCGGTGAAGGTGAAGGTGTGCGCGCCCTGCTGCGGCGCGCCGTCGAGCGAGGCGTAGTCGTAGGTCACCGTGTAGCGCCCCCGCTCCTCGAGCGGGTCGAAGGCGGCGACGGCGACGTCGTCGGCGACGAGCTCGGCCGGCGCCGCCCCGTCGACCACGGCGCCGTCGGGGCCGGTCACGACCACGTTCGGGGCCTCGAGCAGCGGGTCGAGGAAGTCGAGGCGCACCTGGTCGACGGTGCCGCCGACCTCCTCCGCCGGCGCCGGCGACGCCTCCTGCAGCTGGGTGTGGGCGCCGGCCACGCCGGCGGCCGCCGCCAAGGCGGCGACGGCGCCGAGCAGGGCGCGGGCGACCAGGCGGAGCGGGCTCAGTTGACCTGCCGCTCCCGGCCCTCCCAGTACGGCGCCCGCAGCTTGAACTTCTGCAGCTTGCCGGTGGCCGTGCGAGCCAGCTCGTCGCGGAACTCGATGCTGGTCGGGCACTTGTAGTGGGCCAGCTTCGAGCGGCAGTGCTCGATGAGGGCGCGCTCGTCGGCGCTGGCGCCGGGGGCGAGCACGACCAGGGCCTTGACCGTCTCGCCCCACTTCTCGTCCGGGACGCCGATGACGGCGACCTCGGCCACGTCGGGGTGCGAGAACAGGCAGTCCTCGACCTCGATCGACGACACGTTCTCGCCGCCGGAGATGATGACGTCCTTCTTCCGGTCGGAGATCGACAGGTAGTGGTCGCCGTCGATCTCGCCGCCGTCGCCGGTGTGGAACCAGCCGTCGACGATGGCAGCGGCCGTGGCGTCGGGCTGCTCCCAGTAGCCCTCGAGCACGACGTTGGCGCGGGCGAGCACCTCGCCCTGGTCGCTGATGCGCAGCTGCACGCCGATGGCCGGGGCCCCGGCGCGCGACAGCTTGCGGGCCCGCTCGTCGGGCGGCAGGTCGTCGTACTCCTCGCGGCCCCGGTTGATGGTGAGGAACGGCGACGTCTCGGTGAGGCCGTAGATCTGCACGAACTCCCAGCCGAGGTCGCGCTCGACCGCCTCGATGGTGGCCGTGGGCGGCGGGGCGCCCGCCATCACCCAGCGGGTGGTGCCCTTCCCCGGCACGTCGCCGTCGAGGTGCTTGGCCGCGTCGAGCACGATCGAGCCGACGGCCGGCGCGCCGCACAGCAGCGTGATGCCGTGCTGGTCGATGCGGCGCAGGATCTCGGGCCCGTCCACCTGGCGCAGCACGATGTGGCGGCCGCCCATGCCGGTGACGGCGTAGACCATCCCCCAGCCGTTGCAGTGGAACATCGGCAGCGTGTGCAGGTACACGTCGCGGTCGCTGACGCCCATGTGCCAGCCGAAGGTGGCGGCGTTGATCCACAGGTTGCGGTGCGTCAGCTGCACGCCCTTGGGCCGCGCCGTGGTGCCGCTCGTGTAGTTGATGGTGGCGGTGGCGTCCTCGTCGGGCTCCCACGGCGCCGGATCGCCGACGGCGTGGAACAGCTGCTGGTCGCTCTCGGCGCCGAGCACGAAGCGGTGCGGGGCGGTGACGTCGGCCAGGTCGTCGTCGAGCGCCGGGTCGACGAGCAGCACCGAGGCGCCGCAGTGGTCGACGATGTAGCGGATCTCCTCGGCGTTCAGCCGGAAGTTGATCGGCACCAGCACCCGGCCGTAGGCGCTGACCCCGAAGAAGGCGGTGAGCAGCCGGGCCGAGTTGTGGCTGACGATGGCCACCCGCTCGCCGTGGCCGACGCCGAGGCGGTCGAGGGCGACGGCCATCGACCGGGCGCGGGCGGCCATCTCGCGGTAGGTGACCTCGCCCCACGACTCGGCGGGCTGGTCGGGCTCGTCGACGAACGCGGTGCGGTCGCCGTAGACGAGCTCGGCTCGGTCGATGTGGTCTCGGACGGTCAGCGGGACGCGCATGGTGTGTTCCCCCCGGGGCGCGGTCGGTCGGCTCGGACGATAGCCACCGGGTCAGGAGGCGTCGGCGAGGGCCCGGTCGGTGGCGGCGACGAGCCCGGGCGGCGTGCCGAGCACCGCCCCGAGCGAGCGCACGGCGGCGCGGCAGGCGGCCCGCTCGGCCACGGTCGGTCGGCTCACGCCCCACAGCTCGGTGGCCCACGGCGGCAGGCACGCCATGGCCCCGCGGAACAGCACCGGCCAGGCGGCCCGCACGGGCCCGGGCAGGGGCGGGTCTTCGAGGAACCGCCACGCGGCGCGGGCCTGGCTGCCGACGGCGGTCATCGGGCGGTGCCGCTCGAGGTGGGCGTCGAGCTCGCCCCAGGACCGGGGCGGCGCCGGATCGCCGAGCGCCACGGCGATGCGGGCGACCTCGGCGACGTACCGGTCGAGCTCGTCCCGGGTCATCGGCGTCACCGCGTAGCGGCGGTTGGCGGCGGCGAAGGCGCCGAACTCGGTGACGTGCACCCAGTCGAGCAGCTCGGGGTCGTTGGCCGAGTACGGGCGCCCGTCGGGGGCGTGGCCGACCACGCGATCGTGGACCGAGCGCACGACGGCGCACGCCTGCTCGGCCTGCTCGGAGGTGCCGTAGGCGGTGACGCCGACGAAGGACGCGGTGCGCCGGAGCCGACCGAGCGGGTCGCGCCCGAAGTCGGAGT
>JBKHXT010000063.1:0-3864 GCA_046565885.1 Acidimicrobiia bacterium
TTCTTGTAGGTGAAGCCGCGGATCTTCTTGCCCTTGGTCTCGCCGACCACCCGGGCCGTCACCGTGGCGTTCCCGGCGTCGGAGCCGCTCAGGACCGTGTCGCCGTCGACGAGGAGGACGGGCGCGAACGTGACCTCGGCGCCCTCGTCCTGGCCAAGAAGCTCGACCTCGAGGCGCTGGCCTTCGCTGACCTTCTCCTGCTTGCCACCCGTCTTGATGACCGCGTACATCTACCTGTCCTTCGGAGTGAGGGATCGGCGGCGCCGACCGGCGCTCACACCAGCGGACAAGTGTAAACGAGGTCAGAGAACCTTGCGAACCACGCGATCGCGGTCGCGTTCCTCGACCACCTCGAACCCCCGGTCGGCGTACATCTGCTCGTGGCCACGGAAGTCGCCCAAGGCCTGCTTCCGGATGTCGTCCTTGAACGGATAGGCCTCGACGAGCCGGACACCGCGGGACGGGGCGTCGGCCAGGACCCGGTCGAGCAGCCGCGGCGCGAGGCCGTGCCCGCGGTAGGGCGGAGCGATCACGAAGCAGGCGACGCCGACGGTCTCTGCGTCCTCCGGCGTGCCGGCGCGGTAGAGCGCGTACTCGGACTTCACCGAGGCGTTCACCCAGCCGCCCGCGTGGCCGTCGACGTAGGCGAGGTAGCCGAACGAACGGCCGTTGGAGATGAGGTCCTCCATGATCGAGCGGTTCCGCTTCCAGGTGCGGCCCCCGACGTCGGTCTCGCCCCGGCGCTTCGGGTCGAGGCAGTGCGGCTCGGCGCAGTAGCACGAGGCCCATGCGAAGTTCCCGGCGAAGGCCTCGCGGTCGAAGAACTGCAGCCAGTCGTCGAGGCGGCCGGTGACCGGTTCGATCGTCACCTCGCCGATCGCCTCGAGGCGATCGGTGGGTCCGTCGACCCGCTGGGTGGCGTCCGCGAAGTTCCGGATCGCCAGATCCGGATACGGCCACTCGTGGACCGTCCGGACGTGCTCGGTGAGCGCAGCGACGAAGGTGTCGATGTCGTCGGCGGTGACCACCGCACCGCACGCGTCGCAGGTGTAGGGCTTCACTGCTCCAGCAGCTCCTTGTCGAGGATGATGCCGCGGCCGGCGCACATCGGGCAGTTCTCGCTGAGCGACTCGACGAGGCCCTCGCTGATGCGCTTGCGCGTCATCTCGACGAGGCCGAGCTCGGAGATGTCGAACACCTGGGTTCGGGTCTTGTCACGTGCCAGCGCGTCGCGAAAGGCCTTGATGACCTCCTCCCGGTTCGCCTTGATCTCCATGTCGATGAAGTCGATCACGATGATCCCGCCGATGTCGCGCAGCCGCAGCTGGCGGGCGATCTCCTCGGCGGCCTCGAGGTTGTTCCGGTAGACGGTGTCCTCGAGGGAGTCCTTGCCGACGTTCTTGCCGGTGTTCACGTCGATGACGGTGAGCGCCTCGGTGTGCTCGATGATGAGCGAGCCGCCCGAGGGCAGCCACACCTTGCGATCCAGCGCCCGGTGGAGCTGCTCGTGGATGTGGTGGCGCTCGAACAGCGGCAGCGACTCGGCGGCGGCGTCGTAGAACTGGACGCGGTCGGCGAGCGCCGGCGTGATGCCGGAGACGTACTCGTCGACCTCCTTGTACAGCTCCTCGTCGTCGATGACGACGGCCCGGTACTCCTTCGAGAACTCCTCGCGGATCATCCGGACGGCGGCGTCGGGCTCGCGGTACAGCAGCGTCGGGGCCTGCGACCGCTTCGCCAGGTCCTCGATGCGGTCCCAGAGGGCGACGAGGCGGGTGACGTCGTTCTCGATCTCCTCGGTCGTGACGTCCTCGGCCGCCGTGCGGACGATGACGCCGTGCTGGGCCGGCTTGACGCCGTCGAGGATCTTGCGCAGGCGCTTGCGCTCGTTGTCGGGCAGCCGCTTGGAGATGCCGTACGTGCTGGAGTTGGGCACCAGCACCACGAAGCGGCCGGGCAGGCTCACCTCCTGGGTGAGCCGGGCGCCCTTCACCCCGATCGGGTTCTTGGTGACCTGGCAGATGATGGTCTGCTTCGGCTTCAGGACGTCCTCGATCTTGGGGCGCTCGCCGCCCTCGACGTCGTCGGGGTCGAAGGTGACGTCGCCGCGGTAGAGCACGGCGTTCTTCGGCGTGCCGATGTCGACGAAGGCGGCCTCCATGCCGGGCAGCACGTTGGCGACCCGGGCCAGGTAGATGTTCCCGTGGATCTGGGAGATGTCGTCGGCCGGGCGGGCGACGTGGTGCTCGATGAGCTGGCGGCCCTCGAGCACGGCGATCTGCGTGGCCCGCTCGGTGCGGTGGACGGCCATCAGGTATCGGCCCACGGGCTTGCCGTCGCGGTGCTTGCCCCGCCGGGCCTCGAGCTGGGCCTCGTCGAGCTCGACGGCGTCGATGCCGGTGCTGTCGAGCTCGACCGGGTTCGGGTTGGCGGACCCGCCCCCGCCCCGGTTGCGTCCCCGTCCGCCGCGGCGGCGCCGGCGTCGACCCGGGCGGCCGTCGCCGTCGCCCTCGGACGAGGCGCGCGGCACCTCGCGGCGGTCGCCGATCTGGGGCTTGGCGGCGCGGCCGTCGCCGGCGCGCTCGGTGGTGGCGTCAGCAGCCGCCCGGGCGCCGTCTCGGCGCGGGCCCTGCGACGTCGACGACCCCTCGTGGGTGTCGGCCATGGTGGTGTTCCCTTCTCATGACGCACGCGCCTCGGCGTGCGCGGCCGACGGGCGGGCGATGCCCGTGCCCACCGGAGGCGTGGCCTCCAGGGGGACGGGTTCGCGCCGGACGCCGTCGACCATCGTCCATTGGTGGAGCCGGACCACCCGGCCCTCCTCGAGCGCCGGATCGACCGCGGCGAGCAGCTCCGCGGGCCGGCAGGCGCGCGGGTGCGTGCCCAGCTCGGCCCGGAGCAGGGCGCCGGTCGGCCGCCAGTCGGCGGCCGGCGGGACCTCGTCGGGGTCGGCGACTCGGAGGGCGAGCACGTTGGGCCGGACGTCGTCGGTGACGGCCTTGCCCTTGCGCTCGCGGGTGACCGGCAGCTCTTCGGCGGCGAGGGCGCGCTCGACCAGGTCGTGCGCCTCCGCCGGGGTGAGCCCGGGCACGTCGACGAGCCAGGTGCAGGACTCGACCGCCTCCTGCAGGCTCGGGGTGCCGGGCTCCACGCGCGTGGTCGCCTGGATGGTCATGCCGGGCGGCAGCGTCGGGTCCACGAGGGCGACGAGCTCGTCGAGGTCGACGGCGCCGGACTCGAGCGAGCCGGGCTCCAGGTCGACGTCGAGGTACTCGCCGCACGACTCGTGGGCGGTGGCCAGGGCGAGGCCGAAGCGCAGCCGGGGTCGGGGCGAGAAGCCCTCGCTGTACGACACCGGCAGCCGGCTCCGGCGCAGGCTGCGCTCCCACACGCGGGCCACGTCGCGGTGGGAGGTGAACCGGATGCGGCCGAACTTGTCGAACCGGATCCGGATGCGATCGGGACGGGGCGGCGTCATGCGAACCCCTCGGGTTCGATGGCGGACCCGGCCGGGCCTCGCCCGCCCACGGACGCGCCGCTCGGGATGCGGGGGCGCAGCTCGACCGGCACGCTGTGGCCGGAGGCGAGGTCGACCCCGGTGCCCTGGCTGCCGCCGGCGGGCGGCGTGGCTGAGGCGACGATGTGCTCGATGCTGTAGCCGGTGCAGGCGCCGCAGTCGTAGCAGGGCGTCCAGCGGCAGTCGGGCAGGCCGACCTCGGCCAGCGCGTCCTGCCAGTCCATCCAGAGGAAGTCCTTGTGGAGGCCGGCGGAGAGGTGGTCCCAGGGCAGGACCTCGTCCTCGGTGCGGTGCCGGTGGATGTACCAGTCGGGGTCGAGGCCGCACTCGGCCATGGCGTCGAGCCA
>JBKHXT010000064.1:0-11667 GCA_046565885.1 Acidimicrobiia bacterium
ATGACCATCGGCGTCCACGCCGGCGAGACGATGCCCGTCACCGCCGGCTGGCACCCGTGGTTCCACCGCACGATCGCCGGCGTCGACGTCGAGATCGACAACCCGGCCGAGCGCATGTGGCGCCGCGACGAGGAGGGGATCCCCGACGGCACCCTCGTCGAGCCGACGCCCGGACCGTGGGACGACTGCTTCACCGCGCTCATCGGCCCGGTCGCCCTGCGCTGGCCCGGCGTGCTCGAGCTGCTCGTCGAGTCCGACTGCGAGCACGTCACCGTCTACGACGAGGTCGACCGGGCCGTGTGCGTCGAGCCGCAGTCGGCGCCGCCCGACGCGCACAACCTCGGCGACGACCTCGCCTTCGTCCACGCCGGCACGTCGTGGACGATCACGACCACGTGGACGTGGCGCCCGGCCTGATCACAGCCGGCCGGCGTCGATGATGCGCTGCAGGAACGCCTGCGTGCGCGGGTGCTCCGGGGCCGTGAACACCTGCGACGGCGGCCCGGACTCGACGATGCGGCCCTCGTCGAGGAAGCAGATGCGGTCGGCGATGTCGCGGGCGAAGCCCATCTCGTGGGTGGCGATCACCATCGTCATCCCGGAACCCTTCAGCTCGCGCACCACGTCGAGGACCTCGCCCACCAGCTCGGGGTCGAGGGCGGACGTGATCTCGTCGAGCAGCAGCACCTCGGGCTCCATGGCCATGGCTCGCACGATGGCCACCCGCTGCTGCTGGCCGCCGCTCAGGCGGTCGGGGTAGTCCCGGGCCTTGTCGGCGAGGCCGAACCGGGCGAGCAGGCCCTCGGCCCGGGCGACCGCCTCGGCCTTGCCGAGGCCGAGCACCTTGCGGGGCGCCAGGGTCACGTTGTCGATCACCGACCGGTGCGGGAACAGGTTGAACGACTGGAACACGATCCCGATGCGGCGCCGCACGGCGTCGGCGTCGAAGCCGGGCTCGGCGATGTCAACGCCGTCGAGCAGGATCTGCCCGGCGTCGATGGGCTCGAGCAGGTTGGCGCATCGCAGCAGCGTCGACTTGCCGGAACCCGACGACCCGATCAGGCACACGACCTCGTGCGGCGCCACGTCGAGGTCGATCCGTCGCAGCACGGCGAGGTCGCCGAAGGACTTGTCGACCGACTCGAGCCGGAGCTTGGGCTGGTCGCTCATGCTCGCGAGGCGCTCGTGCGGCGGCGCTGCCGGGCGAGCAGGTGGTCGGTGAGCCGGGTGAGCGGGATGGTGACGGCGAGGAACACGACCGCACCCGCCACGTAGCTGGTGAAGTTGAAGGTGCGCGACGAGTAGATCTGCGCCTGGCGGGCGGCCTCGATGGGGCCGAGGATGCCGACCAGCGAGGTCTCCTTCTGCAGGGCGATGAAGTCGTTCAGCAGCGGCGGGATCACCCGCCGCACCGCCTGCGGCAGCACCACGAAGCGCAGCGACTGCACGCTGCTCAGGCCGAGGGCGCTGGCGGCGAGGCGCTGGCTCTCGTGCACCGAGTCGATGCCGGCCCGGTACACCTCGGACACGTAGGCCGAGTAGCTGAGCACCAGCGCCACGGTCGCCCAGAAGATCGGGTCGTTCGGCACGCCCTCGAGGCGCAGCGCCGGCACGCCGAAGCCGAGCAGGAACAGCACGAGCAGCACGGGCACGCCCCGGAACAGGTCGACGTACACGGTGGCGGCCAGGCGCACCGGGAACAGCACCGGCGAGCGCGAGCTGCGGGTGACGGCGACCAGCAGGGCGAGCACGAGGATGAGCGCCTCGGCGATGAGGAAGACGCGCACGTTCAGCCAGAACGCGTCGACGACCTCGGGGAACGACTCGGCGAACGCGTCGCCGTCGAAGAACGCCTCGCGCACCTTCGGCCACCCCGGCGAGGTGACCACGGTGAGCACGACCGCCGTGCCGAGCACCAGGGTGCTGACCGCGGCGATGAGCGCGCTGCGTCGCCGCTGCCGGCGCTCCCACAGCTGGCGGCGGGTGCGGGTGGGGCCGACCGGCCCGGGCGCACCCGGGACCGGTTCGACCCCTCCGGCCACGGTCACCCGATCTCGATGACCGGGGCGTCGACCACGTCGCTCAGCCACTCCTGCTCGATGGCGTCGAGGTCACCCGACTCCTCGAGGGAGGCGAGCGCCTCGTCGACGCAGTCGCGCAGCGGGTTGCCGTCCTCGAAGACCATGCCGAACTGCTCGGGCGAGTCGCCGGTGGACGGGAACTGGCCGATGACGGCGGTGCCCTCGATCTCGACGGCGCTCACGTAGAACGCGGTGGGCAGGTCGAGGACGATGGCGTCGACCTGCTGGGCGTCGAGGGCGGCCTTGGCGGCGCTGTTGTCGTTGTAGACGAAGGGCTCCTGCTCGGGCTGGATGACCTCGGTGATGAAGTCGAGGCTCGTGGTGCCCTGCTGGGCGCCGAGCTTCAGGCCCCGCAGGTCCTCCACCGTGGTGGCGCCGGCGGCGGCGGAGTCCTCGAAGCCGACGATCGCCTGGTTCACGTCGTAGTAGCCCTCGCTGAAGTCGATGGCCTGGTCGCGCTCCTCGGTGATCGACACCTGGTTGATGACGAAGTCGAAGTCCTTCGGACCCGGGGCGAAGGCGTTGTTGAACGGCACGACGGTCCACTCGACCTGGTCCTCGGAGAAGCCCAGCTCCTCGGCGACGGCGTAGGCGACGGCGCTCTCGAAGCCCTCGCCGTTGGTCGGGTCGTCGTCGACGAACCACGGCGGGAAGGCCGGGCTGTCGGTGCCGATGGTGAGCTGGCCCTCCTCGGTGAGGCCGGCCTCCTGCACGCACTCGTTCGGGCCGTCGCCCGGCTCGCCGGACTCGCCGCCGGCGTCCTCGGTGGGCTCGGTGCCCTCCGTCGCCTCGGTGGTCTCGGTGCTGTCGCCGCTCGCGGCGGTGGTGGTGTCGTCGTCGTCACCGCACGCCGCCACCAGCAGCCCGAGGGTCAGCAGCACGACGAGGGGACGGAAGGGTGCGGTACGCCGCATGGGTGCCTCCTGGACGCGAGGCGACCTCCCTGGCCGCCCGCCGGCGCGGCAAGGTACCGCCCGGAGCGGGGCTCGGAGGGTCACGACGACCCTCACCGCTACCTTGCGGCCGCATGCCCCTCGACCGGCTCCCGCCCCCGCCGCCGCCGGTCGAGCGGGTGGGCGAGCTCCTGGCCGACGTCGCCGCCGGCACGCCCCCGCCGTTCGACCTGGTGACCGAGGTGGTGCCGCAACCGCCCGGGCCGGTGGCCGGCGTCCTCGCGTTCGCCGGACACCACGTCGTCGCGGCCGACGTCGATCCCGCGTGGGTCCACGACCGCCTGCCGGAGGGCGACCTGTCCGCGCCCGTCGGCGGGCACTTCGTCGCCGCGCTCGCCGACCACCTGGGACGCCGGGGCGACAACATCGACGCCGTCTTCGTCGGGCACGGGGCGGAGGGCGCCGGCCCGCTCGAGCTGGTGGCCGTCGACGGCCCCACGGACCACCCGCGGGTCGCCCGCGCCGACCGCTACCGGCGCGACCTGCGCGTGTACGAGACCTCCGACGGCGCCGGCCTGCTCCTGCTCGGTCGAGGGCTGGCGCAGCGGTGGGAGTGCGCCTTCGAGGTCGAGCCGGGCGCGAGGGGCCGGGGCCTGGGTCGGCGCCTGGTCGCCGCCGCCCGCCACCTCGTGCCCGTCGGCACGCCGGTCTGGGTGCAGGTCGCGCCGGGCAACGTGCCGTCGCTGCGGGCCGTGCTCGGCGCCGGGGGGTTCTCGCCCGTCGGGGCGGAGATCCTCTTCCCCGACCCGTGACGCCGGTCACAGCGGCCTCCGTTCGCTTGACCGATCGAGCGGAGGCCGAGGAGGATTGTCCGCCATGCCCGACCAGCACGGCCCTCTCCGCATCGCCCTGCTGGCGTACCGGGGCAAGCCCCACGTCGGCGGCCAGGGCGTCTACGTGCGCCAGCTCGCCAAGGCGCTGACCGACCTCGGCCACACCGTCGAGGTCCTGGGCGGCCAGCCGTACCCGGAGGTGCCGGAGGGCGTCGAGCTGGTGCAGCTCCCCAGCCTCGACATCTACAACGAGCACTTCCCGGCCCGCACCCCCGGCTTCTGGGAGATCAAGGACTGGAAGGACCTGGTCGAGGTGCTCAGCTTCTCGGCCGGGCAGTTCCCCGAGCCGCTGGCGTTCTCGCTGCGGGCGTGGGACCACCTGAAGCACCGCACGGACGACTTCGACATCGTCCACGACAACCAGACGCTGGGCTACGGCCTCCTCGCCATCGAGCAGGCCGGCCTGCCGGTGCTGGCCACGATCCACCACCCGATCACCGTCGACCGGCGCCTCGAGCTCGAGCACGCCCCGAACCGCTGGAAGCGGTGGAGCCTCGCCCGCTGGTACTCGTTCACGCGCATGCAGACCCAGGTGGCCCGCCGCCTGCAGCGCATCGTCACGGTGTCGGAGAACTCGTTCAAGGACATCGTCGCCGACCACCACGTCGACCCCGAGCGCATGGCGATCGTGCCCGTGGGCGTCGACCCCGACGTGTTCAAGCCGCTCGACGACGTGCAGCGCATCCCGGGCCGGCTCGTCACCACGGCCAGCGCCGACGTGACGATGAAGGGCCTGCGCTACCTGCTCGAGGCGCTGGCCAAGCTGCGCACCGAGCGCGACGACGTCCACCTCGTGGTCATCGGCAAGGAGAAGCCGGGCGGACCGTCGAGCCAGACCATCGACCGCCTGGGCCTGCGCGGCCACGTCGAGTTCGTGACCGGCGTGCCCGAGCAGCGGATCATCGAGCTGTACTCCGAGGCCGAGCTGGCCGTCGTGCCGTCGCTGTACGAGGGCTTCTCGCTGCCGGCCATCGAGGCGATGTCCTGCGGGTGCCCGCTCGTGGCCACCACCGGCGGCGCCATCCCCGAGGTCGTGGGCCCCGACGGCGAGACGTCGATGCTCGTCCCGCCCGGCGACAGCGAGGCCCTCGCCGACCGCATCCGCCGGGCCCTCGACGACCCGGAGGGCTCGCGCCGCATCGGCCTGGCCGGCCGCACGCGCGTGCAGGACCACTGGAGCTGGCGCCACACCGCCGAGCGCACGGTCGAGCAGTACCGCATCCGCCTCGGCCAGCTGCCGCCCAACCGCGGCGGGGTGGGGGGCTAGGTGCTCACCGTCGACTACCGGCGCCTCGGCCTGCAGGAGGGCGAGCTCGTCCTCGACCTCGGCAGCGGTCCCGGGCGCCACGCCTTCGAGACGATGCGCCGGGGCGCGCGCGTCGTGCTCTGCGACTACGACACCGGCGAGCTCGCCCAGGCCCGCACGCTGGCCGCGGCCATGGCCGACGCCGGCGAGGTGGCCTCGCCCGTCGACCGGGTGATGGCGACCGCCCAGGGCGACGGGGTGTTCCTGCCGTTCCCCGACGACACCTTCGACCGCATCATCGCCGCCGAGGTGCTCGAGCACATCCCCGACGACGAGGGCGCCATCGCCGAGCTGCACCGGGTGCTCAAGCCCGGCGGCACCATCGCCGTGACGATCCCGGCGTGGTTCCCCGAGAAGGTGTGCTGGGCGCTGTCGGAGGAGTACCACGCCCCCCACGTGCCGGGCGGCCACGTGCGGATCTACACCGAGAACGAGCTGCGCCGGAAGCTGCGCGCCGCCGGGCTGCGGCCGGGCGACGCCCACCACGCCCACTCGCTGCACTCGCCGTACTGGTGGCTGCGCTGCGCGATCGACCCGCAGCACAGCGACGACCACCCGCTCGTGAAGGCGTACCTGAAACTGCTCACGTGGGACATCGTCGAGCGCCCGCTCGTCACCCGGGTGGCCGACAAGGTGCTGAACCCCGTGCTCGGCAAGAGCCTCATCGTCTACGCCCGCAAGCCGGAGGCCGACGAGCGCCCCACCGCCGAGCGCCGCCGCGGCGAGGACGTCGCCGCATGAGCGAGCCACCGGCGGTCCCGTCCATCGAGGGGCTGCTCACCGCCGACGAGGCGCGAGCCACCGCCGACGCCATCGCCGACTGGCAGCTGCCCTCCGGGATGATCCCCTGGTTCCCGGGCGGCCACGCCGACGCGTGGAACCACGTCGAGGCGGCCATGGCCCTCGACGTCGGCGGCCGCAAGGCCGAGGCCGAGCGGGCCTACGAGTGGCTCGTCGGGCTGCAGCGGCCCGACGGCGCCTGGCACCAGTACTACGTGCCCACCGCCGACGGCGGCGTCGAGGTCGAGCAGGACAAGCTCGACGCCAACGTGTGCGCCTACGTCGCCTGCGGCGTGTGGCACCACTTCCTGCGCCACAAGGACGCCGGGTTCCTCGAGTCGCTGTGGCCGACGGTCGAGCGGGCGATCGAGTTCGTGCTCGACCTCCAGACCCCGCGCGGCGAGGTCCTCTGGGCCCGCCACGCCGACGGGTCGCCCTGGACCTTCGCGCTCCTCACCGGGTCGTCCTCGATCTGCCACTCGCTGCGCTCCGCCATCGCCATCGCCCGCGAGCTCGGCCACGAGCGGCCGCAGTGGGAGCGCTCCGCCGCCGCCCTGTGCCACGTGGTGGCGAACGTGCCCGAGGCGTTCGCGCCCAAGCACCGGTGGGCCATGGACTGGTACTACCCGGTGCTCGCCGGCGCCCTGACCGGCGAGCGCGGTCGCCAGCACCTCGCCGACCGCTACGCCACGTTCGCGCCGGAGGGCAAGGGCATCCGCTGCGTGTCCGACCGCCCCTGGATCACGACCGCCGAGACGTGCGAGTGCGCGCTGGCGCACCTGGCCGTCGGGGAGCGCGACCGGGCGCTCGAGCTGTTCGCCGCCGCCCAGACCCAGCGCCTCGACGACGGCCGCTACTGGACCGGCATCGTGTACCCGCAGGAGGTGCACTTCCCCGCCGACGAGACGTCGACCTACTCGGCGGCGGCCGTCCTGCTCGCCGCCGAGGCGCTGCACGGCGCCACCCGCGGCGCCTCGCTCTTCACGGCGCACGACGACGTGCTGCCCGTCCTCCCGGCCCACGCCCCCGACCCCCTCTGACCCACCCCGGGAACTGGCAGCGGCTCCGTACCGTTCCCCAGGAACTGACAGCGGCTCCGTACCGGTCTCCACGAACTGGCAGCGGCTCCGTACCGGTCTCCAGGAACTGGCAGCGGCTACGTACCGGGGACCTCGGGGTCTCGGTACGCCACCGCTGCCAGTTCCAGCACGCGGAGCGAGCCGGTGGTGGAGACGTGCTCGAAGCCGTCGGCGAGGGCCCGCAGGTACAGCTCATACGGCGGCTGGCCGCCGTCGGCCGGGTCCGGGAACACGTCGTGGATCAGCAGCGTGCCGCCCGGCCGCACGTGGCGTACCCAGCGGTCGTAGTCGGCGTGGGCAATGTCCCGGCCGTGGCCGCCGTCGATGAACAGCAGCGCGAGCGGCGTCGTCCAGAAGCGCCCGACGGTCGGCGAGTCGCCCACCACGGCGATGACGTGGGGCTCGAGGCCGGCGTCGAAGATCGTGCGCCGGAAGCGGGGCAGGGTGTCGATGCGGCCGACGTCGGGGTCGACCAGGTCGGGCTCGTGCCACTCCCAGCCCGGCTGGTTCTCCTCCGAGCCGCGGTGGTGGTCGACGGCGAACAGCACGGTGTCCCGGGCCCGGGCAGCGGCGCCGAGGTACACGCCCGACTTGCCGCAGTAGGAGCCGACCTCGAGGAACGGGCCGTCCACGGCGACGGCGAGGGCGGCGGCGTGGAGCGCGAGCCCCTCGTCGCTCGGCATGAAGCCCCGGGCCGCCTCCGCCGCCCGGCGCAGCTCCGGATCCATGTCGGTCACGACCCGACGGGGAAGCTGGCCGCCTCGGCGACGACCTCGGCGGCGGCCGGCGCGAACACGATGCCGTCGAGCACCAGGAACTTCGCCACCCAGAGCACCCCGAAGGCGCCGATGTTGGCGGCGGCCACGGCGGCGGTCGAGGCGGTCAGCGACGCGACGCCGGCGACGGCCAGCGTCGAGAGCACGAGGCCGGCGGCGGTGAAGCCCCAGAACGGCAGGACCTCGCGGCGCAGCGAGCTCGGGCCCCGCAGCTGCCACACCCACGCCCGGTTCAGGAGGAACACGGGGACGGCGGTGACGAGGACGGCGGCGGCGTTGGCCCGCCCGGCGGGAAGGTCGAGGACCACGTGCCCGGCCAGCAGCAGCGCCTGGGTGAGCACGACGCCGACCACCGACACGGCGGAGTAGCGCGCCGCCTTCCAGAGCGTTCCCGTCTCCGTCACCGGGACAGCATCGTCGCGACGGCCGTGGAACTGAAATGGGCCGTCCGCCCCAGCGCCGGGGCAGGATGGCGGCCGTGAGCCAGGACGCCCTCGACGCCGTCGTCGCGCTGCTCGACCTCGAGCCCATCGAGGTCAACATCTTCCGGGGCCAGTCGCCCGACGAGGACCGCCAGCGCACGTTCGGCGGCCAGGTGGCGGGGCAGGCGCTCGTGGCGGCCAGCCGCACGGTCGAGCACCACGTCCTGCACTCGCTGCACGCCTACTTCCTGCGCGGCGGTGACCCGCAGGCCCCGATCCTCTACGAGGTCGACCGGATCCGGGACGGTCGGTCGTTCACGACCCGGCGGGTGGTGGCCATCCAGCACGGCCGGCCGATCTTCAACATGTCGGTCAGCTACCAGGCGCCGGAGGAGGGCTTCGAGCACCAGTTCGACTCGCCGCTGCCCGACACGCCCGATCCCGAGTCGCTGCCGGACTTCCAGGCCCGGTACGCGCCGCTCGCCGACAAGCTCGGCGACTGGGTCACCCGCCCGCGGGCGATCGACACGCGCTACGTCGACTGGGAGCCCGAGGATCGCAAGCGCCAGCTCCCGCCCCGCCAGCGGGTGTGGATGCGGGCCGACGGCACGCTGCCCGACGACCCGGTGCTCCACCAGTGCATCGTCACCTACGCCTCGGACATGTCGCTGCTCGACACCACCCTGCTGCCCCACGCCAAGTGGCACAGCCCGGACGTGTTCATGGCGAGCCTCGACCACGCGATGTGGTTCCACCGCCCGTTCCCGGCCGACGACTGGTGGCTGTACGACCAGGACACCCCCACGGCCACCGGTGGCCGGGGCCTGGCCCGCGGGCTGATCTGGGACCGCCACGGCAACCTGTGCGTGTCCGTCGTGCAGGAGGGCCTGATCCGCCAGATGCGCCGCTGAGCGCCCCCGGTGGTGGGCCCCGGGGGCACCATCCCGTAGATTCCCACTCGCCCGGCTCGCCGAGGGCGCGACCTCGGCCCACGGTGCAGGAGGTCCTGGGTGCAGCGAGCGAGCTCGTCGAAGTCGAACGGACGCGACTTCTCCTGGCGGCTCGGCACCGACGCGGGCTCCATCCCCGCCGCCCGCCACGCCTTCGAGGTCTGGCTCCGCGCCCACGCGGTGGTGGACGACGACGTCCACGACATGGCCGTGGTCGTGAGCGAGCTGGCCTCCAACGCCGCCATCGGCTCCCCGGCGGGCGCCACGGCGCAGATCAGCGCCACCGTGTCCCGGGGTGAGCTTCGCCTCGAGGTCTCGAACGAGGTCGACCCGGAGCGGGCCGACGTGCAGCACTGGGACCTCGAGGACCCGCTGCGGGGCGGCGGGCGGGGGCTGCTGATCGTCCGGGCCTACACCGACACCATGGAGGTCGACAGCGTCGGTGGCACCGTGACCGTGCGCTGCGCCCGCCGGCTCGACGTCGCGTCCTGACGCGGGCGGCGGCCGGGACCAACGTCACAACGTCGGCGGTGCGGAGGATCCGCCGGCCGACCGCCGTACCGTGTCCGCTCGTGCGACGACGACGACTGGTGGGGTTCGTGGCCGCGACGGCCGTGCTGGTGGGTGCCTGCGGCGCCGACGGGACCGACGTCCCGGTCGAGCGCAGCGCGGCGCCGCCCACGACCGATGCGCCGGAGGCGGCCGAGCCCTCGACCACGACGACCGAGGCCCCGGCCCCGGCGCCCCAGCAGGAGCCGACCGGCGAGGTCGTCACGGCCAGCGCCCACGGCGTGCACCACGAGGCCGCCTCGGCCGAGGAGCTCGCCCAGCGCATCACCGCCGCCGAGCAGGCGGTGCGCGACCCGGCCACCACGGGTGAGGCCCTCTTCGAGGCCGGCTTCCAGCAGCAGCTGCTGTACCGCCAGCTCGCCCGCCAGCCCGAGTGGGAGCCGGCCGTGCTCGCCGCCCTGCCCGAGGCCTACCGCCACGCCGCCTGGGCCAACGCCGCCGCCCGGCGCGAGTTCCGCAGCATGCACAGCAAGCTCGGCGACTCGCTGCCCGCCTGGCGCATCGTCGACCCGGTGCCCGCCGACGAGCTGCTGGCGCTGTACCAGAAGGCCGAGGCCGAGTTCGGCGTGCCGTGGCAGGTCCTCGCCGCGGTGAACCTCGTCGAGACCGGCATGGGCCGCATCCGCGGCGTGTCGGTCGCCGGCGCCCAGGGCCCGATGCAGTTCATGCCCGCCACCTGGGCCGCCTTCGGCGCCGGCGGCGACGTGAACGACCCCCACGACGCGATCATGGGCGCCGCCCGCTACCTCGCCCACAACGGCGGCGGCTCCGGCGACATCGACAACGCCCTCTGGAACTACAACCACAGCTGGAAGTACGTGCAGGGCGTCAAGCTGTACGCCTCGGTGATGCAGCAGGACCCGCGCACCTTCTACGGGTTCCACCAGTGGCAGGTCGTGTACCTGTCGACGGTGGGCGACATCTGGCTGCCGACCGGGTTCGAGACGCACCAGCGGGTGCCGGTCACCGACCACCTGGCCCGCAACCCCTGGCACCACCTCGGGACCGCCACGAACTGAGCGCCCGCGCGAGGGTGCCGGGCCGCCTCGGGCGACCCGGCACCGTCGCTGGTGCTGATGGGGGCTACCGGGTGCGGCCGCTGCCGTCGCCCGTCATCGCGTCCTCGGCCCGCAGCGGCCGGCGCTGCGTGGTGAGGTCGATGTCGGCCTCGTCGGACGAGCGGGCGGACGAGCCGTTCGAGCGCTGGGCCTCGGCCTTGACGTTGCTGGCCTCGTCGTCCATGCGCTGCAGCGCACGCCGCACGTAGGGGCGCATCTCGAAGACGCCGGCACCGCCGAGGGCGATGATCGCCGAGCCGGCCACGATGGCGAGCATGGCGTAGAACAGGCCGGTGACGATCGCCGGGGCGATCTCGAGCTGGTCCAGGGCGGCGAACACGCCGACCACGAGGATCAGGGTCGAGGCCGTGATCGCCAGGCCCCGGCCGTAGCTCAGGCCGGACAGCGAGTTCTGGATGAGGTCCTTGACGCCGGCGGCCACGGCGGCGGCCACGACCACGATCACGATCGCCACGAAGACCTTGGGCAGGTAGGCGATGACGCTGTTGATCATGTCCGAGATCGGGTTCTCGCCGAACACGCCGAAGGCGGCCTGCAGCACGAGCAGGAGCAGGGCGTAGTAGACGACCTTGCCGACCAGGTCGGAGGCGTCGTACTTGGACTTCGCCAGCGCCTTGCGGATGCCGCCCCGCTCGACGGCCTCGTCGAAGCCGACCCGCTCGAGCACGGCGTCGAACGCCTTGCCCAGCGCCTTGGCGATGAACCAGCCGACGAGCAGGATCAGGCCGAAGGCGAGCAGCTTCGGCACGAACTCGGCGACGTTGGCCCAGGCATCTTCGATGCCCTGGCTCCACTCGACTGCGTACATGGCGGGGTCCTCTCTGTCCGTGAACGGGGT
>JBKHXT010000065.1:0-9946 GCA_046565885.1 Acidimicrobiia bacterium
CGCCGGGTCGGAGCCGCCGGCGACGACGACGACCGTGTAGTCCATGGCGCCGTGCTCGGTGAGGGTGTTCACGGTCTGGGCGACCGTGGACTCCTTCTGGCCGATCGCGACGTACACGCACTTCACCCCGAGGCCCTTCTGGTTCAGGATGGTGTCGATCGCGATGACGGTCTTGCCGGTCTTGCGGTCGCCGATGATCAGCTCACGCTGGCCGCGGCCGATCGGGGTCATCGAGTCGATGGCCTTGATGCCGGTCTGGAGCGGCTCGTGCACGGGCTGGCGGCCCATGATGCCGGGGGCCTGGATCTCCATGCGGCGGGTGCTGACGTTGGTCAGCGGGCCCTTGCCGTCGACGGGGTTGCCGAGGGCGTCGACGACGCGGCCGAGGAGGCCGTCGCCGCAGGGCACCGAGAGGATGTCGCCGGTGGCTCGCACCGACTGGCCCTCGTTGATGTTGTCGACGTCACCGAGCACCACGGCGCCGATCGACTCCTCGTCGAGGTTCAGCGCGAGGCCCTTGGTGCCGTCCTCGAACTCGAGGAGCTCGTTGACGGCGCAGCCCGGCAGGCCCGTCACCCGGGCGATGCCGTCGCCGACCTCGGCGATGCGGCCGACCGTGGCCTTGCCGATCGTCGGGGAGAAGCCCTCGAGGTTCTTCCGGAGGGCGGCGGCGATGTCGCCGGCGTTGATGTTCAGATCAGTCATCGTTCTGCCTTCAGATGGCTTGCTTCAGCTGGTCGAGACGACGTCGGACGGTACCGTCGATCACGGTGTCGCCCACCTGGGCGACGAGGCCGCCGAGGACGCTCGGATCGATCACGACCCGGACGTCGACGGGGGCGCCGACGGCGGTCTGCAGGGCGCTGGCGAGGCGGGCCTTCTGGTCGTCGGTGAGCTCGATGGCCGAGCGGACCACCGCGACCTGCTTGCCGCCCTCGGCGGCGCCGAGGGCCACGAGGGCCTCGGCGATGCCATGCAGGTCGCGGGCACGACCGGTGCCCACGACCAGCGAGACGGCGGCGCTGGTGGTCTTGGAGACCTTGCCGGCGAGGAGGTCCTCGACGATCTGCTGGCGACGCTCGACCGGCACCTGCGGGTCGGAGAGGGTCGCCTGCAGCTCCTCGGAGCCGCCGAGCGTGCGGGCGAGGCTGAACAGCTCGTCCTGCACGGCCCCGAGCTCGCCCTCGGCGCGGGCCACGGCGGCGATGGCCGCGGCGTATGCCTTGTCACGCTCGGTGCTCATGGCCTCAGCCCTGCCCGCTCGAGGCCTGGACCCGGTTGATGTAGTCCTCGACGAGGCGGGTCTGGGCGGCCCGGTCGAGGTTGGCGCCCACGACGCTCTCGGCGGCGCCGATCGCGATGGTGGCGACCTCGCCGCGCAGCTCGTTCATGGCCTGGGCCTTGGCGGCGTCGATGTCGGCCTGGGCCTGGGCCCGGGCGGCGGCCAGCTCCTCGTTCAGCCGCGCCTGCTGGTCGCTGCGCAGCTGGTCGGCGCTCTGGCGGGCCTCCTCGATGATCCGGGCGGCTTCGGCCTTGGCGTCGGCGACCTTGGACTCGTAGTCGGCGCGCACGGCCTCGGCGTCGGCCTTGGCCTGCTCGGCGGCGTCGAGGTCGGCCTGGATCCGGGCGGTCCGCTCGGTCATGGCGCGCTTGGCGGCGGGGAAGCCGAACTTCAGCATGAAGAGCAGGACCGTCAGGAAGCCGATGGCGCCCCAGATGATCTCGTTGATCTCGGGGAGCAGGACGTTCGGCGCCTCGATGCAGTCGGCGACGATCGCCTCCACCTCGTGGAGCGCCTCCTCGTACTCCTCGGTGCCCTCGACGATCTCGCCGGACTCCTTGGCCTCTTCGTAGGCGAGGACCGCAGCAGCGATCTCGGCGTTCTCGTCGAGCGCCTCGCCGGTGCCCTCGACGGTGCAGCCCTCGATGGTCTCGGCGACGGCGCCCGCAGGGGTGGCCAGACCGACCAGTGCCGCGACCGCGAGCGCTGCGGTCAGCAGCAGTCTCGTGATGTGTCGCATGGTGTCCTTCCCGATCAAGCCTGGCCGAGGAAGAAGACCACGAAGCCGATGAGGGCCAGGGCCTCCACGAAGGCGATGCCGAGGAACATCGTGGTGCGGACCATGCCGGCGGCCTCCGGCTGGCGGGCCATGGCCTGGACGGCCTGGCCGACGAGGTAGCCGATGCCGATGCCGGGGCCGAGGGCGCCGATGCCGTAGGTGAGGGCCGCGAGGCCGGTGTCGGTGATCTCAGCGAGGAGCATGAGAGTTCCTCTCTCCTTGTGGTTGTGGGACTGGGATGGAGAACGGGGTGGCAGGGATCAGTGCTCGTGGCTGGTGGCCGAGTCGATGTAGACGGCCGCGAGCAGCGTGAACACGTAGGCCTGCAGGAACGAGACGAGGATCTCGAAGGCGGTGAAGAAGATGAGCGCCAGGAGCGGGAGCGGCAGGAAGACCGCGTACCACTTCGTGGTCCACAGCGCGGCGGTGAGGATGCCGAAGGTCACCAGCAGGATGTGGCCGGCGAGCAGGTTGGCGAAGAGCCTGACCATCAGGGAGAAGGGACGGACCAGGAAGTTCGAGACGAACTCGATCGGGACGATGATCGGGAGCAGGCCGGCGGGCACGCCCGGCGGGATGAGGCTGTGCTTCAGGTAGCCGATGGGTCCGTGCTCGATCATGCCGGCGATGTTGAACACGAACCAGACGAACACGGCGAGGAACATCGGCAGGGCGATGCGGGCCGTGGCCGGCATCTGCACCACCGGGATGACCTCGAAGATGTTCGAGAAGAAGATGAAGAAGAACAGCGCCGTGAGCATCGGCGCCCACTTGAGGCCCCGGGGCCCCATGGACTGCATGACGATGCCGTCCTCGATGAAGGACACGGAGGACTCGGCGATGTTCTGCATGCCCGTGGGTACCAGCTTGCGCTGGTTGCCGAGCAGGAACATCAGCGTCGTGAGGACGACCGCCGCCAAGTAGACCAGGACGACCTTGTTGACCCCGAAGGGCGTGTCCTCGAACAGGAAGACCGGCCAGTCGACCAGAAAGCTCAGCGGCGGGAACTCGAGACCGAGGATCACGGACGTCGCTCCTTGGATGCGGGGGCGGGGAGGGGCTTGAGCCCGGGGTGGGCGAGGCTGGCCGACACGTACCGCAGCTCCCAGAAGAGGAGCCCGAGGTGGGTGGCGACGAGCGTGAGCCCGAGGCTCGGCAGGTGGATCCAGGACAGGTCCTGGAGCAGCCAGACGATGAGGAACAGCAGGCCGATGCGCACGGCGTAGCCGCCGAGGGCGACGCCCATGAGCAGCCCGAGGGAGATCCGCCCGGCCCAGACGAGGCTGGCCGCAGCGAGCAGCAGGTTGGCGGCGACGAGGGCGATGCCGGTGCCGGCCGAGAGGGCGCCGTCGAGGCCGGCCACGAGGGCGGCGACGGCGACGGCCACCGGGGCCACGGGCAGGGCCTTGCGCAGCAGGTCGCCGACGAGCTCGAACTCGGGCGCGGCGTCGGCGGGCGCAGCGCCGGGGCCGGCCACGGGGATCACGCCTGCGACGCCTTGCGATCGGCCCACAGGTCGCGGTCGGCGGCCACGGCGGGGGTGGCGGCGTCGGTGCGGCGGGCCCAGCGGCCCTGCGCCTCGAGCTCTCGCATGCGGTGGTCGTAGCCGTACCAGATCTTGGCGACCGTGCCGACGAGGGCGAAGGCGCCGAGGGCGAGGGCCAGCCAGGGCGTGGTGCCGAGCCAGCCGTCGAGCAGCCAGCCGAAGCCGCCGAAGACGACCGGGGTCACCGCGAGCTCGATGCCGCGCGCCGACTCGTCGCCGACGAGCTCCTTCATGGCTGGCTTGTCGCTCTTCGGAGACACGGTTCGGCGAGGTCCTCGGACGGCGCTTGTGAAGCGTTTCGCAATCTAGGAAGCCGGGACGCGAGGCGGCAAATCCTCACCGCCGTCCCCGGGCGCGCAGCGGCCGGGAACGTAGCAGGAGGAACCGGCGCTGAGAGCGGGTCGGCATGTCACGGTCGCCGTCGGGAGCGCCAGCGAGCAGGCGACACGCGGCGCTGCGGAGCAGACCGCCAGGTCACGAACCCGAGCGCTCGACCACGCCACCCTTGCGGGCCCGGCGCTCGGTGCGGGCGCGGGGGTGCAGCACCGTGTAGAGGAGCAGCGCGAGGGCGGCGATGCCGATGGGCAGGGCGCCGTCGTCGCTGTCGGTGTACACGGGGTAGAGCACGAGCCCGGACAGCAGCGCCGTCCAGGTCCACAGGATGAGCACGCTGCGGCGCTGCCCGTGCCCGAGGTCCATGAGGCGGTGGTGGAGGTGGCCCTTGTCGGCGGCGGTGACCCCGGCCTTGGCCCGGGCCCGGCGGACGATGGCGAAGGCGGTGTCGAAGATCGGCACGCCGAGGATCACCAGCGGGATGAACAGCGGGGCGAAGAAGAAGAACGTCTGGCTGGCGGAGTCGGCGGTGGAGTTCCCGCCGACGGCGATGGACGCCGCCGCCATGAGCAGGCCGAGCAGCAGGGCGCCGCCGTCGCCCATGAAGATCGACGCCGGGTTCCAGTTGTGGGGCAGGAAGCCGACGCAGGCGCCGCAGGTGGCGAGGGCGACGAGGGGGGCCACGTTGTCGGCCGGCAGCTGGGCCAGCGACGGGTCGCCGAGCTGGTCGGCGAACAGGTACAGCGCCCCGGCCGCGATGGCGACGATGCCGGCGGCGAGGCCGTCGAGGCCGTCGATGAGGTTGATGGCCTGGCACATGCCGACGACCCAGAGGACGGTGACGAGCGCGGCCAGGTCGGGCGACAGGTCGATGAGGCCGAGCTCGGGCATGCGGAACAGCAGGATCGAGACGCCGGCCACGTTGAGGATCGAGCCGGCCAGCACCGTGCCCGCCGTCTTGGCCGGCGCCGAGATCTCGCGCACGTCGTCGATGGCGCCGACGGCGTAGACCACCACCGCGGCGATCGCCACGCCGAGCGGGACGGTGGGCGCGGTGAAGATCGCCTCGAAGCCGCCGGCCCGCCACCCGACGAGCATCCCGGCCAGGAAGCCGAGCAGGAGGCCGAGGCCGCCCAGGGTCGGCGTGGGCTGCTCGTGCACGCGCCGGTCGTCGGGGATGGCGATGGCGCCGATGCGCCGGGCGAGGGCGCCGGCGAGCGGCGTGGCCACGAGGGTGGTGGCCGCGGCGGCGAGGAAGACGAGGAGCGCCTCCACGGTGCCCCCTCAGGGCCGCCGGTTCAGGCCGGGTACGGCGCGAACTTGCCGCACAGCGCCCGCACCTCGTCACGGACGGCGGCGATCTCGCCCTCGTCCTCGCGCCCGTCGAGCGTGCGGACGATGAGCTCGGCGATCTGCTCCATCTCCTCGACGCCCATGCCCTGGGTGGTCACGGCGGGCGTGCCGATGCGCAGGCCCGAGGTGATGTACGGCGGCCGGGGGTCGTCGGGCACGGTGTTCTCGTTCAGCGAGATGCCGGCCCGGTCGAGGGCGAGCCGGGCCTTCTTGCCCGACAGGTCCTCGTCGTAGGAGCGCAGGTCGACGAGCAGCAGGTGGTTGTCGGTGCCGCCCGACACGAGCCGCAGGCCGCGGCCGGCCAGGCCCCGGGCGAGGGCCTCGGCGTTGCGGACGACGTCGGCGGCGTAGGTGCGGAAGTCGTCGGTGGACGCCTCGGCGAAGGCCACCGCCTTGCCGGCGATCACGTGGTCGAGCGGTCCGCCCTGGAGCCCGGGGAACATGGCCTTGTCGATGCGATCGGCCAGCTCCTCCGTGCACAGGATCGCCCCGCCGCGCGGGCCGCGCAGCGTCTTGTGGGTGGTGAAGGTGACGATGTCGGCCACCGGCACCGGCGAGGGGTGGGCGCCGCCGGCGATGAGGCCGGCGATGTGGGCGGCGTCGAACATGAACCAGGCGCCGACCTCGTCGGCGATCTCGCGGAACGGCGCCGGGTCGATGGTGCGGGGGTAGGCGGTGGCGCCGGCGACGATGATCTTGGGCCGGTGCTCGCGGGCCAGGTCGCGGACCTGGTCGAAGTCGATGCGCTCGTCGGACGGCGTGACGCCGTAGGAGACGAAGTCGTACAGCTTGCCGCTGGCGTTCACCGGCGAGCCGTGCGTGAGGTGACCGCCCTGGTCGAGGCGCAGGCCGAGCACGGTGTCGCCCGGGTCGAGCAGCGCCAGGTACACGCCCATGTTGGCGTTGGCGCCGGCGTGGGGCTGGACGTTGGCGTGGGCCGCCCCGAACAGCGATTTCGCCCGCTCGATGGCGAGGGCCTCGACCTCGTCGATGACCTCGTTGCCGCCGTAGTAGCGCTTGCCCGGGTAGCCCTCGGAGTACTTGTTGGTGAGCACCGACCCCGTGGCGCGCAGCACCGCCGGGGAGGTGAAGTTCTCCGAGGCGATGAGCTGCAGGGTGGTGTTCTGGCGGTCGACCTCGCGGTCGATCAGGCCGAACAGCTCGTCATCGTCCACATGGGGCCACGGCATGGGTTCAGTCTGACATCACTCGCTCACTCGGCCTCGGTCCCCTGCGGGACCGTCGAGCCTCGTCTCGCTGTCGGCTGCTCGCTGGCGCTCCCGACGCCGACCTCCGAGCCCGCGGATCGGTCAGCGCTGCTCGTCGCGTTCGATGGCGGCGATCTGCGCGACCCGCCGCTCGTGGCGGCCGCCTTCGAAGTCGGTGGTCAGCCACAGCTCGAGGATCTCGTCGGCGAGGCCCTCGGCCACGACCCGGGCGCCCATGGCGAGGACGTTGGCGTCGTTGTGCTCGCGGCTCATCCGGGCCGTGTAGAGGTCGTTGCACAGCGCGGCGCGCACGCCGTGCACCTTGTTGGCGGCGATCTGCTCGCCCTGGCCCGAGCCGCCGAGGACGATCCCCCGGTCGACGTCGCCGGCCACCACCGCCCGGCCGACGGCGGCCATGATCGGCGGGTAGTCGACCGACTCGGTGGAGTCGGTGCCGAGGTCGACGGCTTCGTGGCCGAGCCGCTCGATGGTGCCGAGCAGGTGCTGCTTCAGGGGGTAGCCGGCGTGGTCGGCGCCGATGGCGATGCGCATGGTGCTCCGGGTGGGCTGCGGGGACGGGCTCAGGGGAACAGGTGGTCGACGACGACGTCGAGCAGCTCCTCGATCTCGTCGGCGGCCCGACGGTAGGCGGCGGCGTTGCGGCCGTAGGGGTCCGCCACCTCGTCGTCGCCCACGCCGAGCACGTCGGCCGGCCGGCGCCCGGCGCTGATGCGGTGCAGGTAGGCGCGCAGGTCCTCGTCGGGGCGGCGGGGGCCGTGGGCCCGGGCCCGGCGGGCGAGGTCGGGGAGCGTGAAGGTGCGCTCGAAGGCCTCCCGGTCGAGCACGGCGACCTCGCGCACGTGCTGGCGCTCCATGGCCAGGACGAGGTCGGGCCGCTGGAGGTCGGGGGCCTGCAGGCGCCGGCTGCGGTGGGCGCTGCCGTCCAGGCCGCGGGCGACGAGCACGTCGAGGATCTCGGGGGGCGCCGGGCGGTCCTGGGTGACGAACCCGGCGGAGTCGACGTCGGCCTGCACGCCGCGCTGCTCGAGCCGGGCACGCAGCATGAGCTGCGCCATCGGTGAGCGGCAGATGTTGCCGGTGCAGAGCACGAGCACGGCGATGTCGTCACGGGAGGGGGCGGGTTCGACCTCGATGCCGGCGAGGCTACATACTTGACCGCCCGGTCAAGAGCAGATGGAGGACCTCGTGCCGCTCGACCCCCGCACCCCCGTGATCGTCGGCGTCGGCCAGCGCAGCCAGCGCGTCGACCGCGGCGAGCCCGAGCTGGAGCCCGTCGACCTCATGGTGGTGGCGGCCCAGGCGGCGCTCGAGGACGCCGGCGTGTCCGACCCCGCGGCCATCGACTCGGTGCGGACCGTGTCGCTGCTCTCGTGGCGCTACGCCAACCCTGGCGCGCTCGTCGCCGAGCGGCTGGGCGTGGGCCACGACGTCGACAGCGGCGTGTCGGCCATGGGCGGCAACTCCCCGCAGATGCTGCTCAACCAGACGGCGCTCGACATCCAGGCCGGCGAGGTCTCGTGCGTGCTGCTGGCCGGCGCCGAGTCGTGGCGGACGCGCATGCGGTACCGGGCGGCGGGCGAGACGCCCGACTGGACGGTCGAGCCCGAGGGCACCGAGCCCGCCCGCGAGATCGGCACGGCCGTGGAGATGAACCACGAGGCCGAGACCGCCCTCGGCATCTTCCTGCCGATCCAGGTGTACCCGATGTTCGAGCAGGCGCGGCGCCACCACCTCGGCCGCTCGATGGACGAGCACCTGCCGGTGCTCGGCGGCCTGTGGTCCCGCTTCTCCGAGGTGGCGGCGAAGAACCCGCACGCCTGGATCCAGGAGGCGATGACCCCGGAGGAGATCACCACCCCCTCCCCCAGCAACCGCATGGTGGGCCTGCCGTACACGAAGGTCATGAACTCCAACAACGCCGTCGAGCAGTCGGCGGCGGTCCTGCTGTGCTCGGTCGAGGTCGCCGAGCGACTCGGCATCTCGCGCGACCGGTGGGTCTTCCCGCTCGCCGGCTCCGACGCCCACGAGCACCCCTACGTCTCCCACCGCGACACCCTCCACGACGCCCCGGCCGTGCGCATCGCCGGCCAGGCGGCGCTGGAGGCCGCCGGCGTCACCATCGACGACGTCGACCACGTGGACCTCTACTCGTGCTTCCCCGTGGCGGTGCAGGTGGGCGCCGACGCCCTCGGCCTCGACCTCGACCGCCAGCTCACGCTCACCGGCGGGCTGAGCTTCGCCGGCGGCCCGTGGAACGACTACGTCATGCACTCGATCGCCGCGATGGTCGAGGCGCTGCGGGCCGACCCGGGCAGCACCGGCCTGGTGTGGGCCAACGGCGGCTACCTGACCAAGCACTCCTTCGGCGTGTACTCCACCGAGCCGCCGGCGGCGGGCTTCCAGCACCGCCACCCCCAGGGCGAGATCGACGCCCTGCCGTCGCGCGAGGTGGCGCCGGACTTCGAGGGCGAGGCGACCGTGGAGACCTTCACCGTCATGCACGGCAAGGGCGGCGAGCCCGAGCAGGGCATCGTGGCGCTGCGCCTCGACGACGGGCGACGGGCGTGGGGCACCACCGACGACGCCGACGACCTGGCGCTGATGGTGGCC
This sequence comes from Acidimicrobiia bacterium, assembly GCA_046565885.1. Taxonomy (GTDB): domain Bacteria; phylum Actinomycetota; class Acidimicrobiia; order Acidimicrobiales; family Salinilacustritrichaceae; genus Salinilacustrithrix. The sequence continues at coordinate 9,132 of JBKHXT010000065.1, forward strand.
GAGGACGTGATCGGCCGGCGCGTGCGGCGAGCCGCCGAGGGGCGGGTCGCCTTCGCCTGACGGGGCGGCTGCCTAGCCCGTGGGCCCCTTCGGGTGCGGGCGGTCGTCGTCGTAGCTGGTCTCGAGGTTCTCGGCGCGGAAGCGGTGGTCGCGCTCCTCGAGCGTCGCCCGGGCGTCGGCCGGCATGTCGTCGAGGATCTTGCGGAACTGCTTGGCGTCGTAGGCCATGAGGTTGACGGGCGTGCGGGCCACGAGCGTGGCCGAGCGGGGCCGCAGGTCGAGCAGCGCCATCTCACCGAGCACGGAGCCGCTCCCGGCGGTGGCCACCGGCTGGCCGTTCACGCGCACCTCCACCTCGCCCGAGCACACGACGTAGGCCTCGCGGCCGACCTCGCCCTGCTCGGTGATCACGGCACCCTGCTCGACCTCGACCTCCTCGCCCATGGCGGCGATCTTGTCGAGGGCGGCCCGGTCGAAGCCGGAGAAGAAGGAGATGCTGGCGAGGTCGATGTCGGGCATGGCGGCGGTCCCCCTGGGCGGCTGATCGGCTGCGGAGGCTAGGCGATCTCCGGTCAGCGGCGGGCGACCAGGAACCGCTCGCGGCCGGCCAGGTCGTGGCCGGTGCGGATCTCGCCGAACCCGGCGCTCGACGCCAGCGCCCGCACCTCGGCGCCCTGGTCGTCGCCGTGCTCGACCACCAGCGCGCCGCCGGGCGCCAGCCACTCGACGGCGCCGGCGACGATCTCGCGGATGTCGGCCAGGCCGTCGTCGCCCGCTCGCAGCGCCTCGCGGGGCTCCCAGTCCTCGACGTCGGG
>JBKHXT010000066.1:0-3596 GCA_046565885.1 Acidimicrobiia bacterium
TCCTCGACCACCTCGGCGAGGTCGAGCTCGTCGACGAGGAGCTCCTCCCGGGCGGCCGCGGTGTAGCGCTGCAGCATCAGCAGCTGGTCGCCCGCCCGCCGGATGGCCTCGGACGAGCGGCGCAGCAGGTCGCGCAGCTCGCCGTCGAGGTCGTCGCCCACCTGGCGGTCGAGCAGGTCGAGCATCCCCGTGGCGATGGCCAGCGGGTTGCGCATGCCGTGGGCGATGAGCCGGGCGAAGCGGACGAGCCGCTCGTCGTCGTCCGGCACCCCGTCCACGGCCACCATCCGACCACAACGGCGCGCCCGTAGGGTCGAGGGATGGCCGACGCGCCCCCCGCCGCCTGGATCTTCGAGGTCGACCCCAACGAGATCGACCTCGCCGACGCCTTCGCCGACGACGAGGCGGTGGTCCAGTTCGAGGTCGCCGACGACCGGGCCGGGCTGCTCCAGCCGGGCCAGGTCGCCCACCTCTGGGTGCAGGACCGGGCCGGCGACGCCGTGCCCGCCGGGGTCTACGCCACCGGGTCGGTGGTCGGGCCGGTCGAGCTCGTCGACGAGGACGGCGAGGAGGTGGCGGTCGTGCCCGTCGGCTTCGACAGCCTGCGCCGGCCCGTCGACGGCGCCGCCCTCCTGGCCCACGCCGCCTTCGCCGGGTCACCGCTGCGCGAGGGCGGGCCCGACCTGAACCCCGTCCCGCTCGACGCCGACCAGGCGGCCGCCGTCGCAGCCGACGGGCTCGAACCGGGGCCCCTGGCCGGCGTCCTCGCCCGCTTCGAGCCCGGCGCCGAGCCCGACGACGACGCCATCCCGCTGCCGGCGCTGGAGGTCCGGCTGGTCGACGACACGTTCCTCGTCGTCGAGGGCGTGGGCCACGACGGCTGGACCGTCGTGCGCGGCGACGCCGACATGGCCGAGGTCGTCGAGCTGCCCGACCAGCACCGCACGTTCATCGACGCCGTCGAGTACGTGGCCACCGTCGTCGGCGGCGCCGGCCGCTCGCTGCCGGTGGTCGACCTCGACGACGGCCTCGAGGCGATCGCCATCTTCGACGCCGACGGCGGCGTGTACGCCGTCGTGAAGGAGGCCCACGACGCCTTCACCTTCGCCTGGGTCGACGACGACGGGACCGTCGAGCGGCTCGACCGCTACGCCAGCCTCAAGGAGGCGATCCTGCTCCCCGTGCTGGACGAGGAGCTGTTCGGCGGCATGTGACGGTACGGAGCCGCTGCCAGAACCGGGACGCGGGAGGGGCGGAGCTGGCCAGGGCGGAACGGGAACTGGCAGCGGCTCCGTACCGGCCTACGCCGGCACCGGCTTCGGGCGCAGGTGGTAGTCGGCGAGGTCGGCGTGGGCCGTGCGCCGGCGGTACTCGGTGGTGCGGCCCACCCAGTTGTTCGTGACCTTGCCGCCCTGGAGGTACCAGCTGTCCTCGATCAGCACCCAGGCGCTCTTGGAGAGCCGGTCGGCCAGCTCGTCGTTGTAGGCCTGCTGCACCTCGGCCCGCACCTCGACCGCCTGGATCGAGCGGGCGGCCATCTGGCGGATGACCGAGAGCAGGTAGCGGCACTGCGACTCGATCATCAGGACGATGGAGTTGTGGCCGAGGTTGGTGTTCGGCCCGTACATGAAGAACAGGTTCGGGAAGCCGGCCACGGCCACGCCGAGGTGGGCCTGGGGCCCCTCCCGCCACTGCTCGTTCAGGCGCCGGCCCTCGGGGCCGACGACGGTCATGGGCGTGAGGAAGTCCTGGGTGTGGAACCCGGTGCCCACGACGATCACGTCGACCGGGTGCTCGGTGACCTGCCCGTCGGCCGACTCGGTCACGACGGCGCCGCCGGCGACCTTGGTGATGCGGTCGGCGACGACGTCGATGTCGTGGGCCTCGATGGCCTCGTAGTAGTCGTCGGAGAACAGCACCCGCTTCGCGCCCATGGGGTAGTCGGGCGTGAGCGCCGCCCGCTTCGCCGGGTCGCTGACCTTCTCGTGCAGGTTCTTGATCGCGTACTTCTGCATCAGGTCCCGGACCCTCGAGCCCTGCTTCATGAGGTCGTAGCCGAGCAGCTCGGCCCGGGCGAAGATCAGGAAGCGGCGCAGGTTGCGGGCGAGGCGGCTGCGGCGGATGAGGGACTTCTCGAGCTCGGAGTAGTCGCGGTCGTTCTTCGGGATGATCCAGTTCGGCGTGCGCTGGAAGATGGTGACCTTCGCCGCCTCCTTCGCCACCTGGGGCACGTACTGCACGGCGCTGGCGCCGGCGCCGATCGAGGCCACGCGCTGACCGGCCAGGTCGACGGAGTGGTCCCACTCGGCCGAGTGGAAGACGGGCCCGTCGAAGGAGTCGAGCCCGTCGATGTCGGGCCAGCGGGGCCGGCTCAGCTGGCCGGTGGCGGAGACGACGACGTCGAAGCGCTCGGTGGTCGTCTCGCCGCCCTCGGGGGTGACGTCGACGTCCCAGGCGCCGACCTCCTCGACCCAGCGCAGCTCGGTGACGGGCGTGCGCAGCCGCAGGTGGGCCCGCAGGCCGTAGGTGTCGGCGCAGTGCTCCAGGTAGTCGCGGATCACCGGCTGGTGCGACCACTTGTTCGGCCAGTCGAAGTTCTCGAACGAGTACGAGTAGAGCGCCGAGGGGATGTCGCACTCGGCGCCCGGGTACGTGTTCGCACGCCACGTCCCGCCGACCGCGTCGGCCTTCTCGAAGATGGTGAAGGTGTCGATCCCCTGCTGCTTCAGCTGGATGCCCAGCCCCATGCCGGCGAAGCCGGCGCCGATGATGGCGATGCGTGGCACGTGGTTCCCCTCGGTCTCGTCGGTCGCCCGGTCTGGAAACGACCGTATCCTGTTTTCCCGGCGGCCTCCCACCAGGAGGTCCCGGCGAGCGCGGCGAAAGGTTCGGGTGTGACCGATCTGTCCGGAACGGGTGGGACCCTGGCCAGCGGGCCCGAGTCGCGCTACGTCGTCGACGCGCTCGGTCACATCCTCGACGGCAGCGCCACCGCCGGACGGGCGTCGCTCGACGCCGGCGCCGCCCTCACCAGCTGGGCCGCCATCCTCCGCCGCCTCGACGTGGCCGGCCGCGCCCTCGCCCTCGACGCCGGCCTCGACCCCCTCGACAGCGCCCGGTGGGCCCGCCAGGTGGCCGCCCTGGCCGCCGCCGCCAGCTGCGAGACGCCGGAGTGCGTGGCCGAGGTGCTGGCGGCGTGGAGCGCCGGCATCGGCCTGCCGGTCGCCATCGACCTGGTCGCCGACGCGGTCGACGCCGTCGCCGAGGACGACCGGGCCTTCGCCGCCTGCCTCGTGCTCGCCTGGCTGGTCGACGTCTCCGGCTTCCCGCCCCAGGTCGTCGCCTGACCTCCGACCCCACCGCCGGCGCCGGCCGGGGGTACCGTTGCCGCCCGGGCGCGTGCCCGGATGCCAGTGGGGGACGGTGGAGGAGCGCATGGCAGACGACGCAGACCTCGACCTCGAGCTCGAGGTGCCGTCCCGGGGCGCCGCGCCGCGCCTGGCGCTGGTCGCCGAGGACGAGCCGGGCATCCGCTCGCTGATCGTGTCGCTGCTGACCCTCGACGGCTGGGAGGTGCACGTCACCGACACGGGCGA
>JBKHXT010000067.1:0-5236 GCA_046565885.1 Acidimicrobiia bacterium
CCCGACCAACGCACCCGCGTCGAGCAGTTCCCGGTCCTGATCGCTGCTGCCCTGCACACCCGCGGTCTACCGAACCTCACCACCGATCGCGAGCACCAACCGCCCGATTGCTCAGCAGTCTCCTAGGGGGAGATCTGCGCTCCGAGGCCGCACGCGCCCGGAGGCCGGGCGTATCGTCCGGTGCGCCGGCGAGGGCCGGTTGCGGAGGGACGGAGTGTCCGAGGTCGAGCAGCGTGGCGGCACCATCGTGGAGCTGTCCACCGGCGCGCCCTTCGGCGTGATCGGCGCCGACGACGGCGTCCCCGACGGGCTGCTGCGGTTCCTGCCCGCACCGGCGCCTGCGGCCGCCGACGTCGTGCCCGTCACCGCCGCCGACCGGCCGGCCCCGCCCCTGCCGGGGGCCCACCGGTTCTCCGCGGTGGCCGTCTCGTCGGTCGCCCAGCTCTCGCTGCTCGCCTCCCGCGACGCCGACTTCCTCGTGCTCGCCCCGTCGGTCAGCGACCTGCGGGCCGGCGATCACGTCGCCGCCGAGCTGGCGGCCGTCGTGGCCTACGCCCGGGCCCGCTCGTGCGAGGTGGTCGCGCTGGGCATCGCCGACCAGCGCCACCACGACGCGCTGCGGGCACTCGGGGTGCGCTACGGCGCCGGCACCCACGTCGACGAGCGGCTGCGCCGGTCGTCCGGGCTGCTCGACGACGGGGGCGAGGGCGCCGGCCGCCTCAGCTGGCTGCGGACGCGCCTCGCCGCCGCCACCACGGCCGGCGAGGCCGCCAGCGCGGCGTGCGACCACGTCGCCGAGCTCGGTCTGCTGCCGTCCCTCTACGTCGAGCGCCACGGCGTGCTCCGCTGCATCGCCAGCGGGGCTACTGGCAGGTGATGGACGGCATCCCGGTCGACCTCGGCGTGCTCGGGCGGGCGTTCCGGTACGGGCGCACGCAGGTGGTCGACACCTCCGACGACGGCGAGTTCATCGAGGCGGTGCCCGGGTTGGTGGCGGAGATCGCCATCCCGCTGGCCGTCGACGGGCGCGTCCGGGCGGTGTTCAGCGTGGAGAGCACCCGCCCGTTCCAGCCGGTCGAGCACCACGAGGTCGAACGCGTGGCCGTCGAGCTGGGTCAGGCGCTGGAGCGCACCGGCGTCGACGAGCCCGCCGGCGCCCTCCACGCCCTGGTCCGGGCGGGCACCGAGCTCGCCACCCTGGCCGACGAGGAGGCTGTCGCCCACGCCGCCGTGCGGCTCACCTGCGCGGTGGCCGGCACCAGCTCGTCGATGATCGCCTTCCCGTCGCCCGGCGGCGAGACGGCGGTGCGGGCCGCCGCCGGACCCCTCGCCCCCGCCCTGCGCCGCCTCGACCCGGCCGCCCTGCGGACCCTCGCCCGCGACCTCGGCGGCGTCTCGTCGTGCCTGGCGGGCGGCGACGCCGACGGCCGCGTCCACCCTGTGTTCGACGACATCCGCCGCAGCGGCGGCACGTCGCTCAGCGTCTTCCCGGTGCGCTGCGGCACGGCCGACGTCGGGCTGCTGTTCGCCGTCGACCAGGTGCCCGGCGGGCTGGGCGCCGACCACCGCGAGGCCACCGAGCTGCTCGCCGGCACCGTCGCCCGCACCCTCGACCACGTGCGGGTCCACGCCTCGCTGCGCTTCCGCGCCGAGCGCGACGCCCTCACCATGGTGGGCAACCGCGGCGCCTTCGACGAGGCGCTCGCCTCCCTCGACGGGCCGGCCCGCCGCCACGAGCAGGTGGCCGTGCTCCTCGTCGACATCGACCGCTTCAAGCAGGTGAACGACCGCTTCGGCCACGTCGTGGGCGACCAGGTCCTGGTCGAGACCGCGCAGTCGATGCTCGACTGCCTGCGCCACGACGACCGCCTGTTCCGCATCGGCGGCGACGAGTTCGCCATCCTCGTCCCCGGCATCGACCAGCTCGGCGCCGACCACCTGGGCGAGCGGCTCGCCGAGCGGACCAGGGCGGCGCTCGACGCCGTCCACGCCGGCCTCTCCGTGGGCGCCGCCGTGCGGGGACCGGGCGAGCCGATCACCGACTGCGTGGTCCGCGCCGACGGCGCCCTCTACGCCGCCAAGGCACCCCGGGGGGCGCCCGCCTGACGTCGCTGTCAGGGGCCGTCGTTAGGTTCGACGACGTGGTCGTCGTCGCTCCTCCCCGCCCATCCCCCGCCGAGGTCGAGGCCGAGCTGGCCGAGCACGTCCGGGCGCTCGCCGGCCCGGACGCCGTCCCCCGGCCCGAGCAGGTCGCCGCCGTGCGGGCCGTGGTGGCCGACGGGCGTCGCACGCTCCTCGTCGCCCGCACCGGCTTCGGCAAGTCGGCCGTCTACTTCTCCGCCACCCGGATGCTGCGCGACCGGGGGTGGGGGCCCACGGTCGTCGTGTCCCCGCTGCTCGCGCTCATGCGCGACCAGGTGGCGGCGGCCCGCCGCCTCGGCCTCACCGCCGAGACCATCAACTCGGCGAACACCGACGAGTGGGACCGCATCGAGGCCGCCGTGGCCGCCGGCGACGTCGACCTGCTCCTCATCTCCCCCGAGCGCCTGGCGAACGAGGGCTTCCGCGAACGGGTCTTCCACCTGCTGCTCGAGCAGCCCATGGCGCTGGTGTGCGACGAGGCCCACTGCATCTCCGATTGGGGTCACGACTTCCGGCCCGACTACCTGCGCCTGCGCCGCCTGCTCGACGAGCTGCCGCCGTGGACGCCCGTGCTCGCCACCACCGCCACCGCCAACCAGCGGGTCACCGACGACGTCGCCTCCCAGCTCGGCAGCGACGCCCTCGTGCTGCGCACCACGCTCGACCGCGAGGCGCTGCACCTGTCGGTCGTCGACCTGCCCGACGACGCCCATCGGCTGGCCTGGGTGTCCGAGCACCTCGATGAGCTGCCCGGCTCCGGCATCGTCTACTGCCTCACGCAGGAGTAGGCGGCACAGGCCGCCGAGTGGCTGCGCCGGCGGGGTCACGACTGCGAGGCCTACACCGGCGCCACCGAGCCCGAGCAGCGCCTCGTGCTCGAGGAGCGGCTGCGGGCCAACGAGCTGAAGGCGCTGGTGGCCACGTCGGCGCTCGGCATGGGCTTCGACAAGGGCGATCTGGCCTTCTGCGTCCACCTCGGCCTGCCGCCCACGCCGGTCGCCTACTACCAGCAGATCGGCCGCGCCGGTCGAGCCCTCGACCGGGCCGACGTCGTCGCGCTCCCCCGCCCGGCGGAGGACGCCGCCGTGTGGCGCTGGTTCGAGCAGGTCAGCCTGCCGCCGGCGGCCACCTGCGCCGAGGTCCTGCGCCAGCTCTCCCTCGGCCGTCCCACGTCCGTGCCGTCGCTCGAGGCGGTCGTCAACCTCGGGCGCACCCGGCTGCAGACGCTGCTCAAGATCCTCGAGGTCGACGGCGCCATCCGGGCGGTGAAGGGGGGCTACGTCCTGGCCGACCCGGGCTGGGAGTACGACCACGGCAAGGCCGAGCGGCTGCGCACGCTGCGCCGTGAGGAGGCCGAGCAGATGCTGGCCTTCGCCGACCGGCCCGGGTGCCGGCTGCGCTTCCTGCGCGAGGCGCTCGACGACCCCACCGTCGGCGTCGACGGGCCCGCCGACTGCGGCCGGTGCGACCGCTGCCTCGGCGTCGCCCCCGATCTCGAGCTCGACCCGGAGCTGGTGGCCGAGGCCGGCCGCCACCTGCGCTCGGGCGACGTCGGCATCGAGCCCCGCCGCCAGTGGCCGTCCGGTCTCGACGAGCCGAAGGGCCGCATCGCCCCGGACCGCCAGGCCCGGTGGGGCCGGGCCCTGTGCCGGGTCGGCGACGGCGGCTGGGGCCCGGTCATCGACGAGGTCCTCGCCGGCGACCGCCTCCTCCACGAGGACATGGTCCGGGCCGTGGCCGGCGTCCTGAAGCGCTGGGACTGGGACGCCCGCCCCACCTGGATCTGCCCGGTGCCGTCCCGCCGCCGCCAGGGCCTGGTCGACCGGCTCTGCTCCGGTCTGTCGCAGCTCGGGAAGCTGCCGGTCCACCCGGCGCTGGTCCGCGACGGCGACGCCGGGTTCCAGGCCGACCAGGCGAACTCCGCCCACCAGGTCGCGAACGTGTGGGGGCGGTTGGTGGTCGACCCGGCGGCGCTGCCCGACGGCTCGGCGCTCGACGGACCCGTCCTGCTCGTCGACGACGAGTGCGACTCCCGCTGGACCCTCACCGTCGCGGCCCACGTCCTGCAGGAGGCCGGCACCGGCCCCGTCCTCCCCCTCGTGCTCCGGACCCGCTGACGGGGAACCGGCGCGGCTAGGTCGGAGGCGCTCAGGGAGAAGCCCGGTCGAGGACGTACATCCAGGCGATCGGTTCATCAGGCGGACGGCACGCTCCCCGCCGCCGGAACCCGGCCCGCTCGAGAGCGGTCCACGACGCTCGGTTGGCCTGGGCCGGCGTCGCGACGCAGCGCTCTGCACCCGGCGTCCCGTCGAGGGCGAGGCGGGCGAAGTCCCCGAGCACGACCGGACCGAGCCCGCGGCCGACGAACTCCTCGGCGAGCAGGTAGTCGATGCCGACCGCGTGCTCGACGCCGACTGCCTCGTCGTGATCCGGGTAGTCCTCGTGGCGGTAGTGCTGCGCGAGACCGGCGGCCTCCCAGTCGATCTCGACGATCCACATCCGGGTCGGGTCACCGCCATCGACTCGCGGCCCGTACTTCGCCTCGATGTCATCGAGGTCGCTGCTCTCGTGCCACCAACGCGCGATGTGCGGCTGCTCGAACCACGCCGCCACCGCGGGGAAGTCCGAGCGCTGGAGCGGGCGGAACGAGATGCGACCGAGGTCCGTCATCGGACTCGATCGTGGCAGCCACGCCACCGGTGCGCGCCGACCGGTCCCCACCGACGGGCCGCCAGCGATCCACATCGAGTGAGTAGGCGCACCGCAACCGAGGGATCGCGACGTGTCGACCTACCGGGAGTCTGGCGCGGCGTAGGTCGTCGCCCGCTCGACGTGCTCGAACCCTGCAGCGAAGTACGCCGCCGTGGAGGCGACGTAGCCGGGTTCCGGTTGCGCGTTGATGTACACGGAGGTGCCACCGCGATCAGCGACGAGGCTCGCCACCTCCAGGCACAGGGCGATGGCGAGCCCGTGGCGACGGTGCTCGGGGACGACACCGAGGGGTTCGATCTCGCAGACGCCGGTTGAAGGGTCGAACCACGCGATGCAGCAGGCGGCCAGTTCTCCTTCGTCGCTGCTGACCGCCACGAGGTCC
>JBKHXT010000068.1:0-3319 GCA_046565885.1 Acidimicrobiia bacterium
GGGACGAGCTGGCCGTCGAGGTCGGGGCCATGGCCGCCGCCCTGGCGGCCGAGGGCGTCGGCGAGGGCGACCGGGTGGTGGCGTGGCTGCCGAACGGCATCGAGGTGGTCGTGGCGATGCTCGGGGCCGCGGCCCTCGGCGCCGTCTTCTCCTCGACCAGCCCCGACTTCGGCGCCGGCGGCGTCCTCGACCGCTTCGGCCAGATCGAGCCCACCGTGCTCTTCGCCGTCGACGCCTACGACTACGGCGGCCGCACCTTCGACCGTCGGGACGCCCGGGCCGAGATCGTCGCCGGCCTGCCCACGCTGCGCCGCACCGTCGTGCTCGGCGACGACTGGGAGGCGTTCCTCGCGCCGCACCGGGGCGCGGCGGCGCCGCTCGACCGGCGCAGCTTCCACCACCCCTGGTACGTCCTCTACTCGAGCGGGACGACCGGCAAGCCGAAGTGCATCGTCCACGCCACGGGGCGGGTGCTGCTGCAGCACGCCAAGGAGCACCAGCTCCACAGCGACCTGTCGGCCGGCGACCGGCTGCTCTACGTCACGACGTGCGGCTGGATGATGTGGAACTGGCTGGTGTCAGCGCTGGCGTCGGGCGTCACGATCGTGGCCGTCGACGGCAACGTCGCCCACCCGAGCCCGGGTCGGCTGTGGGACCTGGTCGACGAGCACGGCGTCGACCTGCTCGGCGTCGGCGCCAAGTACCTCGACGCCATCGCCAACCAGGGCTACGCGCCCGCTGAGCACCACGACCTCATCTCGCTCCGGACCCTGGCCTCGACCGGCTCGCCGCTCAGCCCCGAGCGCTTCGCCTGGGTGTACGAGCACGTGAAGGCCGACCTGCACCTGGCGTCCATCAGCGGCGGCACCGACCTGTGCGGCTGCTTCGTGCTCGGCGACCCGACGTCGCCCGTGCACGCCGGCGAGATCCAGCGCCCGGGGCTCGGCATGGCCGTGGACGTGTGGTCGGAGGGCGGCGAGCCGCTGCCGCCGGGGGAGCGGGGCGAGCTGGTCTGCACCCGGCCGTTCCCGAGCCAGCCGCTCGGCTTCTGGGCCGACCCGGACGGCGAGCGCTACCGCAAGGCGTACTTCGACCGCTTCGGCGATGCCCGTGACGGCTTCGGCGTCTGGCACCACGGCGACTTCGCCTCCTGGACCGAGCACGGCGGCGTGGTGATCCACGGCCGCAGCGACACGACCCTCAACCCCGGCGGCGTGCGCATCGGCACGGCCGAGATCTACCGGGCGGTCGAGGGCATCGACGGCGTGGCCGAGTCGCTGGTGTTCGGCGAGGAGGTCGACGGCGGCACCGACGTGCGCATCGTGCTGCTGGTCGTCCTCGACGCCGGCGTCGAGCTGGACGACGAGCTGCGGGCCCGCATCGCCGAGGTCGTGCGCACGTCGTGCTCGCCCCGGCACGTGCCCCGGCGCATCGTCGCCGTGGCCGACCTGCCCCGCACCCGGTCGGGGAAGCTGGTCGAGCTGGCGGTGGCCGACGCCGTCAACGGGCGCGAGGTGCGCGGCACCGAGGCGCTGGCCGACCCCGACGTCCTGTGGGCGGTCCGCGACGCGGTCTGCGCCGACCCCTGAGCGGAGGAAGCGCCAGCGCCGCTCAGGTCAGGCCGGCGAGCGGAGCGAGCGGCCGCGGCAGCAGCGCGCGACGTAGGCCCCCGGCCGCCGGAGCGGCCGGGGGCACGAGGCGAGGGACGGGCAGCCCTACACCTCGACCGCGGCGATGGCGGCCTCGAGGGACGCCAGCGCCTGTTGACCTCGGCTGGTGATGTCGGCCGTGATGCGGCAGGTCTTGTCGTGCTGCGCGTGCTCGGCGCAGATGGCCCCGCACTCGGCCAGCATCTTCGCCGCAGCGCTCACCAGCGCCTGCGAGCCCTGCACGGTCGGGCCGCTGCGGGCCAGGACCCGGGCGAGGGTGGCGGCCACGTCGGCGGCGTCGGCGCAGGCCCGGATGCAGTCGCTGCGGTCGCCGGCGGTGTGCTCGGAGAGGCAGGCGTCGGCGCAGGCGGTGGTGGCGGCGACGACGTCGTACATGGCGTCGATGGCGAGGGCCAGGGCGGCGTGGTCGACCCCCCGTTCGTCGGTGCGGGCTTCCAGGAGCTGGGCGACGACGTTCATGGAGGCGTCCGTGCCCCGTCGCTCCGCGTGCCAGAACCCCTGCCGGGCGCTCGGCGCGGGCCGCCGGTAGACAGGGCGCGTGGACCTGGAGGACCTCGCCCGCCGCCGCACCCAGTACGAGGCCGAGGGCTTCGACGTGGCCGACGCCGACCCCGATCCGCTGGTGCAGTTCGGCCATTGGTTCGACGCCGTCGCCGGGTCGCTCGACGAGCCCAACGCCATGGTCGTGGCCACCGTCCAGCCCGACGGCGACCCGAGCGTGCGCACCGTGCTGCTGCGCGGCATCGACCACGCCGGGCTGACCTTCTACACGAACTACGAGAGCGCGAAGGCCAAGGCCATCGAGGCCCGGCCTCGGGTCGAGGCGCTGTTCCTGTGGATGCCCGTGCACCGCCAGGTGCGGGTTCGGGGCACGGTCGAGAAGGTCGACGTCGAGGCCTCCGACGCCTACTTCGCATCCCGGCCCCGCGACTCCCAGCTCGGGGCGTGGGCGTCGCCGCAGTCGCAGGTGGTCGAGAGCCGCGAGCAGCTCGAGGCGTGGCTGGCCGCGGCCGCCGCCCGCTTCGACGACGAGGTGCCGAGGCCGCCGCACTGGGGCGGGTTCCGGATCGTCCCCGACGCCTGGGAGTTCTGGCAGGGCCGCCCCGGCCGGCTCCACGACCGGGTGCGCTACCGCCGCGACGGCGACACCTGGGTGCGGGAGCGCCTCGCCCCCTGACCCGTTCCCTTCACGCGATCGGTCGCACCACCGTCGCATCGCGTGGAGAGAACCGGTGGATCGCCTCCTCGAGGCCGTCGATGAGGCGCTCGGTGTGCGGGGTGGGGAAGCCGCCGTCCCACGAGGTCCAGAACGGGCCGTTGCCCCGGACGCGCGGAGGGAGCTCGATCTGCACGCCGGCGTGGCGGGGCAGGTTCACGGGGTTGCGGCGGTGCAGGCCGCGCAGCTCGCGCGGGATGGCGTCGAGGTCGTCGACCACCTCGTAGGCGGGGAGGTGCGCCCGCAGCGAGGCGGCGACGGTGGCGGCCAGGTCGCGGTTGCGGCCGCCGAGCAGCAGGGTGCGGAACATGCCGCGGCGCCCGTAGCCGTGCAGCGTGACGACCACGTCGACGTGGTCGAGGAAGGCGGCGAGCCGCTCGGAGTGCTCCGGCCCGAACGTCGTGGACGGCAGGTGGCGCTGCATGCCGTCCGG
>JBKHXT010000069.1:0-6053 GCA_046565885.1 Acidimicrobiia bacterium
GTCGCCTCCAGGGTGGCCCGGTCGGTGTCGGCGGTGACGTCGCCGTCGAGGCGGCGCCGGACCTCGGTCTCCACCTCGGCGCGGAAGCGGTAGACGTCGCCCACCTCGGGCTCGAAGCGCACGGCCACCGTGTGCTCCTCGCAGGCCGCCAGGCCCAGGGCGAGCACGGCGGCGAGGGCGGCGCGGCCCGGTCCGCGTCGAACGAGGGAGGGCACCGGGCGAGTGTGGCAGAGCCGGGGCGCGGGTACGGTCCCGGCCCGTGCCCGCAGCGACCGACCCCGCCGAGCAGCTGCGCCAGCTGGTGCGCGACGACCCGTCGACGACGGCGCTGTTCTTCGACTTCGACGGCACCCTCGCCCCGATCGTCGACGACCCGGCCTCGGCAGCGGCCGTCGACGGGGCCGTCGAGCTGCTCGACGCGCTGGTCGGCCGGTTCCGGCGCGTGGCGGTCGTGAGCGGCCGTCCGCGGGCGTTCCTGCTCGAGCGGGTCGGCCCCGACGTCGACCTGTCCGGGCTCTACGGGCTCGAGACGCGCGTCGCCGGCGAGCTGGCCGACCACCCCGACGCCGAGGGCTGGCGGTCGGTGGTCGCCGAGGTGGCCGAGGCCGGGTCCGCCGAGCTGCCCGCCGGCGTGCTCGTGGAGCCCAAAGGCCTGTCGCTCACCGTGCACTACCGCGAGGCGCCCGACGCCGAGGACGAGGTGCTGGTCTGGGCCGGTCGGGCCGGCGCCCGCAGCGGCCTCGAGCTGCGGCCGGCGAAGCGCTCGGTCGAGCTGCACCCCCCGATCGCGGTCGACAAGGGCAGCTCGGTCGTCGACCTGAGCGAGGGCTGCCGGACCGTCGTCTACCTCGGTGACGACGTCGGCGACCTCCCCGCCTTCGCCGCCCTCGACCGCCTCGCCGCCGAGGGCGTCCGCACGTGCAAGGTCGCGATCAGCTCCGACGAGCTGCACCCCGACATGGCCGAGGCCGCCGACCTGTTCCTCGACGGCCCCGAGGCCGTCGTCGCCGCCCTGCGCCCCCTCGCCGACGGCGCTCCCTGACCGTTCTGGATGGGTGCCAGGCTGGGGCGGTGCGCGTCGTCGCCGCCCCCGACAAGTTCCGTGGCACCGCCACCGCCGCCGAGGTGGCGGCGGCCGTGGGCCGCGCCGCGCGCGCCGAGGGCTGGCGCTGCGACGAGGTGCCGGTGGCCGACGGCGGCGACGGGCTGCTCGAGGTGCTGGGCGGCCCGAACCGCACCACGGTGGTCACCGGGCCGCTCGGCGACCCGGTCGAGGCCGGCTGGCGCCAGGACCGCGACCGGGCGGTCATCGAGATGGCGCGGGCCTCGGGGCTGGCGCTCGTCGGCGGCGCCGAGGGCAACGACCCGATCGCCGCCGACACCCACGGCACCGGCGAGCTGATCCAGAGCGCGGTCGAGGCGGGGGCGACGCGGGTCATCGTCGGCCTCGGCGGCTCGGCCACCACCGACGGCGGCCTCGGTGCCCTCCGGGCGCTGCGACCGCACCAGCGCCTGCGCGGCGTCGACCTGCTCGTCGCCTGCGACGTGCGCACGCCCTTCCTCGACGCCGCCGACGTGTTCGGGCCGCAGAAGGGGGCGTCTCGCGCCCAGGTGCGCCTGCTCGCCAACCGCCTCGCCCGCCTCGCCGACGTCTACCGGGAGGACCACGGCGTCGACGTCACCACCCTGCCCGGCGCCGGCGCCGCCGGTGGGCTGGCCGGCGGCCTCGCCGCCATCGGCGCCCAGCTGCTCGACGGCTTCGCCCTCGTGGCCGAGGAGGTCGAGCTCGACCAGGCGATCGAGGGCGCCGACCTGGTGATCACCGGCGAGGGCTTCCTCGACGAGGCCTCCTTCGAGGGCAAGGTCGTGGGCGGCGTCGCCGAGATGGCCGCCGACCTCGACGTCCCGGTGGTGGCCGTCGTCGGGGAGGAGGTCGACTCCGACGAGGTGCGGCGGGCGCTGTCGACCAGCGGCGTGGTGGAGGTCGTGTCCCTCGTCGAGCGCTTCGGTCGCGAGCGGGCGCTCGACGACACCGCAGCGTGCGTCGAAGCCGCCTGCCGCACCGTGCTGGCGGCCCGCCGGGGCTGACGCCGAGCCCCCCGGGGGTTCGGTACCGTGCGGTCGATGTCGGAGCGCTTCATCGTCGCCGGGCGTGCGGCCTGGGGACTGCTCGGCATCGGCGCCGCGCTCGCCGTCCTGCTCTGGCTGGCCTGGCAGGTGCGGGTCGTGTTCCCGCCCCTGGTGCTGGCCGGCGCCATCGTGTTCCTGCTCAACCCCATCGTGACCGGCCTGCACCGGCGGGGGGTGCCCCGGGTGGCCGGCACCGGGCTCAGCTACCTCGGGTTCATCGGCCTCCTCGTGCTGCTCGGGTTCCTGGTCGCGCCGCTCGTGAGCCAGCAGGCCGAGGAGCTCGCCGACCAGTGGCCCGAGCTGCGGGCCGACATGGAGGACTGGCTCGACGACCTCTCGCAGCGCTCGATCGAGGACGACTGGATCATCGAGGTGCCCGACGTCGAGGACCTGCGTGACCAGTTCGGCAACGGCGGCGAGACTGCCCAGACCGAGGAGTTCGACCGGATCGTCGAGCGGGCCGCCGAGGAGCTCGAGGCCAACGACGAGCCGGTGCTGGCCGCCGACCTCGACCGGGTCGCCCAGGACGCCCGCGAGCGCTTCCCGGAGGAGCAGGGCATCGCCGAGCGGCTGACGACGGTGCGCGAGATCGGCGGACGGATCTTCGAGGTCGGGCTCATCTTCGTGCTCGGCCCGATCCTCGCCTTCTACCTGCTCATCGACCTCCCGCACGTCGGCGAGGTCGCCCGCCGGCTCATCCCCGGCCGGTCCTCGGACCAGGTGCTGCACGTGGCGCACCGCCTCAACGTCGCCATCGGCGGCTTCTTCCGGGGCCAGCTGCTGGTGGCGATCATCGTCGGGATCATGGTCAGCGTCGGCCTGGCCATCATCGACCTGCCGTTCTGGCTGATCGTGGGGATGATCGCCGGGGCGTTCAACCTCGTCCCGCTCATCGGCCCGTGGGTGGGCGCGGTGCCCGGGATCATCATCGCCCTCACCACGCGCGACATCGGCACCGCCCTGTGGGTGGCGGCGATCATGGCCGGCGCCCAGCAGATCGACAACCACTTCATCAGCCCGATGGTCATGCAGCGCACGGTGAGCCTGCACCCGGCGGCGGTGATGCTGGCCCTGCTGGCCGGCGGCACCCTCGGGGGCTTCTTCGGCCTCCTGCTCGCCGTGCCCCTCACCGCCACCTTGAAGGTCGTGCTCGGCCACCTGTGGTCGGTGTACGTGCTCGAGCTGCCGGTCGAGGAGGTCATCGCCCGCGACTCGGGCCCGCCGGTCGGTGGCCACGGCGTCCTCGAACCCCTCGACGACTACGTGAACGACGAGATCGCCGTGCCCGGCCAGGTCGACCGCCACGACCTCCCGCCGGAGGAGGCCGAGGGCGGCGTCGTGGCGCGCGCCGGCGCCGACGATCAGCCGGAGCGGGCGTAGGACGCCAGCTCGACGAGCGGCGGCAGCTCGTCGTGGGCGACCTGCAGGGGCTCGAGCCCCGGGCGCCGCAGCGTGAGCGGCGCCTCGTCCAGGTGCACGCCGGCCCGCACGAGCGCCGCCCGGAGGACCTCGGCGGCCTGGGGGCCGAGCTGGCCGATGGTGCGGTTGCGGTGCCGGCGCACCCCCAGGTCCACCTCGGCCAGCCCGGCCGTGCCGACGGTGCGGTGGGCGTCGATGAGCAGGGCGATGTCGACCCCGTAGCCCTGCACGAAGGGGAGCCGCTCGAGCAGGTCGCGGCGGCCGCCGTACTCGCCGGCCAGGGGCTGGCGGACGCCGGTGAGCTCGGGGAAGAGCATGGCCAGCACGGGGCGGGCGACCAGCTCGGTGACCCGGCCGCCGCCCTCGCCCTCGACCAGCGGCCGGTCGTAGGCGCCCTTCACGAACGACACCTCGGGGTGCTCGACCAGCGTGCCGACGAGGGCGGTGACGAAGTGCGAGGAGAACTCGGTGATGTCGGCGTCGACCCAGACCACCAGGTCGCTGGTCGTCTCGTGCAGCGACCGCCACAGCGCGGCGCCCTTCCCGGCGCCGGTCACGTCGGGCAGCGTCGAGCGGGCGTCGACCACCCGCGCGCCGGCGGCCCGCGCCGCGTCGGCGGTGGCGTCGTCGGAGTGGTCGTCGACCACGACCAGCTCGTCGATCAGGGGCACCTCGTCGCGCAGGTCGCGGCGGATCGTCTCGACGATCGTCCCGACGGTGGCCTCCTCGTCGCGAGCGGGAAGGCACACCGCCACCGTGCGCCCGTCCTTGGCCGCCGCCACCCGCACCGGGTCGAGGTCGCGGTGGGACGTGCGGAGGAGGGGCGCCACGCCGGCGAGTGTCGCGCGCCGGCGGAGGAATGCCCGCCCGGCCCCGCTCGTTAGCATCGGTCGAGCGCCGGAAACGGCCGGCGACCCGTGCCCCCGAACCCGAGGAACTCCGCCGACATGAGCGTCACCGTCCGCATCCCCACCACGCTGCGCCCCCTCGCCGGCGGCAAGTCCGAGGTGGCCGTCGAGGGCCAGACCGTGGGCGAGGTGCTGAAGAACCTCGACGCCGAGCACCCGGGCTTCGCCGACCGCCTCCTCGACGACCAGGGCGGCCTTCGCAAGTTCGTGAACGTGTTCGTGGCCGACGACGACGTGCGGTTCATGGACGGCCTCGACACCCAGGTGCCCGACGGCGAGACCGTCGCCATCATCCCCGCCGTCGCCGGCGGCTGAGCGGACCCCGCTAGCAGTCACGGGTTGCGACTGCTAACCGAACGTGGTTGGCTGTTAGCAGTCTCTGTCCAGGACTGCTAACTCGCTCCGCAGGAGGAAGGTCAACCCATGGCCAAGATGATCGCGTTCGACAGCGAGGCCCGTCGCTCGCTCGAGGCGGGCATGAACAAGCTCGCCGATGCCGTCCGGGTCACGCTCGGGCCCAAGGGCCGCAACGTCGTGCTCGACAAGAAGTGGGGCGCCCCCACGATCACCAACGACGGCGTCTCCATCGCCAAGGAGATCGACCTCGAGGACCCGTACGAGAAGATCGGGGCCGAGCTGGTCAAGGAGGTCGCCAAGAAGACCGACGACGTCGCGGGTGACGGCACCACCACCGCCACCGTGCTCGCCTGGTCGATGGTCCGCGAGGGCCTGCGCAACGTCGCCGCCGGCGCCAACCCGATGTCGCTCAAGCGGGGCATCGAGCAGGCCGTCGAGGCCGCCGTCGCCTCCATCAAGGACCTGGCCAACGAGGTCGAGGGCAAGGACCAGATCGCCCAGGTCGCCGCCATCTCGGCGGCCGACGAGGAGATCGGCAAGATGATCTCCGAGGCCATCGACAAGGTCGGCAAGGACGGCGTCATCACCGTCGAGGAGAGCCAGACCTTCGGCATGGACATGGATCTCGTCGAGGGCATGCGCTTCGACAAGGGCTACATCTCCCCGTACTTCGTAACCGACCAGGAGCGCATGGAGGCCGTCCTCGACGACCCCTACCTCCTGCTCGTCTCCTCGAAGATCTCCGCCGTGCGCGACCTGCTGCCGGTGCTCGAGAAGGTCATGCAGTCGGGCAAGCCGCTGGTGATCATCGCCGAGGACATCGAGGGCGAGGCCCTGGCCACCCTCGTGGTCAACAAGATCCGCGGCACCTTCAAGGCCGTCGCCGTCAAGGCCCCCGGCTTCGGCGAGCGCCGCAAGGCGATGCTGCAGGACATGGCCATCCTCACGGGCGGCCAGGTCATCTCCGAGGAGATCGGCCTGAAGCTCGAGAACACCACCCTCGACCTGCTCGGCACCGCCGCCAAGGTCGTCGTCACCAAGGACGAGACCACCATCGTCGACGGCGGTGGCGAGGACGCCGACCTGCAGGGCCGCATCCAGCAGATCAAGAACGAGATCGAGAACACCGACTCCGACTACGACCGCGAGAAGCTCCAGGAGCGCCTCGCCAAGCTGTCGGGTGGCGTGGCCGTGCTCAAGGTCGGCGCCGCCACCGAGGTGGAGCTCAAGGAGAAGAAG
>JBKHXT010000070.1:0-11113 GCA_046565885.1 Acidimicrobiia bacterium
CCCGTGGCCTCGGTACGCAGCCGCTGCCAGTTTCCAGCCTCCCCCCGGCCCGTAGCGCCCTACAGGACCCGCTTGAGAGACGGGACGGTGAGCGCCATGGCGACGACCGTGAGGACGGCGGCGAGCAGGAACGGGGCCTGGGTGCCGAGCCCGTCGCTCACCGCGCCTCCGAGCAGGGCGCCGGCCGTGGCCGAGGCCCACAGCAGCGACCGGATGGCGCCCTGGGCCCGGCCCAGCAGGCGGCTGGGGACGCTGCGCTGGCGGGCGGTGACGACGACGATGCGGCCCACCACCACGGCGGCGAACGAGAGCGCGAAGCCGAACGCCACGACGGGCAGCGACGGCACCGCCATGAGCAGGTAGGCCACGGTGGTGGCGACCAGGGCGCCGAGCAGGACGGGGAAGGGCCGGTGCCGGCGCACGAGCCCCTTCACCGACCGGGCGCCGAGGAGGCCGCCGAGCGAGCCGATGCTCAGGAACAGGCCGTAGCCCGTGGCCGACAGGCCGAGGTCGCCGGTCACGTAGGCGACGATCGGGGCGATGGCGGCGATGCTGCCCAGCTGCAGGAGGACGACGAGGGCGCCGGTGCTGCGCAGCACCGGGTTCGTCCAGGAGATGCGGGCGCCCTCGCGCAGGTCGGCCCACCAGCCGGTGGTGGTGGGCTCGCGGGTGTGGGACTCCTCGACGTCGACCGTGCGCACGAGCGCGCCGGCGACCAGGAACGAGGCGGCGTCGACGACGAACGGGGCGGCCTGGGCGAGCGCGGTGAGCGCGCCGCCGGCGCTCGGGCCGACGAGGTCGTTGGCCACGAGCTCGGCCGTCTCCAGCTCGCCGTTGGCCTCCTCGAGGCGGTGGTCGTCGACCAGGTCGGGGAGCAGCGCCGGGCTGGCGGAGTCGGCCACCGCCTCGCCGCAGCCGAGCAGGAAGGCGGCGCCGACCAGGACGGGCACGGTCTCGGCGCCGGCGAGCACGGCCGCGGCCAGGCCGCCGACGACCACGAAGCGGAAGAGGTGGGCGGACGCGATAAGCGGCACCCGGCGTCGGCGGTCGGCCATCGTCCCGGCCGGCAGGCCGAGCACGGCGAAGGGCAGCGTGCCGGCGGCGGCGACCAGGGCGACGGTGGTGGCGGAGCCGTCGATGCCGAAGGCGACGAGGGGCAGGGCGGCGTTGCGCACGCCGTCGCCGAAGTTCGACGCCCACGCCGCGGCTCGCAGGCGCTGGAAGGGCGCCGGCAGCTTGGGATCGATCCGCAGGTGCGCCCCCATCCGGGCCCAGTCTGGCGCACCCCGGGCGCCGGTTCGCGCACGCTGGGCAGCGGGTTTGCGAGGCGCCCCGGGCAACGGCGACACTCGGACCAGCGCCCGCGAACCCCCTCGGAGGACCACATGACCACCGTGACCGTCGCCGGCCAAGAGCTGCACGTGGTCGACCGTGGGAACGGTCAGCCGGTGGTGTTCCTCCACGCCTTCCCGTTCAACGCGGCGATGTGGGAGTACCAGTACGCCGCGCTCGAGGCCGACCGCCGAGTGATCGGCATCGATCTGCCCGGATTCGGCAGCAGCCCGGCCCCGGCCGACCCCAAGGCCGCCACCATGGACGGCTGGGCCGACCTGGTCGCCGGGGTCTTCGACGAGCTCGGGCTCGAGCAGCCGGTGGTCGTGGCGGCGTCGATGGGCGGCTACCTGGCCTTCGAGCTGATCCGTCGCCACCTCGACAAGCTGGGCCCGCTCGTGCTCGTGGCCACCCGGTCCAAGTCCGACGACGTCGACACCTGGGAGCGCCGCACGCAGCAGCAGCAGGCGCTCGAGGGCGGCGAGGACCTGGCGACCGTGGCCAAGGGCATGGTCGAGGGCCTGCTGTCGCAGGCGTCGCTCGACCGGCCCGAGCTGGTCGAGTACGTGCTCGCCCTCATGCAGCACAACCTCCCCGAGGGCTGGATCGCCGCCCTCGAGGCCATGAAGAAGCGCCCCGACGCCATGGGCGCCCTCCGCGGCATGCCCCGCAAGACGCTGGTGGTGGCCGGCGAGCTCGACCGCGTCACCCCGCTGTCGGAGTCCACGCTCATCACCCGCCTCGTCGCCGACGGCGAGCTCGTGGTGGTCAAGGACAGCTCGCACCTGCCCAACCTCGAGAACCCGGTGGAGTTCAACGAGGTGCTGGTGCGCTTCCTCGACTCGCTCGGCGGCCAGGCCGACGAGCCGGCCGAGACCGACGAGACCGAGCCCGCCGAGACCGACGCCGGCGAGGCCGACTCAGCCTCGTAGCTCGCGGTAGCGGCGCAGCAGCGCCGTGGTGCTGGAGTCGTGGTCGCCGTCGGAGCCGGCGGCGATCTCGGCGGCGATGGTCGTGGCGAGCTGCTTGCCCAGCTCGACGCCCCACTGGTCGAAGCTGTTGATGCCCCACAGGAAGCCCTGGGCCGCGACCTTGTGCTCGTAGAGGGCGATGAGCTGGCCGAGCACCGACGGCGTGAGCCGGGGCGCCAGGATCGTCGTCGACGGCACGTTGCCCGGGAAGGTGCGGTGGGGCACCAGCTCCGGCGCCACGCCGGCGGCCGCCACCTCCTCGGCGGTGCGCCCGAACGCCAGCGCCTCGGCCTGGGCGAGCAGGTTGGCGGTCAGCAGGTCGTGGTGGTCGCTCTCCAGCCACTCCTCGGTGGGCCGGGCGAAGCCGATGAGGTCGCACGGCACCAGCGACGTGCCCTGGTGGAGCAGCTGGTAGAAGGCGTGCTGGCCGTTGGTGCCGGGCTCGCCCCAGACGATGGCGCCGGTGTCATGGTCGACCGGCGTGCCGTCGAGCGTCACCCGCTTGCCGTTCGACTCCATCTCCAGCTGCTGCAGGTAGGCGGGGAAGCGGGCGAGGACGTCGCTGTAGGGGAGCACCGCCTGCGTGGCCGCGCCGAACAGGTTCCGGTACCAGAGGCCGAGCAGGGCCATGAGGACGGGGGCGTTGGCCTCGAGCGGCGCCTCCCGGACGTGGTCGTCGATGGCGCGGAAGCCGTCGAGCAGCTCGCCGAAGGCCTGCGGGCCGATGCCGATCATCAGCGACAGGCCGATGGCGGAGTCGACGGAGTAGCGGCCGCCCACCCAGTCCCAGAACCCGAACATGTTCTGGGTGTCGATGCCGAACGCCTCGACGGCGGCGGCGTTGGTCGACAGGGCGACGAAGTGGCGGTCGATGCGCACCTCGGGGCCGAGCCGCTCGGTGAGCCAGGCCTTGGCGTGCTCGGCGTTGGTGAGGGTCTCGAGGGTCGTGAACGTCTTCGAGGCGATCACGAACAGGATGGTCTCGGGGTCGACGTGGCGCAGCGCCCACGCCAGGTCGTCGCCGTCGACGTTGGACACGAAGCGCAGGTCGAGGTCCTCGCGCACCCAGCGCCGCAGCGCCGTGGCCGCCATCGCCGGCCCGAGATCGGAGCCGCCGATGCCGATGTTGACCACGTGGCGCATCGGGCGCCCGGTGGAGCCGACCCAGTCGCCGGACCGGACCCGAGCGGCGAAGGCGGACATGCGGTCGAGGACGTCGTGGACCTCGGCGACGACGTCGACGCCGTCGACCTCGAGCCGGTCGCCTCGCTGCCGGCGCAGGGCGGTGTGGAGGACGGCTCGGTCCTCGGTCGTGTTGAGGTGGTCGCCGCGGAACATGGCGGCGAAGCGGCCCGGCACGTCCCGGGCCTCGGCCAGGCGGACGAGGAGCCGGAGCGTCTCGTCGGTGACCCGGTGCTTCGACAGGTCGAGGTGCAGGTCGCCCGCCGCGACGACCAGCCGCTCGCCCCGGTCGGGGTCGTCGGCGAAGAGCTGGCGCAGGTGGAGGTCGGACACCGCCCGGTGGTGCTCGACGAGGGCGGCCCACTCGGGCGTGGCGGTGACGAGCGGCTGGCGATCGGACCCCGACATGGGGCGGACCCTACGTCCGGAGCTCAGACCGGGACGCCCTCGCCGGCATCGCGCTCGCGGGTGGCCCCGACCCACGACCGGTGCATGCGGGCGTAGGTGCCGCCGGCGCCGACCAGCTCGTCGTGGTGGCCCTGCTCGACCAGCCGGCCCCGCTCGAACACGAGCACCAGGTCGGCCTGCTCAGCGGTGGACAGGCGGTGGGCGATGCTCACCACGGTCCGCCCGGCCGAGAGCCGGGCGAGGGCGCCGGCCAGGGCCTGCTCGGTCTCGGGGTCGATGGCGCTGGTGGCCTCGTCGAGCACGAGCACGCCGGGCTCGGCGAGCTGGGCGCGGGCGAGGGCGACGAGCTGGCGCTCGCCGACCGAGAGGTTGGTGCCCCGCTCGCCGACCGCGGTCTCCACGCCCTGGGGCATGCCCCGCACCCAGTCGCCGAGGCCGAGGGCCTCGAAGGCGCCCTCGACGTCGGCGGGTCCGGTGCCGGGCGGGCCGCCGAGCGCCACGTTGGCGGCGATGGTGTCGTCGAAGAGGAAGCCGTCCTGGGGGACCATGCGCAGGTGCCGGCGGCGGGCCGCGCCGCCCACCGTGCGCAGGTCGACGCCGCCGATGCGCACGGAGCCCTCGGTGGGGTCGGCCAGGCGGCACAGCAGCTTGGCGAGCGTCGACTTGCCCGAGCCGGTCTCGCCGACGACGGCCACGTTGGTGCCGGCGGGGATGCGGACGTCGACGTGGTGCAGCACCGGCGGGCCGCTGCGGTAGGCGAAGGAGACGCCCCGCACCTCGATGCCGAGCGGGCCCTCGGGCAGGTCGACGCCGGGGTCGGCGTCCTCCACCTCCACGGGGAGGTCGAGGATGCCGAGGATCTTGCGCCAGCCGGCGATGGCGGTCTGGGTCTGGTCGAAGACCTCCGACAGCTCCGACACCGGCGTGAGCAGCAGGTTGACGAGGAACAGGAAGGCGACGAGCTCGCCCGCCGACACGCCGAGGGTGTCGCCGTGGATGGCGCCGATCACCGTCACGCCGGCGAGGGCGAACGACCCGAACACGTCGCCGAGCGGGAACAGCAGGGCGAAGAAGAGCCCGGCCCGCAGGTGGGCCCGGTACTGGTCGGTCATCGCTCGGCGCAGGCGTCCGCGGGTGCGGTCCTCGAGGCCGTAGGCCCGCACGACGGCGGAGCCGGTGACGGCCTCGGACACCTCGGCCATCGTCGAGCCGACGGTGGTGCGAACCTCGTCGTAGGCGGCGAGCTGGCGCCGCTGCAGCACCCGCATGATGGGGATGAGCGGCACGAAGCAGACCAGCACCACGAGCGTGAGCTGCCAGGAGTAGGCGAGCATCACCAGCAGGGTCCCGAGGATCACCGAGCTGTTGACGATCCAGGCGATCGCCCCCCACTGGGTGAACTGGGCGAGGGTCTCGATGTCGGAGGTGACCCGGGCCACCAGCTCGCCACGCCGCGAGTCCGTGTGGTCGGCGATCGACAGGCGGTGGATGTGGTCGAACGTGCGGACCCGCAGGGCGAACAGGGCGTCTTCGGCGGTCCGGATGAGGCGCAGGTAGGTGGCCCGGGCGAGCAGGAACAGCCCGGCGATGACCACGACGGCCACGGCGCACGCCGGGTACACGAAGCCCGGTTCGAAGCCGCCGTCGCCGAGCACGCCGCGGTCGAGGATCTGCTGGATGAGGACCGGCACGGCGAGGCGGCCGGCGCCGCTCGACACGGCCATGCCGATGGTGAACGCGACGCCGGCCTTCAGCTCCGGCGTGGCGGCGAGGCCCCGCTTGAGCACGGCGACGGCGCCGTCCAGCTGGGTCACGCCTCCACCTCCTGCTCGCCGGCGGCCTCGTAGGCCCGGACCAGGGCCACGTACTGCGGCTCGCGGGCCAGCAGCTCCTCGTGCGTGCCCTCGGCCACGACCCGCCCGCCGTCGAGGAACAGCACCCGGTCGGCCAGGCGGATGGTGGCCACCCGGTGGGCGACGACCAGCGTCGTGGTGTCGAGCTCGGCGCGCAGGCCGTCGAGGATCCGCTGCTCGACCACCGGGTCGATGGCCGACGTGGCGTCGTCGAGCAGCAGCAGGCGCGGGTGGCGCAGCAGCGCCCGGGCCAGGGCGAGCCGCTGGCGCTGGCCACCGGAGAGCGTCACACCCCGCTCGCCCACGACCGTGCGCCGGCCCTGGGCGAGGTCGTCGACGTAGCCGGCCTGGGCGATGTCGATCGCCCACTGCAGGCGGTCGGCGTCGACGGGCTGGCCGAGCGTCAGGTTCTCGAGCACCGTGTCGGCGAACAGGAACGTCTCCTGGAACACCAGCGCGACGGCGGCCCGCAGGTCGCGCGGGTCGGCCAGGGCGAGGGGGACATCGCCGAGGCGGATCTCGCCCTCCGTCGGGCGGGCGAGGCCGGCGAGCAGGTTGCACAGCGTCGACTTCCCGCTGCCGGTGGGGCCCACCACGGCGACCACCGAGCCGGGCTCGACGTCGAAGCCGACCCCGTCGAGGACCCGGTCGTGGGCGTAGGCGAAGGACAGGTCGCGCACGGAGAGGGGGAGCGGACCGTCGGGCAGGCGCCGCCGCTGCGCCGGCTCGGGCAGGAAGGGGGCGTCGGTGTGGCGGTGGTCCGTCTCGAGCACGTCGACGATCCGCTCGCGGCTGACGACCGATCGGGGCAGCTCCTCGAGCAGGAAGCCGATGACGCGCATCGGGAAGGCGAGGATGGCGAACAGGGCCATGGCCTGGACGAGGTCGCCGGTGGTGATGACGCCCTCGGAGACCCGCCAGGCGCCGACGGCGAGCAGGGCGACGGTGCCGAGGTTCGGGAGCGCCTCGAGGGCGGGCTCGAACGCGGCCCGGAGGCGGCCGATGGCGAGGCGCTCCCGGCGCAGGTCGCCGGCGGCGGCGCGCAGCCGGTCGGACTCGCGGCCCTCCAGCCCCAGCAGCTTGACGACGAGCGCCCCCTCGAAGCTCTCGTGGGCGACGGACGACACGTCGCCGACGTGGGCCTGGGCGCGCTGGGACGGGCCCACGACGCGGGTGGTGTAGAGCCGGTTGAGGACGATCAGCGAGGGGAACAGGCCCATGCCGACGGCGAGCAGCAGCGGGTCGAGCACCGCGAGGTTGGCGGCGCCGAACACCAGCAGCACGAGCGCCCCGAACGACATGGGCAGGGGCTGGACGGCGAAGGCCGAGCGCTCGGCGTCGTTGTCGGCGTGGGCGAGGAGCTTGCCGGCGGGCTGGCCGAAGAAGAACGGCAGCGGCTGCTCGAGGTAGTGGTCGCTCAGCCGGTTGAACCACGTCATCTGCATCCGGCGCGACGTCATCGTGCCGTAGTAGCGGCGGGCGACGACGCCGGCGGCGCGCACGACGGCGATGCCGATGATGACCCCGGCGCCCACCAGCGCCGCCCCGAGCGTCGGGCGGTCGCGGGCGGCCGGGATGATCAGCTCGTCGGTGATGCGACCGAGGACGATGGCGCCGGCGACGGAGGCGGCGGCGAACAGGAACGCCCCGGCGATGGCGCCGGCGGCCGGCCACGGGTTGGTGCGCAGGATCTCGGCCAGCAGCCCGGCGCCCCGGCGCATGACGCCCGCGTCGGCCCGATCGGCCGGCGGCGGGCCGACGCGGGGGACGTCGAGGTCGTCGGCGGCGCGCACGTCGTGACGCTACGGCGAGCGGGCGGCTCCGCCCGCACCCGATCAGTCGAGGAGGTGGAGCTGGCCGGCGTGCTTCGTGGCGTACATGCGCCGGTCGGCCTCGCGCACCAGCGCCTTGGCAGCCACGGCCGATCCCGTGGTCCAGCCGATGCTGCAGGCGACCGTGAGCAGGCCGACCTCGGTGGGGTACGGCGCCTGCAGGACGCGGGCCAGGCGGGAGTCCTCGGATGGCGCGACCGGGGCAGGCCGTCACCCCCCGAGGGCGCCGTCCCCGGGGTCGGGCCGCCACAGCTCGACCGGCGTCCGGTGGCGGGGGCCGTCGAAGGGCAGGGCCACCTCGTCGCCGGTCCGGGCCGCCACCGAGGCGGCGCACACGACCTCCAGCAGGTCGCGGCCGAGGTGCACGTCGCTGATCGAGGACGACCGGCCGGCCCGCCACGCCGCCTCGGCGTCGCGCAGCTGCTCGACGTAGCCGAGGTCGTCGAGCTGGGGCGGGGGCCCGTCGTCGCCCCGGTCGGGCCGGGGCGGCAGCGGCCGGGGCTCGCCGTCGCGCTCGAGGAACACCTCGGGCACCAGCCCGAGCCGCACCACCCCGGTCGCCGACGCCGCCTGCAGGTCCCACACCGGGGCGTCGTCGCGCCAGGAGACCTCGAGCTCGGCGACGAGGCCGGTGTCGAAGCGCAGGGCGACCCGCGCGTGGTCCTCGACCTCGATGTCCGGGCTCGTGTCGAACCTCGCCCGGACCGACGTCGGGCGCGCCGGGCCGGCGGCCCGGAGCACGAGCGCCAGCGGGTGGACGCCGAGGTCGAACAGGACCCCGCCGCCCCACGCCCGGGTGGTGAAGTCGCCCCAGGTCGGGCGGGGTTGCAGCGAGCGGGCGGTGAGGTGCTGCAGCTCGCCGATGGTGGCGATCTCGGTCAGCGCCGTCGACACCGCGTCGGCGAAGAGCAGGTTCTCGGCGTAGGTCAGCACGCCCCCGGCGTCGACGACCCGCACGAGGCGGTCGGCGTCGGCGAGCGTCGTGCACAGCGGCTTCTCGACGACCACGGCCGAGCCGGCGGCCATCGCCCGGAGCGCGTCGGCGGCGTGGCGGGAGGGCGGCGTGGCGACGATGACCACGTCCGCGCCGGCGGGCAGGTCGTCGTAGGACACCACGACGCCGCCGGTCTCGGCGGCGCGCCGGGCGGCGGCGGCCTCGGTGCGGGAGGCGACGGCCACGACCTCGCCGCCGAGGGCCCGCACGGCCAGGCCGTGGACGGCGCTCATCCAGCCGGCTCCGGCCAGCGCCCAGCGCGTCACCTGTGACCTCCTCGCACGGCCGGAACCTAGACGCCCGCCGAGGGCCCGGGACCCGGTCGGTGGCGGCCCCGGGACGCCGGTACGCTCGTGCGGTCGTGACCCGCACCCTGAGCTCCCTCGTGCGCATCGTGCTGCTCCTGGCGCTGGCGTCGCTCGTCCTCACCATCGTCGGGCTCGCCGCCGCGCCCCAGCTCGGCCAGCTGACGGCCGCCGCCAAGGGCCAGGCCAGCGACGTCGAGCTGCGCGACCTGTCGCTGCGCTCCTACGTGTACTCCTCCGGCGGCGTGCTCATCGCCACCCTGCAGGAGGAGGAGAACCGGGCGCCGGTCCCGCTGCGCGACCTGCCCCCGCACGTCGTCGACGCCGTGCTCGCCGTCGAGGACGCCGACTTCTGGGAGCACAAGGGCGTCAACGTGCGGGCCACCGTCCGGGCGCTGCTCTCCAACGTCGAGTCCGGCCAGACCACCCAGGGCGGGTCCACGATCACCCAGCAGCTGGTGAAGCAGAGCGTGCTCAGCTCGGAGCAGACCTTCGACCGCAAGACCCGAGAGGTGTTCCTGGCCGTCCGGCTCGAGGAGCAGATGTCGAAGGAGCAGATCCTCGAGCGCTACCTGAACACGATCTACTTCGGGAACCACTCCTACGGGATCCAGGCGGCGGCCGAGACGTACTTCGGCCGCAGCGCCGCCGAGCTCGACGTCGGGCAGGCCGCCCTGCTCGCCGGCCTCATCCGCGACCCCATCGACTACAACCCCTTCGCCTACCCCGAGATCGCCGAGGAGCGCCGTCGCATCGCCCTCCGGCGCATGGTCGACGAGGGGATGATCACGGCCGAGGAGGCCGAGCAGCACGAGCAGGCGCCGCTGCCCACCGAGCCGTTCCAGTACACGCCGCCGCCCGACGACTACTTCGTCGAGGAGGTCAAGCAGGCGCTGCTCGCCGACCCCCGCCTCGGCGAGACGGCCACCGAGCGCTACGACGCCGTGTTCCGCGGCGGCCTGCACATCGAGACCACGCTCGACCTGCGCACCCAGCTGCTGGCCGAGGCGGCGCGCAACGAGACCCTCGCCCCCTTCGCCCTCCCCGGTCAGCCCGCGCTGTTCGTGGCCGGCCGCCACACCGTCGGGCCGAGCGTGGGGGAGGAGGCCATCGGCACGGTCGCCACCGCCTCGGTCGACCCCCGCAGCGGCGCGGTGCGGGCGCTGATCGGCGGTCCCGGCTTCGGCGACGAGTACAAGTTCAACCTCGCGACGCAGGGCTACCGCCAGCCCGGTTCGGCCTTCAAGACCTTCGTCCTGCTCGAGCTGCTCGAGCAGGGCTACTCGCCGCAGGACACCATGTCCGGCCGGGGTCCGTGCCGCTTCGAGATCCCCGGCGTCGAGGAGATCTACGAGGTCGAGAACTTCGGCAACTCCCGGGGCGGCACGGCGTCCATCGCCTCGCTCACCACCAGCTCGTCGAACTGCGGCTACGTGCGCCTCGGCCAGATCGCCGGCATCGACGAGGTCACCGAGCTCGCCGGCGAGATGGGCGTGCGCACCCGCAACGCCAGCAACGAGATCGTCGACCTCGACCCGTCGATCTTCTCCACGCCGCTCGGCACCCAGGAGGTCACCCCGCTCGCCATGGCCGCCGCCTACGCGGCGATCGCCAACGACGGGTACTACCACCCGCCGTACTTCGTCGAGCGGGTGGTCGACCGCGACGGCAAGGTGCTCGTCGACCACCGCGACCAGGGCTACCGCGTCGCCTCGGTCGACAGCGCCCGCATCGCCGCCGACATCCTGAAGGACAACGTCCTCTCCGGCACCGGCACCGCCGCCCGGGTGAGCGGCCACGACATCGGCGGCAAGACCGGCACCGCCCAGGACTTCTCGAACGCCTGGTTCGTGGGCTTCAGCAAGCAGCTCTCGACCGCCGTGTGGATGGGCGCCATGCAGGGCAACGTCCCGATGGAGCGCGTCGGCGGCCGCAACGTGACCGGCGGCTCGTACCCGGCGCAGATCTTCGGCCAGCTCTACCGGGGCGTGCAGCAGGACCTCGAGCCCGAGCCCTTCCCGGAGCCCCCGACGCGGCGGGGCATGGGCGCGCTGCGCCTCGATCGCTCGATCGACCTCGACGGCTTCAGCACCAGCGAGCGACGCTCGACCTCCACCCGTCGCCGCAGCTCGACCCGCCGGTCGGCGCCGGTGACGACCGTGGCGCCGGCACCCGATCCGGGCGACGGCGGCGGTGAGACGGGCGGCGGTGACACCGGCGGTGGCGACACGGGCGG
>JBKHXT010000071.1:0-3536 GCA_046565885.1 Acidimicrobiia bacterium
GGCAGCCAGGCGGTGACGCCCGTGCGGGCCAGCAGCCCCGCCAGCCGGTCCCAGTCGGCGCCCGAGGCGCGGGAGGCGTCGACGTCGTCCACGCCGTTGACCTGCAGGTCGACGAAGCCGGGGGCGAGCAGCGAGCCGTCGCCCGGGTCGGCGCCCCGGCGCACGGCGGCGATCCGGCCGTCGACCACCTCCACCTCGACCGGCCCCGACAGGCCCTCGGGCCGCAGCGCGGCCGAGGCCCGGATGGTCTTGACCGGCTGGTCAGGCACCGGCGGCACCGTAGCGGCGCCCGCCTCGGCGCCCGAACCGTCCCCCGGGCGTCCCTCCGGTGGCCGGTAGCCTCGGCCGGATGTCCGACCGCGACCCGGGGTCCACCCGGGAGGCCATCCTCGACGCCGCCCGCACGGCGTTCGCCGAGCGTGGCTACGCCGGGGCGTCGATCGGGGACATCGCCAAGTCGGTGGGCATCGCGAAGGCGAGCCTGCTCCACCACTTCGCCAGCAAGGACGAGCTCTACACCGAGGTCTTCGAGCGGCTGCTCGCCCAGTGGTTCGTGCGGGTCGAGGAGGCCACGCAGGTGGCCGAGGAGGGCTGGACCCAGTTCGACCACGTGCTGGCCGCCGGCTTCGAGTTCTTCGCCGAGAACCCCGACATCGTGCGCCTGGTGCGCCGGGAGGCGCTCGACGGCGGTCACTTCGGGGTCGACCTCGGCGCCACGCTGCGCCCCATGTTCGACCAGGCCGTCGGCTACCTGGAGGCGCAGATGAAGGAGGGCCGGTTCCGCCACCACGACCCCGAGCAGCTGGTGATCTCCGGGCTCGGCGCCGTGCTGTCGTACTTCTCGGATCTGCCCTTCATCGAGGGCCTGCTCGGCACCGATCCGCTCGCCGAGAAGGAGCTGGCCCGGCGCCGCGACCACATCCGCGAGTTCTTCCGCGCCGCCCTCGAGCCGTAGGCGCCGGCCGGGAGCGGGCGGAGCACCGACGCGCTGATCCTTCGGCCGAGCAGCCCGAGCGCGACCATCGCGTCGATGGGCGAGCGCGTGGGCAACCCGGTGCCGAAGCAGATCCGAGCGCAGCTGGAGCGGGGCGAGCACCCGCTGGTCTACGAGCTGGTGACCCGCCCGAAGGCACCCTTCGACGGGGACGGGAGCTCGTGGGCGGGCCGGTTCGCCGCCGCCATCGCCACGGACGACCAGCACGAGCTGCTGCTCACCGCGCAGCGGATCGCCGTCGTGACCACCGACCGGCGCAGCAAGGAGCCGACCATCGCCGTGTCCGTCCCGCGCGACGAGGTCGTCGCCGTCGACGCCGCCGGGTCGGGCCTCGAGCGCGGGCGGGTGCGCTTCGAGTTCCGCGACGGTTCGGTCGCGCACGGGGTGATGGGCCTGGCCCTGCCCCGTCCGGCGCGGCGGTTCCTCGCCGCCCACGAGGCGTCCGATCCGAGGCGGCGGCGCCCAGGCGGGCGGCGCTGAACGCCGCCACTACGGTTGCCCGCCGTGCCCACGCTCTCCGAAGCCGACTCCAAGGCCCTCCTCGCCGCCCACGGGCTGCCCGTCGCCGGCGAGCGCCAGGTGCACGACCCCGAGGCCGCGGTGGCCGCCGCCGGCGAGCTCGGGTACCCCGTCGTCTGCAAGCTCGGCGGCGACGCCATCGCCCACAAGACCGAGCGGGGACTGGTCCGGTTAAACCTCGCCGACGGCGACGCCGTGCGCACCGCGGCGCAGGAGCTGCTGGCCGCCGCCCGCCCCGAGGACGGCGACGTCCACCTCCTGGTCGCCCCGATGGTGAGGGGCAACCGCGAGCTGATCGCCGGGCTGCACCTCGACCCCCAGTTCGGGATGACGGTGATGCTCGGCGTCGGCGGCATCCTCGCCGAGGCCGTCGCCGACGTGACGTTCCGCCTGGCGCCGATCACCGAGGTCGACGCCTTCGACATGATCGACTCGCTGCAGACCCAGGCGCTGCTCGGCGAGTTCCGAGGCGAGGCCGCCGTCGACCGCCAGCAGCTGGCGGCGACCCTGCTCGCCCTCTCCCGGGCCGCCGAGGCCGACCCCCGCATCGTGGGCGCCGACCTCAACCCGCTCATCGTCACCGTCGACGGCACCCCGGTTGCCGTCGACGCCCTGGTCGAGCTCGCCGACGACGGCCTCGAGCGCGACGACGGTCCCATCGCCGAGACCGCCGGCCGTCCCACGCCCGAGCAGTTCGAGGCGCTGTTCGAGCCCAAGGGGATCATCATCGCCGGCGCCTCCACCCACCCCGGCAAGTTCGGGTTCGTGACGCTGCACAACCTGCTCGCCGGTGGCTACAGCGGCCGGATCTTCGCCACGAACCGCGAGGGCGCCGACGTGCTCGGCGTGCCCACGGTCCCGGACGTGACCGACCTGCCGGCAGGCGAGGCCGACCTCATCTTCCTGTGCACGCCGGCGGCGGCGAACCCGCAGATCCTCCGCGACGCGGCCTCGATCGGCGTGAAGGCCGCCTTCATCACCTCGGCGGGCTACGGCGAGGCGGGGGAGGAGGGCCGCAAGGCCCAGGACGAGCTGAAGGCGCTCGCCGCCGAGCTGGGCATCCTCGTCGCCGGCCCCAACGGGCAGGGCGTCGTGTCCACCCCGGCCCGGCTCTGCGCCCAGATCGTCGCCCCCATCCCGCCCCCCGGGCGCATCGGCGTCGCCTCCCAGTCCGGCAACTTCGTGTCCAGCTTCGAGAACTACGCGGTGCAGACCGGCGTGGGCATCTCCCGGGCCGTGTCGGCGGGCAACGCCATCAACGTCACGGTGCCCGACTACCTCGACTTCTACGCCGACGACGACGCCACCGCCGTCGGCCTCGCCTACGTCGAGGGCATCCAGGACGGGCGCACGTTCGCCCAGCGCATGCGCTCGGTCGCCGAGCGCAAGCCCGTGGTCGTGGTGAAGGGCGGCGCCACCGCCGGCGGGCAGAAGGCGGCCGCGAGCCACACCGGCTCGCTCGCCTCGGACGACCGGGTGTTCGACGGCATGGCCCGCCAGGCCGGCATCAACCGGGCGACGTCGCCCGAGGAGGCCTTCGAGGTCGCCGCCACCTTCGCCACCCAGCCGCTGCCGAAGGGGAACCGGGTCGTCGTGCTCACCACCGTCGGCGGCTGGGGCGTGGCCGCGGCCGACGCGATCTCGCACACCTCGCTGCGGCTGGCCGACCTCCCCGAGGACCTGTTCGACTCGATCGACGGGTTGCTGCCGCCGCGCTGGAGCCGCAACAACCCCATCGACCTCGCGGGCGGCGAGACCCGCGACACCATCCCCGAGATCATCGACCTGGTGACCAAGCACGCCGACGTCGATGCGGTGCTGTACCTCGGCATCGGGATCCAGTCGAACCAGGCGGCGCTGCTGCGCACCGGAGGCTTCTACCCGGACCACGGCCTGGAGCGCATGGCCGGCTTCCACGAGAAGCAGGACGCCCGCTACGCCGAGGCCGCCTGCGACGCGTCCGACGCCTACGGCAAGCCCGTGCTCGTCGCCACCGAGCTGGCCGTGACCCACCCCGACAACC
>JBKHXT010000072.1:0-11709 GCA_046565885.1 Acidimicrobiia bacterium
GACGACACGGCGATGTCGGCCAGCTGCTCGACGGTGGGCTCGGGGATCACGGCGCAGTCGCCGTAGACGAGCACCCGGTCGGCGAGGGCCATGAAGAAGACCGACGACACCACGTCGGTGCCGGGCAGCGTCTTGATGACCTCGAACGACGGGGTGATCGTGTGGGCGGTCGAGTGCGCGGCGCCCGACACCATGCCGTCGGCCAGGTCGAGGTGCACCATCATCGTGCCGAAGTAGGAGACGTCCCGGACGATGTCCCGCGCCACCTCCGGCGTGACGCCCCGGTGGGCGCGGAGGCGGGCGTACTCGTCGGCGAAGCGCTCGGCCCACGCCGACGTGCGGGGGTCGACGATCTCGGCGCCGCCCAGGTCGACGCCGAGCGCCGCCGCCCGGCTGCGCACCGCCGCCTCGGTGCCGAGGATGGTCAGGTCGACGACCTGGCGGGACAGCAGCGTCGACGCCGCCCGCAGGACGCGGTCGTCGTCGCCCTCGGGCAGGACGATGTGGCGCCGATCGCCGCGCGCCCGGTCGAGCAGCATCGACTCGAACATGAGCGGGGTGACGACCGAGCTGGTGGCCACCTCCAGCGCGTCGAGCATCGGCTCGGGGTCGACGTGCTGCTCGAACGTGGCCAGGGCCGTGTCGACCTTGCGCTGCGACCCGCTGCCGAGCAGGCCCCGCGTCGAGGCGACGATGCGAGCCGCCTCGTACGAGCTGTGGGGCGTCGAGACGACGGGAAGGTGCTCGTCGAGGTGGCGGACGAGGCGCAGCACGTCGTCGCCGGGGCGGAACCCGCCGTTGAGCACGATCCCGGCCAGGGCGGGGAAGCCGTCGGCGGCGTTGGCCGAGGCGAGGGTGACGATGACGTCGGGCCGGTCGCCGGCGACGATGCAGAGCTGGCCGTCGTCGAGCCGCTCGAGCACGTGCTCGGCGTTCATGCCGCACACGAGCATCTCCTCGGCCTCGCGGTGGAGCAGCTCCTCGTCGCCGCACAGCAGCTCGCCGTCGAGGGCGACGACGAGGTCGGAGACGAGCGGGGCGCCGAGCAGCGGCACCTCGGGCAGGGTCCAGACCGGCAGGCCGAGGTCGGCGAGCGCCTCGGCGACGGGCTCGACCTCGCCCGGGTCGCACCGGTTGGCCACCACGCCGATGGTCGTGGCGTGGGCTTGGCGCAGCTCCGACAGGGCGACGTCGGTGAGGTGGGCCACGGCGTCGGGCTCGCGCTCGAAGGCGCTGACCACCAGCATCACCGGGGCGCCCAGGTTGGTGGCGATGCGGGCGTTGTAGGCCAGCTCCGTGGGCCCGGCCACGTCGGTGTAGTCGGAGCCGACCACGACCACGACCTCGCAGCCGTCGGCGGCGACGTGGTAGCGGTCGACGATCGTGGCCAGCGCCCCGTCCGGGTCGGCGTGCACGCCGTCGTAGGTGACCCCGACGCTGTCCTCCGGTCGGGTGTCGACGCCCTCCCGCGACAGCAGCAGCTGCAGCAGCTGGTCGTGCTCGATGTCGGCCGAGCGGGCGATCGGCCGGAACACCCCGACCCGGCGCACCCGCCGGGTCAGCAGGTCGAGCAGCCCGAGGGCCACGACCGACTTGCCGGTGTGGCCCTCCGGGGACGCGATGTAGACGCTGCGGGCCGGGTCGGTCACCGCCCCGTCGTACCCCAGGGTCGCCGGTTCTACAACCGGGCGCCGGCGTCGGCCGGGGCCAGCTCCCAGGCGTCGGCCAGCAGCTCGAGCGAGCGCAGGCGGGCCTCCGGCGACGGCGACGCGTGGACGACGATCAGCTCGTCGGCCTCGGCGTGGCGACGGAAGTCGTCCAGGTACTGCCGGACCGTGGTCGGCGACCCGACCGCCGAGTACCGCATCATGTCGGCGATGCCGGCGCCCTGCGGGGAGGCGAGGATGGCGTCGGCCTCCTCGTCGGTGTAGGTGCGCCCGGTCTGGCGGCCGAGGAACAGCGACACCCGCGCCCGGCGCACCTTCAGGTGCTGCTCCTGGGCCTCGTCGTCGGTGTCGGCGGCGATCACGTTCACGCCGGCGATGACGTGGGGCTCGGCCAGCTGCTCGGACGGCCGGAACTCGCTCCGGTACACCGCCACCGCCTGGCCCAGCGCCTGCGGGGCGAAGTGCGACGCGAAGGCGTAGGGCAGCCCGAGCATCGCCGCCAGCTTCGCCCCGAACAGCGACGACCCGAGGAGGTACAGCGGCACGTCGGTGCCCCGGCCGGGGATGGCGTGGACGCCGTGGATGCGGGTCTCGCCGGTGAGGTAGCCCTGCAGCTCGAGGACGTCCTGGGGGAAGGTGTCGGCCGAGTCGGGATCACGGCGCAGCGCCCGCATCGTCTGCTGGTCGGTGCCCGGCGCCCGCCCGAGCCCGAGGTCGATGCGACCCGGGTGGAGGCTGGCGAGGGTGCCGAACTGCTCGGCGATGGTGAGCGGGGAGTGGTTGGGCAGCATCACGCCGCCCGAGCCCAGCCGGATGGTGCTCGTGTGGGCGGCGACGTGGGCGATCAGCACCGAGGTGGCCGACGAGGCGATGGTCGACATGTTGTGGTGCTCGGCGTACCAGACCCGCCGGTACCCCCGCCGCTCGGCCGCCTGGGCCAGCGCCACGGAGGCGGCCAGCGCGTCGGCCGGCGTCTGCCCCTTGCCGATGAGCGCGAGGTCGAGGATCGAGAGCGGGGTCACGTCCGGCCCCAACAGCGCCCGCCCCGACGCTGTTCCCACCGGGCAGATCGACCGCCAGCGGTCGATCTGCCGGGAAGGAACGGCTTCAGGCGACGCCGCAGACGTCGAGGGCGAGGACGGCGAGGGCCCGGGCGCAGGTGACGACGTCGTCGACGGGCACCGACTCGTGGGGGCCGTGGGCCAGCTTCACGTCGCCGGGCCCGTACTGGACGGTCGGGATGTCACCCAGCCCGGTGAGCAGGCGCAGGTCGCTGCCGTAGGGGGCGCCGTACACGTCGTTGCCGCCGCCACCGACCACGGCGTGGGCCCGCTGCACCCGCTCGACGAGGTCGGAGCCCTCGGGCAGGCGACCGGAGGCGAACTGCCCGCCCCACCACTCGACCTCGACCGGGTGGTCGCGCAGCCAAGGGTCGGCGGCGCACGCCTCGGCGACGGCGGCCTCCAGATCGGCCCGGGCGTCGGCGACCTCCTCGCCGATGGCCACGCCGAGGCGGCCCTCAGCGACGAGCACGTCGGGGACGGACGACGCCCAGTCGCCGGCCCGCACCGTCCCGATGGAGAGGGGGTGGGCGAGCGCCCACCGGGCGGTCAGCGGATCGACGTGCTCGTGGCGCCGGCGCTCCAGCTCGACGAGGGCCTCGTGCACCGGGATGAACCGCTCGAGCGCGCTGACGCCGTCGGCCCGTGTCGAGGCGTGCGTGGCCAGGCCCCGCACGGTGAGGCGGAAGGTGAGCGCGCCGGAGTTCGCGGGGATGACGTCGAGCTGGGTCGGCTCCGGGATGACGCACAGGTCGGCGGTCCAGCCCCGCTCGAGGAACGCGTACGTCCCGAGGCCGCCGTCCTCCTCGCCCTGCACCGGGGCCACCAGCACGTCGCCGCGCAGGGAGACGCCGGCGAGGCGGATCGCCTGCACCGCCCAGTGGGCGGCGAGCACGCCCGCCTTCATGTCGCAGGCGCCGCGCCCGTGGATGAGGCCGCCGTCGAGGTCGCCGGAGAACGGATCGCGCGGCCAGGCCGCCGGGTCGCCGATGGGCACCACGTCGACGTGGCCGTCGAGGAGCAGGGTCGGCCCGTCGCCGGTGCCGGGCAGGCGCCCGACGACGCCCCACGCCTCGCGCCGCTCGACCTCCATGCCGGGGAAGTCGTCGCGGGCGGTGACGGCGTCGAGGTCGATCTGCCAGTGGTCGACGTCGAGGCCGCCGCTGCGGAACCGGGCGGCCATGGCGGCCTGGGCCTGGTTCTCCTCGTCGGTGCCGCCCACGCTGGGCAGCCGGACGAAGGAGCAGATGTCGTCGACCATGGCGGGCACCAGCTGGTCGAGCTGGTCGAGGACGGAGGCGGCAGCGGCGTCGGGTGTGGCGTCCAAGGCCGCGACGCTACGCGGGCGGCCCGCCGGCCTCGATGACGATCGGGAACGGATCGCCGTCGGCCCCGTCGACGACCTCGACCTCGATCGGCACCGGCCGCCCGTCGTCGTCGAGGTCGCCGACCGCCGTCAGCTCGATGCGGTCGTGATCGACGTGGGCCAGCAGCAGGTGGGGCGCCGCCGCCCAGCTGCGGGTGCCGGCCTCCCGCGTGCGGGGCGGCTCGCCCTCGCGCAGCTTGCCCCCGGCGCCGCAGATGAGCTGGTGGAGCCCGTCCACCTCGCCGTGCTGGAAGTTGTGCTCGTGGCCGGCGAGCATCACCCGCACGCCGCCGTCGCGGTAGCGGGGGACCAGCGTGCGGATCTGGGCGTCGTCGTTCTCGTGGTGGGGGCCGGCGCAGTAGGCGGGGTGGTGGCTGAACGGGATGGTCCAGCGCCGCCGGTCCGGCCGCTCGGCGTCGAAGGTGTCGTCCAGGAACGGCTGGTGCTCGGGCTCGTCGAAGAAGCGCTCGGCCTCGAAGGCCCCCGCCTCCGACGTGTCGACGCAGACGAACTCGACGAGGCGCCCGTAGGAGAACCGGTAGAAGAGGCCGGGCAGGTCGTCGCCCTCGAGCTCGACGCTGCTGCGATCGTCCTCGACGGACGCCTGGAAGCGCAGGTCGGTGTAGTGGTTGTCGGCGAGCTGGCCGCGGTCGTCGCTGGCCTCGGTCTCGTCGGAGTCGTGGTTGCCGACGGTCGGGTACACCGGCATGCGGCTGATGACGAAGCGGTACGGCTCGTAGAAGCTGAAGTACCAGTCGTCGTCCTCGGCCCCCGAGCCGCCGATGCTCTCGCCCTCGAGGTGGTAGATGTTGTCGCCGAGCGTGAGGACGAGGTCGACCGCGTCGTCGTCCACCAGCCGCTCGAGCACCCGGGCGATGCGGAGCTGGTGGTCGCCCTGGGGGTCGTCGGTCTGGATGCCCACGCCGTAGTCGCCGATGGCGGCGAAGCGCAGCCGCACCGGGTCGTCGCCGTCGGGATCGGGGAACGTCCGGAAGCGGCAGTCGTAGGTGCGCCCCGCCGGCACCAGGCGGCCCCGCTCGCCGTCGAGGCGCTCCCACCGCTTGCACTCCTCCGGCGCCCACGGCCGCCCGTCGACGGTCACCTCGTAGCGGTAGGTGGTCGCCGGCCGCAGCCCGCGGACCCAGAGGTGGTTCGCCTCCGACGTCTCGGCCGACGCGACGACCCGGCCGTCGTCGTCGAACACCTGCACGCGCGCATCTCCGTAGGGCGCGGACCGGGCGCCGATCGACTCGCTCCGGCCGGGCTCGATGCGGTGCAGCTGCTCGTCGTCGACGATGCGCCACGAGCCGTCGCCGTGCGGGTGGAACCAGAAGCCGCCCCACGCGACCAGGGCCTGGTCGTCGTCCACGTCGGCCAGGTGCAGGAACGGCTCGAAGTGGAGGTCGTCGCGATCGGCGGTGTCCCAGGCGCGAGGCATGCCCGCCCCTACCCACCGGCTGCCGCCCGACTGACCTGGCGGGCACCGGGGTACGCGTCGGGCGTGTCCCGCCAGGATCGCTACGACGAGCTGGCCGCGGCCGCCGCCGGCTGCACCGACTGCCCGCTGTACCAGCGCGCCACCCAGACGGTGTTCGGCGACGGGGCCGTCGACGCCAGGCTGGTCCTCGTCGGCGAGCAGCCCGGCGACAAGGAGGACCTGGCCGGCGAGCCCTTCGTCGGCCCGGCGGGCCGCCTGCTCGACGACGCCCTCGAGGCCGCCGAGATCTCGCGGGACGCCGTCTACGTCACCAACGCGGTCAAGCACTTCAAGTGGCAGGAGAAGGGCAAGCGCCGGATCCACCAGAAGCCGAACCGGGCCGAGGTCGTCGCCTGCCGACAGTGGCTCGACGCCGAGCTCGACCTCGTGCAGCCCGACGTGCTCGTGACGCTCGGGGCCACGGCGGGCCAGGCGCTGCTCGGCTCGTCGTTCCGGATCAAGGACGCCGAGGGTGCCGTGCTCGACTTCGCCGACCGGCCGCTGGTGGCCACGCTCCACCCCTCGGCCGTGCTGCGCGCCCGCGACCGCGAGAGCCGACAGGCCATGTTCGACCGCCTCGCCGGCGACCTCCGCCGGGCCGCCGACCTCCCGGGCTGACCGGAGGTCAGCGCAGGACGACGACCTTGGTGCCGATGGGCGCCCAGGCGTACAGCGCCTCGGCCTTGTGGTCGGCCTGGCGCACGCAGCCGGACGACTGGTAGGTGCCGAGCTGGGACTCGCTCTGCAGCGGCCGCCCGTTCGCGTCGCGCGGGATGGAGTGGAAGCCGATCGCCAGGTCGGTGCCGTGGGCGAATCGGACCATCCACCGCATGGTGATGCCGTCGTGGCCGGCCCAGGCCCGCTCCGACTTCGAGTACACCTTGTAGGTGCCCGGCGCCGGGGTGTTGCGGCGGCCGGACACGAGGTAGGTGTCGACGACCAGGTTCCACTGGTCGATCATCCACACCCGCTGGGCGCTGCCGCCGTAGACGATGCGCCGCCCCTCGCCGCTGGCCGCCGGGGCGAGCGGCCACGGCGCCGGCGCCTGGGGCGGGGCGGTGCCGGTGCGCGAGACGTGCTCCGGGCTCTCGGAGAAGCTGACCACCAGCGCGGTGCGCGGGTAGCCCCGTCGCAGCTGGTCCTGCCAGTAGGCGGCGCCGTCGGGGTCGGCCGGCCGGTCGAGCACGTGGCGGTACAGGAGGTCGACGAAGGTGGGGTCGTCGACGTTGCCGAAGCGGCTCTGCCACTCGGGCGAGGACATGAAGTGGCCGGCGATCCTGCGCAGCGGCATGCCGCGCACGTAGAGGTCGTACCAGTGGGCGAGGCCGGGCGCGTCGGGGGCGCGGTCCAGCGTGGCCCAGTACATGCGCACCACGGAGTCATGGACGCCGGGCGGTGGTCCGGACGCCGCCGCCGGCGCCGCCGTCGCCGTGCTGGTGGCGACGACCGCCAGCAGGGGGAGCAGGAGGGCGAGCACCGCCCCGGCCAGCACCCGTCTCACCACACCACCTCGGATCCGCCGCATAGGGGACAGAGCATGCCAGACGGCATGACGACCGCTCCGGTGGGTAGGGCACCCCGCATGGAGATCGCCGCCGCCCTCATCGCCACGGTGCTGCTCACCGTCGCCGCCATCGCCATCTCGCGAGCCGGCGGGGACGACCACCAGGAGGACCTCAACGAGCACGGCACGCTCCAGGGCGGTACCCGTGACGAGGACCGCGGCCACCCCATCGAGACCAAGGCCGACCGCCCGGCCGGCCCGGGTGCCGAGGCCATGGGCGTCGCCGACCCCGGCGACCCCTCCGTCGACCCGGAGTCCGAGCGCGAGGGCGAGCGCATCGTCGACGAGAGCCGCCGCCGCTGACCGCCCGGCGGGCGCCGGCGTAGGGTTCGCCGGTGGCCGACGACGCCCTCGCCGACTTCGAGCGCTCCACGTTCACGCACGAGGGCGCGACCCGCGACGTGTTGCGCACCGGCAGCGGTCCGGCGGTCATCGTCATCGCCGAGATGCCGGGGATCACGCCGAAGGTCGCCGACCTGGCGCGCGAGATCGCCTCGATCGGGTGCACGGCGGTCATGCCGCACCTGTTCGGTGAACCGGGGCGCGACCCCTACGGCGGCCGCATGCCCGATGCCCGGTACCTGCTCTCGAGCATCACCCGGGCGTGCGTCTCGAAGGAGTTCACCGTCTGGGCCACCGGCCGCACCTCGCCGGTGATCGACTGGCTCCGCGCGCTGGCCCGTGCCGAGCACGAGCGCTGCGGCGGCCCCGGCGTCGGCGCCGTCGGGATGTGCTTCACCGGCGGCTTCGCCCTCGCCATGGCCACCGACGAGCGGCTGCTGGCGCCGGTGCTGTCGCAGCCGTCGCTCCCGTTCCCGGTGACCGGGAAGCAGAAGGCGGGCATCGACATCTCGCCCGACGACCTGGCGGTGGTGAAGCAGCGGTGCGCCGACGGCCTCGAGGTCCTCGGGCTGCGCTTCCGCTCGGACCGGCTCGTGCCGTCCGAGCGGTTCCGCTTCCTCGAGCGCGAGCTCGGGCCGTCGTTCCGAGCCATCGAGCTCGACGACGCCGACGCGAACCCGGAGGCGGCGTCGTCGCCGCACTCGGTGCTCACCGAGCACCTCGTCGACGAACCCGGCAGCCGCACCCGGCGGGCCAGGGACGAGGTGCTGGAGCTGTTCCGCACCCGGCTCCTGCCGGTGGCATAGGTCACGCCTCCGCTGGGCAGGGAGCGGCGGGCCGCACGACGGATGCGGCGACGAAAGGCCGCGCGCTGATGACCGTCCTGGTGGACGACGCCTCACTCCTCCTCGACGCCGCACCGGTG
Organism: Acidimicrobiia bacterium; assembly: GCA_046565885.1. GTDB lineage: Bacteria > Actinomycetota > Acidimicrobiia > Acidimicrobiales > Salinilacustritrichaceae > Salinilacustrithrix. Next base: position 8,403 of record JBKHXT010000072.1, read on the forward strand.
GCCGCGCCGCCGCCGACGCCGGCCATCCGGCCGCTCCCGACCGCCCGGGGGCCGATCAGCGCCAGCGTCATCGACCACCTCACCGGCCGGGCCAGCGACGACCTGCCGATCGACGCCTCCAGCGGACCGGGCGGCCTCGCCCACGACGACGACGTCCACGCCGCCCTCTGGCTCCTGAACGCGGCCACCACCAGCGACTTCGCGGGCGTGTCCCCCGAGCGGGCCGCGTCGCTGCGGATGCGGACGCTGCAGTGGTACCTCGAGCGGGCGGTCGAGGAGCAGCTGCGCCGCCGACCTCGCCCGTCGCGCCCGGACGACCTGCGGGCCCACGTGCGGGCCCGGGTGCCGGCCCCCCTGGCGCCGGCGGCCCGCACGCCGGGCGCCCACGCGCTGCTCGTCTCCCGCGTCGAGCCGGCCCTGCAGCCCGTGGTGGCCCGGGTCGCGCTGGCGGCGGCCGCCTGCCCGCCGGTCGAGGCCGCCCGCGCCGGCGCCGACGTGCCCGCCTGCCAGCTCGCCGTCGCCAACGTCGGCTGGCTCGTCGCCCGCGAGCGGCGGCTGCGCGGCGCCGCCATCGGCCACCTGTGCGCGTCCGAGCTCGCCGCCGGGCGACCCGCCGGCGTCGACGAGCTCCTCCGGGCGGTCGAGCGGTCGGCGCCCTGGCTCGTGGCCGACGTCGCCTGGGGGGCCGAGGTCACGCGCGACCTCGCCGACTGCGCCGACCACTGAGGCGCCCGGCGACCGCCGGGTGATCCGTGGCATGGTCGGCGCCGTGGGTGGGTACCAGCCCATCCGATCCGGACGCGAGGTGAGGGGGCGAGCGACGTGAGGCTGACCGACTGGCCGCTGCTCCGCCAGGTCCGCGGCACCGACCCCACCGGCCGCGGCGCGTCGGTGAAGAGCCGCCGGACGGCGCAGCTCGAGCCCCGCACCCGCACCGCCGACCACGTGGCCCGATCGGTGTGCCCGTACTGCGCCGTCGGCTGCGGGCAGCGCGTGTACGTGCACGACGGGCGGGTCACCCACATCGAGGGCGACCCCGACTCGCCGATCAGCCGCGGCCGCCTGTGCCCGAAGGGCTCGGCCACCCTGCAGCTCACCACCGGCGAGGCCCGCGAGCACCAGGTGCGCTACCGACGTCCCGGCGGCACCGAGTGGGAGCCGCTGCCGCTCGAGCAGGCGATGGACATGATCGCCGACCGGGTCATCGAGGCCCGCCGCCGGGGCTGGGAGTGGGAGCACGAGGGGCGGCGGGTCCGGCGCACGATGGGCATCGCCAGCCTCGGCGGCGCCGTCCTCGACAACGAGGAGAACTACCTCTGGAAGAAGCTGTTCACCGCGCTGGGCGCCATCCAGATCGAGAACCAGGCGCGCATATGACACAGCTCCACCGTCCCCGGTCTGGGGACATCGTTCGGCCGTGGCGGCGCCACGACCTTCCAGCAGGACCTCGCCAACAGCGACTGCATCGTCATCCAGGGCTCGAACATGGCCGAGTGCCACCCGGTCGGGTTCCAGTGGGTGATGGAGGCCCGCGAGCGCGGCGCCACGGTCATCCACGTCGACCCCCGCTTCACCCGCACCAGCGCCGTCGCTGACCTCCACGTGCCGCTGCGGGCCGGCAGCGACATCGCCTTCCTCGGCGGGATCATCAACCACGTCCTGCAGAACGACGGGTGGTTCCACGACTACGTGGTCGCCTACACCAACGCGCCGTTCATCCTGCGGGAGGACTTCCGCGACACCGAGGACCTCGACGGCGTCTTCTCCGGCTTCGATCCCGACACCGGCGAGTACGACCCCACGACCTGGCAGTACGAGGGCGTGGAGGTGCAGGCGTCGGCGGGCCAGCGCCACCAGCGCTACGAGGAGCGCGTCTCGGACGAGGGCGGCGCCGAGGAGCACGGGGCCGCCGGCTCGGAGGTGGGCGGCTCGCCCGAGCGCGACGACACGCTGCAGCACCCGCGGTGCGTGTTCCAGGTGCTGAAGCGCCACTTCAGCCGGTACACGCCCGAGGTGGTCGAGCAGATCTGCGGCATCCCGCAGGACACCTTCGCCGAGGTGTGCCGCCTGCTCGTGGAGAACAGCGGGCGCGACCGCACCAGCGCCTTCGCCTACGCCGTGGGCTGGACCCAGCACACGGTGGGCGTGCAGTACATCCGCACCGCCTCGATCCTCCAGACCCTGCTCGGCAACATCGGCCGACCGGGCGGCGGCATCCTCGCCCTGCGCGGGCACGCCTCCATCCAGGGCTCGACCGACATCCCGACGCTGTACAACATCCTCCCCGGCTACATCCCGATGCCCCACGCCGACGGCAGCGGCGACCTCGACGAGTTCATCAGCGGCAGCTCGGCCCAGAAGGGCCACTGGGGCGAGGCACGGGCCTACGCCGTCAGCCTCCTGAAGGCGTGGTGGGGCGACGCCGCCACGGAGGAGAACCAGTTCTGCTTCGACCACCTGCCCCGCCTCACGGGCGACCACAGCACCTACCAGACGGTGCAGGAGCAGATGGCCGGCCGCTGCACGGGCTACTTCCTCATGGGCGAGAACCCGGCCGTCGGCTCGGCCAACGCCAAGATGCAGCGCCTCGGCATGGCCGCCCTCGACTGGCTCGTGGTGCGCGACTTCTCGCTGATCGAGAGCGCCACGTGGTGGAAGGACGGCCCGGAGATCGAGTCGGGCGAGCTGCGCACCGAGGACATCCAGACCGAGGTGTTCTTCATGCCGGCCGCCGCCCACATCGAGAAGGACGGCACCTTCACCAACACCCAGCGCATGCTGCAGTGGCACGAGAAGGCCCAGGAGCCCGCCGGCGACGCCCGCAGCGAGCTGTGGTTCGCCTACCACCTCGGCCGGCTGATCCGCGAGAAGCTGGCCGGCTCCGACGACGAGGCCGACCGCCCGATCCTCGACCTCACGTGGGACTACCCGCTGGTCGGCGAGCACGAGGAACCCGACGCCGAGGCCGTCCTCCGCGAGATCAACGGCTGGGACGCCGAGGGTCGGCCGCTGACCACGTACACCGAGCTGGCCGACGACGGCTCCACCGCCTGCGGGTGCTGGATCTACTGCGGCGTCTACGCCGACGGCGTGAACCAGTCGGCTCGCCGCAAGCCGCACACCGAGCAGGACTGGGTGGCCGCCGAGTGGGGCTGGGCGTGGCCGGCGAACCGCCGCATCCTCTACAACCGCGCGTCCGCCGACCCGGACGGGAAGCCGTGGAGCGAGCGCAAGGCGCTCGTGTGGTGGGACGAGGACGAGGGCCGCTGGACCGGCCACGACGTCCCCGACTTCGCCGTCGACACGC
>JBKHXT010000073.1:0-6032 GCA_046565885.1 Acidimicrobiia bacterium
CCAAGACCGGCGCCCGGGTGAGCACCGACCACGCCGTGCGGGCCGAGGCCAGCCGCGACTGGTGGCCCGGGGCGATGATCTGGGCCACCGAGGGCCAGGTGGGCGGGCTCGCCGGCGCCGTCGTGACGCCCACGGAGGTCGACCAGGTCGCGGCCGTGCTGCGGCTCTGCGACGCGGCCAAGGTCCCGGTCACCACGGCCGGTGGGCGCTCCGGCGTCTGCGGGGCGTCGGTCCCCGCCTTCGGCGGCGTCGTCCTCGACACCACCGAGCTGGCGGGCGTCGTGTCGATCGACCCGGACTCGATGGTGCTCGATGTCCGACCCGGCACCTTCGGCGACCACCTCGAGGCCGAGCTGCGCGAGCGCGACCTCACCGTCGGCCACTGGCCCCAGTCGGTGGCGCTGTCCACCGTCGGCGGCTGGGTGGCGTGCCGGGGCGCCGGCCAGCTCTCGAACCGGTACGGGAAGATCGAGGACATGGTCGTGGGCCTCGACGTCGTCCTGGCCGACGGCACCCCGATCACCACCGGCGGCGCGCCCCGCGCCGCCGTGGGGCCCGACCTCACCCAGCTGTTCGTGGGCTCCGAGGGCACGCTCGGCGTCATCACCGGCGTCCGCCTGCGCCTCCACCCGGCGCCGGCCACCGAGCGCCACGCCGCCTACGCGTTCGCCACCTTCGACGACGCCAACGACGCCTGCCGACGCATCGTCCAGCGGGGCCTGCCGCCGGCGGTGCTGCGGGTCTACGACGCCATCGAGGCCGACCGCAGCTACCAGACCGGCGACCGGGCCGTGCTGCTCGTGATGGACGAGGGCGACGCCGTGGTGGTGGAGGCGTCGATGCGCCTCGTCGAGCAGGAGTGCGCCGCCGCCGAGGCCCTCGACGAGTCGCTCGTCGGTCGCTGGCTCTCGCACCGCAACGAGGTATCGGCGCTCGAGGCGCTCATCGGGAAGGGCTACGTGGTCGACACCATGGAGGTGACCGTGCCGTGGTCCCGCCTCCACGCCGTCTACGAAGCGACGGCCGGTGCGCTGCGGTCGGTGCCGGGCGTGCTCGCCGCCAGCGCCCACCAGTCCCACGCCTACCCCGACGGCGCCTGCCTCTACTTCACCTTCGCCGGCAAGGTCGACGAGGAGGGCGGCGGCACCGCCGAGCGCGACCGCCTGTACCGGGAGCTGTGGGACGCCGGCCAGCGCGCCGTCCTCGCCGGCGGCGGGACGCTCAGCCACCACCACGGCGTCGGGCTCAACCGGAGCCGCTTCACCGCCGAGGCGCTCGGCGCCGGCCACGGCGTGCTGCAGTCGGTGAAGGACGCGCTCGACCCGAACGGCATCCTCAACCCGGGCAAGCTCGGGCTCCGGTCGCCCTTCGGCGAGGTGGCCTGGCCGTGACGACGGTGCTGCGCTGATGCTCGGCGACCTCGTGTCGGCGAAGGCGGTCGCCATCGGCGCCGGCGTAGCCCTGGCCGTCTGCGTGCCCGCCGCCCTGCTCGCGCAGGTGCTGGACGACGCCGGCACGGTCGACGACGACTCGTCCTGGCTGCTCGTGCTGTTCGGCGTCATCCTGCTGGGCATGGGCGCCGGCGGCTACGTCGCCGCCGTGCAGCGGCTCGACGCGCCGCTCACCAACGGCGCCCTCGCCGCCCTCGCCGCCTACCTCATCGTGCAGGGCATCGGCGCCATCCGCCTCCTCGCCTCCGGTGACGACGTCACGTGGGTGGCCATCCCCTTCTTCGCCCTGCTGTCGGCCTCGGCGGGCATGGCGGGCGGCCTCGTGGCCGACCACCGGGCCCGGCACCCGCGATGACCGTCCTCGTCGTCGACGCCGGCACCTCCGGCGTCCGCTCCCTCGCGCTGCGCCCGGACGGCACCGTCGCCGCCGAGGTCCACGCCGAGTGCCTCCCGTCCTCGCCGAGCCCGGGCCTGGTCGAGCTCGACGCCACCGCCACCGCCCGGGCCGCCCTGGCCACCGCCGCCGAGGTCATCGAGCAGGTCGGACCGGTGGAGGCCGTCGGCATCGCCAACCAGCGGGCCTCGACCATCGCCTGGGATGCTCGCACCGGCGAACCGACCGGCCCCGGCATCGGGTGGCAGGACCTGCGCACGGTCGGCCGGTGCCTCGCCCTCCAGGGCGAGGGCGTGCGCCTGGCGCCCAACGCCTCGGCGACCAAGGCCGAGTGGCTGGTGCAGCAGGCCGACCTCCCCCTCGAGCACCTCCGCCTCGGCACGGTCGACACCTGGCTGGCGTGGGTCCTCTCCTCGGGCGCCTGCCACGTCACCGACGCCTCCAACGCGCTCGTGACCGGCCTCCACGACCCGGGCCACGGGTGGCGCGCCGACCTGCTCGAGCTGCTCGGAATCCCTCCCACGGCCCTGCCGGTGGTGGTCGACTCGGCCGGCGTCGTCGCCGAGGCCTCGGCGCTGCCCGGCGCTCCCCCCATCGCCTCGCTCATCGGCGACCAGCAGGCATCGCTGCTCGGCCAGGGCGGCATCGCCCCGGGCGACGCCAAGCTCACCCTCGGCACGGGCGGGATGCTCGACGTGTGCCTCGGCGCCGACCCGGGTCCGCAGCCGGCGCACGGCACCTTCCCGATGGTCGCCTGGCGGCTCGACGGCGTCGACACGTGGGCCCGGGAGGCGGTCATGCTCTCCGCCGGCACCTGCGTCGAGTGGCTGCGCGACGGCCTGGGCATCGTCGACTCGGTGGCCGAGAGCGAGGCGCTCGCCGCGTCCGTGCCCGATGCCGGCGACGTCGTCTTCGTGCCCGCCCTGTCCGGCATCGGCACGCCCGACTGGGACCACGGCGCCCGGGGCCTGCTCGTGGGCATCACCCGTGGCACCACGCGAGCCCACGTCGCCCGGGCGGTGCTCGAGGGCGTCGCCCTGCGCTCGGCCGAGCTGCTCGACGCCGCCGAGGCCGACACCGGGCTCGCCGTGGAGGTGCTGCGCGTCGACGGCGGCATGAGCGCCAACCAGGTCGTGGTGCAGGCGCTGGCCGACGCGACGGCCCGGCCCGTCGAGGTCTCCCACCAGCGCGAGGCCACCGCCCTCGGCGCCGGCTTCCTCGCCGGCACCGCCGTGGGGGTCTGGCCCGACCTCCCGACGGCCGTCGCCACCCGACCGGCTGGCCGGCGGGTGGAGCCGACCGGCACGCTGGACCGAGCGCGCTTCTCCGAGGCGAGCCGTCGGGCCCGGGGCTGGATCCCCGAGCTGTCGGCGCTCGAGCTCTGATCTCGCCGTCCGCATCCAGCCACCTCTCCCGCACCGAAGGAACGACCGATGCCCGACCTGTCGCCTGCCCACCTCGGGGCCGTCGCCCAGCAGGTCGACGGGCGCTTCGCCGCCTTCGCCGAGTCGGTGGAGCTGGTGCTGGTCGCCGTCTACGAGGCCATCCTCCCGTTGCTCTCCGACGAGCTCGTCCCGATGGCCGAGATCTGCCTCGGCCACCACCGCCAGCACGCCCAGGCGATGGCCGAGCTCGCCGGCGAGGCCGCCACGGGGGAGCCGGACCCCGTGCTTCTCGAGGCCCTCACGCCGCAGATCGCCGAGCTGTCCGGCTCGGGCTCGGCCCTGCGCTTCGCGAAGGACCTCGAGGAGCGGATGGGGGCGACCTACGTCTCGGCGCTGGGTCGGCTCGAGCAGCCCGAGGCCGTGACCCTCGCCGCCACGATCGCACCGGTCGAGGCGTCGCACGCCGTCACGCTGGCCGACCTCGTCGACGGCACCACCGAGGACCTGTTCCCCACGGGCGCGTTCGCGCCCACCGACCCGCTGCTCGGCTTCGACCCGGCATCGACCGCGACGTCGTGACGCACCACCGCACCGCCGCCTCCACCCGGTCGGCCGTCGACCGCGAGCTCCTCGCCGCCGAGCGCGCCCAGGCGACGCTGGCACCACGCTGGCGGGCGCGGCTCGAGCGGCTGTTCGCGGGCGGCGACGAGCTGACGCCGCCGGCCCGGTCGCAGCTGCTCGGCGTGCCCGACCGGCGAGGGTTCCTGCGCATCGGCGGCCTGGCGATCGCCGGGTCGCTGGTGCTGGCCGCGTGCGGCGACGACGGGGACGCGCCGGACGTCGCCCGGCCCTCGACGAGCACGACGGCACCGCCAGGGACGACGCCCAGCCCGGAGACCGACGTCATCCTCGCCAACACGGCGATCTCGCTGGAGATCCTCGCCATCGACACGTACCAGATCGCCCTCGACACGGGGATGATCGAGTCGGCCGCCTTCGCCGACGCCGCCCGGCTGTTCCAGGCCCACCACGCCGAGCACCGCGACGCGCTCGCCGCCGTCGTGCAGGCCGCCGGCGCAGAGCCGTACGCGACGGCGAACGCCGTCGTGAAGGCCGGCTTCGTCGATCCGGCCCTGTACTCGGCGAGCTCGGAGGGCGACCTGGTGCGCCTCGCCTACGACATCGAGCAGTCGGCGGCGCAGACCTACGTGCACGCCGCCACCATCCTGAGCACGGCCGAGCTGCGCCAGACGGCGATGACCATCGGACCGGTCGAGCAGCGCCACGCGACGGCGCTCGAGCTGCTGGGCGAGCTCAGCAACGACCGGCCGGCGGCGCTGCCGGCGACGAACCCGCTGCCGTCGGACGCGCTGATCCTCCGCTGAGCGGGCGGGCGCTACGAGAGCCGCAGGCGGCGGCTCAGCGCGAGGCTCACGCCGACGACGGCGGCGGTGGCGTGGACGAGCTGGCGGGTCTGGCGGCGCAACGCATCTGGCGTCAGCAGGGGGAACACGGACGCTCCTGGGTCGGATCGGGGGGCTGGCGAGCGCGGGTGTCCGGGCGCAGGCCCGTCCCTCCCCCGTCCGTCCGGCGCCGATGCCCGATGTGCCCGACGGCACACGTGCATCCGCCTGCCCGGTCGAGCGGCGGCGCTGGCAGACTGGCGGCTGCGATGGTGAGTCGGACCGGTGACCGCGGTCGTCTTCGGGCGGCTGAGGAAGGTCGGGGCTCCACAGAGCAGAGCGCTGGCGAGAGCCAGGACGGGGCGACCTGTCGGATCAGGGCAACAGAGAGCAGACCGCCGATGGCCCCTCGGGGCACAGGTGAGGGTGAAAGGGTGCGGTAAGAGCGCACCAGCGTCGGTGGCGACACCGGCGGCTCGGCAACCCCCGCTCGGAGCAAGGCCAAGCGCGCCGCGGGTTGCTCGCCCGATCGGCCAGGTGGGCCGCACAGATGGATGGTCACCCACGGGGCTCCGGCCCCGGGACAGAACCCCGCCTACAAGCCGACTCACCATCGCCCACAAGGGGAACCGGCCCGAAAAGGGCCGTTGACCTGGGCTTTTGCGTTCATATCGGTTCACAGCTGATCACGCTCGATCACGCCGTTTCGCGGCCATTTCGCGGCCTGCCGCGGCCTAACCGCGGCCTGGACGGCCCCTTGCCGGGCCGGTACGGTCGAACCGCTCTCGGCGATCGGAGCAGTGCCTCGGGCACGACGTGCGGCCGCCCCTCACCCTCCCTGTACGAGGGAGCAGTCGAGTGGCGCACGTCCAGAAGCGGCACCAGGGTGGCAAGACGACCTGGCGGGCACGGGTCCGCCTGCCGGATGGCCGGGAGCGGTCCAAGTCGTTCAACCGCAAGGTCGACGCCGAGCGGTGGGTGGTGGAGACCCAGGCCCAGTTGAACCGGGGCAACGTGATCGACCCGCGTGCCGGGCAGATCACGCTGGCCGAGTACGCCGCGCAGTGGCACGCGGCGCAGATGCACCGGCCTTGTGAGCGGGCAGCGGATGTCGCGATCGACGATCAGTGGAATTCGCGTCGCGTGATCAGGGCTGGCCTGGCGGTCGGAAGTTAGCGGTCGGGGTTGGTGGTGGCGATCTCGAGACCGTGGTGCTCTCGGAGACGCCAGGACGGGCCGCGGATGTTGAACACGACGGCGTTGTGCATGAGCCGGTCGAGGATGGCGGCGGCGACCACGCTGTCGCCGAAGATGTCACCCCAGTCGGGTAGCCCGCGGTTGGTGGTGACGAGGGTGGGGTGCTGTTTCTCGTAGCGGGTGTTGACGACCTCGAAGAACG
>JBKHXT010000074.1:0-6205 GCA_046565885.1 Acidimicrobiia bacterium
CCGACGGCACGATGGCGGTCACGGCGCCGTGCTCGATGATCGGCACCAGGCGCAGGTCGAGGGTCAGGGTCCCGCCGTCGCTCAGCTGGACCTCGACGTCGAGCTGCGTCGAGCGTCCCTCCTGGGCCAGCACGACAGCGTCGTGGATCCGGCGCCGGACGGTGCGGTCGAGGCGCCACCAGTCGGCTTCCCAGAGGGGACGGCCGACGACGTCCTCACGGCGGACACCGGCGGCGGCCAGCGTCGCCTGGTTGGCCTCGGTGATGATCCCGTCCGGGGTGCACATGCCGATGAAGGTGGGCAGGGCGTCGATGAGGCGGGCGAGCCGCTCGTGGGCGCGGCGCGCCTCGGTCGTCTCGACGTAGATGGCGGCGACGTAGCGGTCGCCGCCGAGCGCCCGCAGCGGCACGTAGGTGACGTGCCAGAAGCGGCGCTCGTGCGGCGGTCGAGGGGACTCCCAGACCAGCTCCTGCGCGACGACGGGCTCCTGGCGCTCGAGCGCCTCGGCCAGCGCCGGCTCGGCCTGGCCGGCGATCTGCGGGTGGAGGTCGGACAGCCGGCGGCCGATGTGGACGTCGGCCGGGAAGCCGCCGACGCGGGCGGCGACGTCGTTGACGTAGACGATCACCAGCTCGGCGTCGAACACCATGACGCCGGTGCCCGACCGGTCGAGGACGGTGTCGAACAAGGCGGGCAGCGCGTCGAGGTCGACGTCGCGCAACCCGGGCGACAGGTCGCCGTCTCGTTCGATGCTCACGCCACCACCCGAAGCCGCCCCGCCGCCCCTCTGGAACCTCGAGCGTACCTCAGTGCGCGAGGGCGGTCTCGACGTCGCGGGCCGCCGCCACCACCTGGTCGCCGAAGCGCTGGCCGGGCCGCTTCGTGACCCGCTCCACCGGACCCGACACGCTCACCGCGGCCACCACGCGCCCGCCGGCGCAGATGGGCGCGGCCACCGACGCCACGCCGGGCGCCCGCTCCCCGACCGATGCCACCCAGGCCCCCGGCTCGCCCTCGCCCTGCAGCACCCGGCCGGCGGCGCCGACATCCATGGGCAGGCGGGCGCCGACCGGGACGATGGTGCGCAGCTCGTGGGCGGAGTCGACGGCGGCCACGCACAGGCGCACCCCGTCCTCGTCGACGAACAGCTGGGCCGACTCGCCGGTCTCGTCGCGCAGCCGGCGCAGCACGGGCACGGCCACCGCGGTGAGCGGGTAGGCGTCGGCCGCCGCCCGACCGAGCCCGATGAGCGCCAGCCCGAGGGCGTAGGCACCGTTGTCGTCGCGCCGCAGGAGGCCGAGCACCTCGAGGCCCTGGGCCAGGCGGTGTGCGGTGGCGCGGCTGATGCCCGTGCGCTCGACGAGCTGCGAGAGGGTGGTGGGACCGCCGCTGACCGCCCGCAGGATGGCGGTGGCCTTGTCGAGGACGCCGATGCCGCTTAGAGTGTCCATCTGGCGGGAAGACTATCCCACATATTGAGACGAGTCGAGGAGCGCCTGATGGCAGGCAAGACGCTGAGCGAGAAGGTCTGGGAGCGGCACGTCGTGCACTCCGACGACGACGGGGACCTGCTCTACATCGACCTCCACCTCGTCCACGAGGTGACCTCGCCCCAGGCCTTCGACGGCCTGCGGATGAACGGCCGCACGGTCCGCCGCCCCGACCTGACGCTGGCCACCATGGACCACAACGTGCCGACGGCGAACATCGACCAGCCGGTGGCCGACCCCATCTCCAAGAAGCAGATGGACACCCTCGCCGCCAACTGCGACGAGTTCGGCATCACCTGCCACGGCATGGGCGATCCCGGCCAGGGCATCGTGCACGTGATCGGCCCCGAGCAGGGCTTCACGCAGCCGGGCATGACCATCGTGTGCGGGGACTCCCACACCTCCACCCACGGCGCCTTCGGCGCCATCGCCTTCGGCATCGGCACCTCCGAGGTCGAGCACGTCCTCGCCACCCAGACGCTCCCCCAGCGCCGGCCGCAGACCATGGCCGTCACCGTCGAGGGCGAGCTCCAGCCCGGCGTGACCGCCAAGGACGTGGTGCTCGCCATCCTCGGGCGCATCGGCACCGGCGGCGGCATCGGCCACATGATCGAGTACCGCGGCTCGGCCATCCGCTCGCTCTCCATGGAGGGCCGGATGACCGTGTGCAACATGTCGATCGAGATGGGCGCCAAGGCCGGCCTCATCGCCCCGGACGAGACGACGTTCGAGTACCTCAAGGGACGCCCGCACGCCCCGAAGGGCACCGACTGGGACGCCGCCGTCGCCGACTGGAAGACGCTCGTCACCGACGACGACGCCACCTTCGACAAGGAGGTCGTCCTCGACGCCTCCGAGATCCTCCCCCACGTCTCCTGGGGCACCAACCCCGGTCAGGTGATCCCGATCGACGGCGCCGTGCCGGACCCGTCGTCGTTCGCCGAGTCGAGCGAGCGCGGCGCCGCCGAGCGGGCCCTCGAGTACATGGGCCTCGAGGCGGGCACGCCGATGAAGGCGGTGCCCGTGGACACGGTGTTCATCGGGTCGTGCACCAACAGCCGCATCGAGGACCTGCGCGCCGTCGCCGCCGTGGCCAAGGGCCGCAAGGTCACGGTGCCCCGGGCGATGATCGTGCCCGGGTCGTTCAAGGTGAAGGACCAGGCGATCGCCGAGGGCCTCGACCAGATCTTCGTCGAGGCCGGCTTCGACTGGCGCGAGCCCGGCTGCTCGATGTGCCTGGCCATGAACCCGGACAAGCTGTCGCCGGGCGAGCGCTGCGCCAGCACGTCGAACCGCAACTTCGAGGGCCGCCAGGGCCGGGGCGGGCGCACCCACCTCGTCTCCCCCGCCGTCGCCGCCGCCACGGCCATCGCCGGCCACTTCGCCACCCCCGCCGACCTGGAGGACTGATGCGCGCCGTCCGCACCATCGAAGGCACCGCCGTCCCGCTCGACCGCTCCGACGTCGACACCGACCAGATCATCCCGTCCGACTGGCTGAAGCAGGTCGAGCGCACCGGGTTCGACAAGGGCCTGTTCTCGGAGTGGCGCGACGACCCGGCGTTCGTCCTGAACCAGGAGCGGTTCCAGGGCGCCAACGTGCTCGTCGCCGGCCCCAACTTCGGCACCGGCTCGTCCCGTGAGCACGCGGTGTGGGCCATTCAGCAGTACGGCTTCGAGGCCGTGGTGTCGCCCCGCTTCGGCGACATCTTCCGCAACAACTGCACCAAGAACGGGCTGGTCCCCGTCCAGGTCGACGCCGAGACCGGCGAGCGCCTGCTGCGGATGATCGAGGACGACCCGACCACCGTGTTCCAGATCGACATCGACACCCGCACCCTGCGGGCCGGCGACGTCGAGGTCGGCTTCCCGCTCGACGACGGCACCCGCCACCGGTTCCTCGAGGGCCTCGACGACATCGGCCTCACGCTCCAGCGTGAGGCCGACATCAGCGAGTTCGAAGGGAAGCGGCCGGGCTACCTGCCCAGCACCGCCGTCAGCTGAGCGATCGTCAGCTGAGGCGCCGGCGCAGGTGCAGCGTGGCGCCGAGGAGGGCGAGCAGGCCCATGCCGGCGAGCAGCGTGGCGGTGTCGGACGAGCCGGTGCGGGGCAGCGTCGGCTGCGCCGGGGCGGCGGCGAGCGACCCGCCGACCACGGCCTCGGTCACGCCGGTGCCGACGACGATCCCGCCGTTCAGGCCGGTGAGCAGCCGGGCCTCGGTGGCTGTGACCCGGGCGCCGGCGACCTCGATGCCGTCGACGGTCTCGGTGACGCCCTCGACGGCGCCGACCTGCAGCACCGACTCGAGCGGGGTGCCCTCGGCGATGGCGAGGCGCTGACCGGGGGCGGCGCTGACCTCGGCGGGGATGCCGAGCAGGTCGGCGATGGCCGGGGAGATCCGGACCACGACGCCGCCGGCGGAGGAGCCGGTGGTGTCGACGTCGGACGAGCCGGGCGTCGAGGCGGCGGTGGCGACGCTGTCGGCGACGCTCACCTGCAGCAGCGGGGCGTCGTCGACGAGGCCGTCGAGCTGGGCGAGGATCGGGCCGACGACGTCGCCGACGGCCGGCACCTGGGAGGTGATGGCGCCCAGCTCGGCGGGGAGGGCGGCGACGACGTCGTCGAGCACGCCCTGGACCTGGTCGGCCACGAGCTGCTCGACGGCGTCGACGAGGGACTGCAGCGAGGCGGTCGTGAGCTCGAACGCCTGGAGGTTCGAGACCGCCTTCAGAGCGTCGTCGGTGCCGGTGATCGACGAGCTGGACGTGCCGAGGCTGATGCTCAGCAGGTCGGAGTCGAGGGCGCCGAGGAGGGTGTCGCGGACGAGGTCCTCGGCGATGGCGGGCACGGCGGCCACCACGTCGACGAGGGCGTCGAGGGACAGGAGGCAGTCGGACTCGAGGCTCTCGAGGATCTGCTCGCCCTCGGGCAGCGCCCGGATGACGTCGGTGACCGGGAGGCCGGCGTCGTTGGCCTGCTCGGCCAGACCGGTGGCCGACAGGTCGTCGGGCAGCTCGTCGCAGATGGCGGCGAGGCCGTCCTCGAGGGGGGCGAGGGACGCCTGCACCTCGCCGACCACGCCGTCGAGCTGGGCCATGATCGGCTCGAGGAGGAGGTCGAAGATCACGTCGGCCAGCGCCTGGCCGTTGAGGGTGAGGGCACCGGCCTGGGCGGCGCCGGCGGCCTGCGGGGTCATCGCCGACGGGACGGCGGCCTCGGAGGCGCTGCACACCTCGAGGGCCCGCAGCACGTCGGCGACCGGCAGGGCGGCCAGCTCCGGCACGCCGCAGTTCGTGCCGTCCTGGGGATCGCGCACGGCGGCGGCGACGGCGTCGGCCACGGCCTTGGTCACGCCGACGCCCGGGGTCCCCTCGGGGCCCTGGAAGCCGAAGCCGGCGACCTCGACCTTGGGCAGCGACGTGGCGACCGCCTCGGTGCCGGCGAAGGATCCGAGCGTGGTGCCGAGCACCGACACGGTGGCGGTCACGGCATCGGCGGCGGCGTAGAGCTCGTCGGCCTCCTGGGCACCGGCGGTGCCGGAGGCGGTCGAGCCGATGAGGGCGACGGTGGCGACCAGGGCGGTCGCACGGGTCCGGATGCGCATCGCTGAAACTCCCCAGGGGCGTGACGGGCGGCACACCGCTGGCGCCGCTCGCCTTCCTTTCGCCTCCACCGCTGCCACCTCCTGCCCACGCGACGTGACGAAGCTGTGACGCGACGAGGCCCCGGCGTTCTCCGCCGGGGCCTCGGGTCCGATCCTGGTGGGATCAGCGGATCACTTCGGTGGCATGCGGATGCCGCCGTCGAGGCGGACCACGTGCGCGTTCATGTACGAGTTGGTCAGCAGCTCGGCCGCCATCGAGGCGAACTCCTCGGACTTGCCGAGGCGCTTCGGGAACAGGACGCTCTCGCCGAGCTTGGCCTTGAAGGCCTCGGAGGCCTCGCCCTCGCCGTAGATCGGGGTGTCGATCAGGCCGGGGGCGATGCAGTTGACGCGGATGCCGGCGGCCGACAGGTCGCGGGCCACGGGCAGGGTCATGCCGACGACGCCGCCCTTGGACGACGAGTAGGCGGCCTGGCCGATCTGGCCGTCGAAGGCGGCGACGGAGGTGACGGTGACGATGGCGCCCTTCTGGCCGTCGTCGTCCGCCTCGTTCTGGCTCATCGCCGTGGCGGCCAGGCGCACGCAGTTGAACGTGCCGACCAGGTTCACCTCGACGACCTTCTTGTAGATGTTCAGGTCGTGGGCGGACTCGTAGGTGCCGTCACGGCCGATGGTGCGGGTGGCGAAGCCGATGCCCGCGGCGGTGACCAGCGTCTTGAGCGGACCCATCTCCTTGGCCGCCTCGACGGCGGCGATGACCTGCTCGGGGTCGGCCACGTCGGCCTTGACGAAGACGCCGCCGATGTCCTTGGCGACGGCCTCGCCCTTCTCCTCGTTCATGTCGACGACGACGACGTGCTGGCCCTTCTCGGCCAGCAGGCGGGCGGTGGCTTCGCCGAGGCCGGAGGCCCCGCCGGTGATGACAGATGAAGAACCCTGGATGTCCATGGCGCTGGAGACTATTGACTGGTCGGTCAAGTCTGGAAACCGACCGTCTGCCGCCAGGCGCTCGGGTGGGTGTGCTGGCGGCGCCAGCGGGCCAGCCAGGCCGGGAAGACCTCGAGCGGCATGCCCCGGGCGAACAGGTAGCCCTGGGCGTAGTGGCAGCCGAG
>JBKHXT010000075.1:0-12357 GCA_046565885.1 Acidimicrobiia bacterium
TCGTGCTGGCGCTCGACCGGGCCCTCGAGCTGCCCGTCACCGTGTCGGCCACGAACGCCCGCAGCCTGCTCGCCGCCTCCTTCGGCGCCCTGGTCACGGCGGGGGCCTTCGCGTTCTGGATGCTCCCGGTCGCCGCCCAGCTGGCCGCCTCCTCGGTGCCGTCGCCGGCGGTCGCCGGTCACCTCCAGGACCCGTTCCAGCGCCGGGTGATCGGCGCGACCCTGGGTGCGCTCTCCTACACCGCGGTCACCGTGCTCGCGCTCCCGCCGGCGCCGGACACGGCGGCGCCCACGGTGGCCACCGTCGTGGGGGGCGGGCTGGGGGTGGCCGCCATCGCCGGCCTGCTCGTGGCCATCCAGCACGCCGTTCGCTCCACCCGGCCGACGTCGCTCATCTCCGAGGCGGCGGAGGAGGTGCTCTCGCGGATCCGGCGCTCGAACGACCGGACCTCCGCAGCCGTCCGGCGGCCCGAGGCGCCCGGCGACCGACCCCGGCGCACCGGTGCCGGCCTCGGTGCCGACGTCGCCGTGCTCGCCCCCGCCACCGGCTGGCTCGCCGCCGTCGACGAGGACGCCGTGCTCGACGCCGTGCCGCCCCGGTCGACCGTCGCCCTCGACGTCGGGGTCGGATCCTTCGTGGTGCGGGGGTGGACCCGGATCGCCACGGTGCACGGCCCCGAGGTCGAGACGTCGTCGCCGCTCGGCGAGCAGATCGCCCGGCACCTCACGATCGCCGACGACCGGCCCACCGACCGCGACCTCGCCGGCGCCATCACCCGCTTCGCCGACATCGCGGTGCACGCGGGCACCGGCGGCTCCAGCGCCCCGTCCACCGTCTACGAGGCGCTCTGGTACCTCGGCGCCATCCTCCACGAGCTCGTCGGCCACGAGCCGGCGAGCGACGAGCGCGAGCGGCACGACGGGCGGTCGCTCGAGCGGGCGCCGGAGCCCGGGGCGGCGGCGCTGGCCGAGACGGCGGTCGACCGCATCCGACAGGTGATCGCCTGGCAACCGGTGATGGCCGTCGAGCTGGTGCGGATCCTCGTCGACGCCCGCCGCCACGCGGGCGCCGCCGGACGCCACGACCTGGTGGCGGTGCTCGACGAGCAGGCCGACCTCACGGTGGCCGCCTGCCGGCACGCCGATCCGCTGGCCGCCGACCTCGAGCGCGTCGTGGCCGCGCGCGACGAGGTCCAGCGGGGCGACGGCACCGAGCGGGCCGAGGAGTACCCCACCGATCCCTCCGAGCCGAACCCGGACGGCTGACGCGTCCTGGGCTCAGGCTGCCGCCCGGGCCTCCGCCTCCTGGGGGTCCTCGTCCATCGTGCGCAGGCGCCCGGTCACGAGCAGGCGGGCGAGCACGACCAGCAGCACGAGCCCGGCGCCGGCGGTCACCAGCCGGACGCTCACCAGGTCGGCGAGGGCGCCCTGCACCAGCGAGCCGAGCGGGTAGCTGCTGGTCAGGCCCATGACGTAGAAGGCGAGGACCTTGCCCCGCCGCTCCTCGGCCACCTGCACCTGGATGGTGGTGTTGAGCGTCGAGGCGAGGGCGAGGTAGCCGCCACCGGCCACCACCAGCGCGGCCACCGCCACGGGGAAGGCCGGCGCCAGCGCGAAGGCGGCCAGCGCGGTGCCGTAGATCCCGAGGGCAGCGCCCACGAGCCGTGAGCGCGCCAGGGCGCTCCCCCGCCCGGCGACGAGCGGCGTGGCCAGCACGCCGCCCACGCCCAGGGCGGCGCCGAGGATGCCGTAGCGCAGCCCGGACACGCCGAACACGTCCTCGGCGAAGACGGCCAGCAGGGGGAAGACCGGGTTGCCGAAGAAGCCGAGGGCGGCCACGACGACGATGCAGGTGGCGATGCCGGGCATGCCGCGCACGTAGGTCACCGTCTCGCGCAGCTCGCCGAGCACGGAGGCGGTGCGTGGCGCCTTGGCCACCGGCGCCGGCCGCACGCTGAGCAGGGCGCCGAGCACGGCGACGTAGGACAGGGCGTTGAGCGCGAACGCCCACGACGGCCCCAGGGTGCCGAGCACGAGCCCGCCGAGCGCCGGGCCCACGGCCCGGGCGGCGTTGAACTGGGCCGAGTTCAGCGTCACGGCGTTCAGGAGCAGTCGGCGGGGCACCAGCTCGGACACGAAGGCCTGCCAGGCGCCGATGGAGGTGCCGGCGATGGCGCCGTAGACGGCGACCACGGCGGTGAGGCTCCACGCCTCGGCGGCGCCGGACGCCCACAGCGCCCACAGGCCGACGCTGGCCACGGCGAGGCCGGACTGGGCGGCCAGGATCACCGTGCGGCGGGCGTAGCGGTCGGCGAGCGAGCCCCCGAGCGGCCCCATGAACAGCGCCGGCACGAACTGCAGGAACGACGCCAGGCCCACCCACGTGGCGCTGCCCGTCAGCTGGAACAGCACGTAGGGGACGGTGACGTTCTGCATCCACGAGCCGCTGTTGGACACGATCGCCCCGAGCCAGAAGCGGCGGAAGTCGCGGATGCGCAGCGCGGCCACCGCCTCGCGCAGGCCGGGTCGGGCGGCGGGCGCCTCGCGCTCCGCGTCGACGTCGTCCTGCTCCGGCACCCGAGGCACCGTAACGACGTGGTGGCGCGGTGCCTCGCCGCCCTGGGCTGTCGAGCCGGGGCCCTGGGTACGATCACCCGCCATGGTCCGACCGACCGCCGAGACCCCGCGTGCCACCGGTCACCTGCTCCCCGTCCCGATGCCCGCACCGGCGGCCCCGGAGCTCGACGACCCGCGCACCTCCGACGTCGACGAGTGGGGCCGCTCCGAGCGCATGCGCGAGCTGGCCCGCCAGGCCTTCGCCCCCTTCTACGACCACTGGTTCCGGGTGGAGTGGGAGGGCCTCGACAAGATCCCGGAGCACGGCGGCGCCCTGATCGTGGCCAACCACGCCGCCGCCATCCCGAGCGACGCCCCGGTGATCATGCACGGCATCGAGACGGAGCTGGGCCGGCCCGTCTACGGCCTCGCCGACGAGCTGTTCAAGAAGCTGCCCGTGGTCGGCACGCTGTGGTCGCGCTGCGGCGGCGTGCTCGCCCACCCGGACAACGCCTACCGCCTGCTGCGCCAGCAGCAGCAGCTGGTGCTCGCGTTCCCCGAGGGCTCCAAGGGGCCGGGCAAGACCTTCGCCGAGCGCTACCAGCTGCGCCGCTTCGGTCGGGCGGGGTTCGTCCAGATCGCCATGCGGGCCGGCGTGCCGGTGGTGCCCATCGCCGTGGTGGGCGCCGAGGAGTCGATGCCGACGCTCGCCAACGTGGCGCCGCTCGCCAAGGCGCTCGGCCTGCCCTACGCGCCGGTCACCGCCAACATGGTCGCCTTCGGCCCGCTGCTCGGCCCGCTCGGCGCCCTGCTCCACTTCCCGGCCAAGTTCAAGCTGCGGGTGCTCGACCCGGTGCACTTCGACGTGCCGCCCGACCAGCCCCGCTACAGCCGCAGCAAGGTCATGGACGAGGCGGAGGCGATCCGCCAGCAGATCCAGGAGGCCCTGTACGACATGCTGCGCGAGCGCCGCTCGGTGTGGAGGGGCTGACGTGGGCTCGCGCGTCCTCGTCACCGGCCTCGGCACCTTCTGGGGCGGCCGCGTGGCCAAGGCCCTGGAGGCCGACCCGACGGTCGACGTCATCGTCGGCCTCGACAAGGTCGAGCCCTCGATCGAGCTCGAGCGCACCGAGTACGTGCGCAGCGACGAGAGCTACTCGATCCTGTCGCGCATCGTCGAGGCCACCCAGGTCGACACCATCGTGCACACCTTCCTCGTCGTCGACTCGACGCAGATGCGCGGGCGCACGATGCACGAGATCAACGTCATCGGCACGATGAACCTGTTCGCCGCCGCCACCGACTCCTCGGTGCGGTCGGTGGTCGTGAAGTCGTCGTCGTACGTCTACGGCTGCGAGCCCGGCGACCCGGTGTGGTTCACCGAGGAGATGACCCGGCAGTCGCCGCCCCGGCACCGGGTCGAGCGCTCGCTCGCCGAGGTCGAGGCCTACGTGCGCGACTTCGCCGTCGACAACCCGCACGTGGCGGTGTCGATGCTGCGGTTCTCGAACGTGCTCGGCCCCGAGCTGTCCACGCCGCTGTCGCGGATGCTCGAGCTGCCGGTCGTGCCGAGCATCTTCGGCTTCGACCCCCGGTTCCAGTTCGTCCACGAGGACGACGTGGTGCGCGCCGTGCTCTTCGTGCTCGAGCGCGAGCTCACGGGCGTCTACAACGTCGCCGGCGACGGCCTGCTGCCGTGGAGCGAGGTCGCCGCCATCTGCGGCAAGCGCACCGTGCCGCTGCCGCCGGTCGGGCAGGGCCTGGTCACCGCCGCGCTCGGTCGGCTCGGCGTCGACATCCCGCCCGAGGTCGTCGACCTGCTGCGCTACGGGCGGGGGCTCGACAACGGCCGCCTGAAGCGGGCCGGGTTCGACTACACGCACACCTCGGCCGGCGCCGTGCAGGCGTTCATCGAGTCGCTGCGCCTGCGCCGCACCGTCGGCTCGGCCGACGACTACCGCTACGAGCGCGAGGTCGAGGACTTCTTCCGGCGCTCGCCCGCCGTGGTCCGCCGGCCGCTCGGCTAGGAGCGCCGGGCCAGCTCGGCGTCGAGGTCGAGCGGCTGCACCACGGCCCGGGTGGCGTACTCGCCCCACTCGTCCTCGGGCAGCAGGTACATGACCTCGAGCTCGTTGCCGTCCGGATCGGCGGCGTAGAGCGACTTCGACACGCCGTGGTCCGACTGGCCACGCAGGGCGCCGGCATCGGCCAGCACCTGGCGGGCCCGGGCGAGCTCCTCGAGCGATCCGACCCGCCACGCCAGGTGGTACAGGCCGGTGGCGCCGCGGGGCGGGTGGGGCGCCCCGGCGCCGACGGCGAACAGGCCGAGGTCGTGGTGGTTCGACGACCCGCCGGCTCGCAGGAAGGCGGCCCGCCCGGGCATCTCGTCGACGACCCGGAAGCCGAGGACGTCGCGGTAGAAGCCCACCGCCACGTCGACGTCGCGCACGTAGAGCACGGCGTGGTTCAGCTCGGTGATGGCGATCGGGTCCATGGCGGGTTCCTCCGATGACAGGGGTTGCGGGCCGCCGGCTGGTCCGCCGGCGGCCCGCTCGGTTGGTCAGCCCTGGGCGACGGCCTGGGCGTCGATGGTGATCTTCACCTGCTTGCCGACGAGGACGCCACCGGTCTCGAGGGCCTGGTTCCAGGTGATCCCGAACTCCTCGCGGTCGATCTCGGTCTGGGCCGAGAAGGCGATGCGGCTGTTGCCCCACGGGTCCTTGTTGGCGCCCTCGAACTCGACGTCGAGGGTGACGGGCTTGGTGATGTCGCGGATGGTCAGCTCGCCGTCGACCTTCCAGCCGTCGCCGTCCTGGCGCACCGAGGTGGACCGGAAGGTGACGTTCGGGTGGTTCTCGACGTCGAGGAAGTCGGCCGAACGCACGTGGGCGTCGCGGTCGGCGGCGCCGGTGTTGAAGCTGGCGGCGTCGAGGACGGCCTCGACCCGGCTCTGCGTGGGGTCGTCGGCGATCTCGACGGTGCCGGACGTGATCTGGAAGCCGCCCCGGACCTTGGAGAGGCCGAGGTGGCGGACCTGGAAGTCGGCGCTGCTGTGGCTCGGGTCGAGCTCGTAGGTGCCGGCGACGGGGACGGTGGTGTCGGCGGCGGTGCGGGTGAGGGTGTCGGACATGGGGGCTCCTGCGGTGGTGGTGGTTGCGGTGGGGATCATTGCCTACACAACAACATAGCGAGCATTCGTTGCGCGTGCAACCACTTCTCCGTACGCTGGTCCCATGCCCGCCGACGCCGTCGCCGATCGCCTGGACGATCCCCGCATCGATTGCTTCGGGATGCTGATCGAGGCCCACAACGAGGTGGTCAACGCCACCCAGCGCCACCTGGAGGAGACGGTCGCGCTGCCCGTCCCGTGGCTCGGCGTGCTCATCCGCCTCGCCCGCTCACCGGGGCAGCGCCTGCGGATGTCCGAGCTGGCCCGCGACATGACGATGAGCACGAGCGGCCTCACCCGCCTCGTCGACCGCATCGAGGCCACCGGCCACGTCCGGCGCGAGGCGTGCCCGGAGGACCGCCGGGGCATGCACGCCGTGCTCACCGACGAGGGACGGGCCGTCCTCGACCAGGCCGTGCCAGCGCACCTCGCCGACCTGGAGCGCTACCTGGGCGGCGCGCTCGACGACGACGAGCTGGTGCGGCTCACCGACCTGCTCCGCAAGGTCCGCGACCACGTGCGCGCCCACCCGGGCGGCTGAGCCGGAGGCGTCTGCCAGACTCGCCGGCGATGAGCCAGGTCCGCACCGACATCACCGACGGCGTCGCCGTCGTCACCCTGAACGACCCGGACAAGCGCAACGCGCTGAACCTCGACATGGTCGAGGAGGTGGGCGCCGCCCTCGACGCCATCGAGGCCGACGAGTCCGTCGGCGCTGTCGTGGTCACCGGCGAGCCGCCCGCCTTCTGCGCCGGCGCCGACCTGTCGCACCTGGGTTCGTCGCAGCGCGAGGGCCTGCTGAACATCTACGAGGGCTTCCTGCGCTTCGGGCGCTGCCCGCTGCCCACCATCGCCGCCGTCAACGGCGCGGCCGTGGGCGCCGGCATGAACCTCGCCCTGGTGTGCGACGTCCGCATCGCCGCCGAGCGGGCCCGCTTCGACACCCGCTTCCTCCAGCTCGGCCTGCACCCGGGCGGCGGGCACACATGGATGTACCGCCGCATCGCCGGACCGCAGACCGTCACCGCCGCCGTGCTGCTCGGCCAGGTGATGGACGGCGCGGAGGCCGAGCGGGTCGGGCTCGTCCACCGCTGCGTCCCCGACGCCGAGCTGCTCGACCACTGCATCGAGATGGGCCGGGCCGCGGCCCAGGCGCCGCGCGACCTGGTCATCGAGATCAAGCGCTCGATCCAGGACATGGCCGGCATCGACGACCACCAGGCCGCCGTCGAGCGCGAGCTCGACCCGCAGGTGTGGTCGCTCAACCAGCCGGCGTTCAAGGAGCGCCTCGCCGCGCTCCAGCAGAAGATCTCGAAGAAGTAGCCGTCAGGCGAGCACGAAGCCGGCGTCGACGATGCCGAGCACGGCGTCCTGGGTGGTGGCGTCCTCGCTCGTGACGATGATCGACCAAACGTCCTCGCCGTCGGGCACGAGCAGCTGGCTGACGTAGGCGTCGATGGGCTCGCCGTCGTCGGCCGCGGGCTGGCTGAGCCGAAAGTCGATGCGCACCCGCCCGTCCTCGGCCTGGACCACGTTCACGTCGGTGGCGGCCGTCTCGGCCAGCGCCGTCTCGGCCAGGCCCCGGGCCGTGGTGACGTCGGTGCCCTCCTGGCGGTCGACCTTGATCTCGGCGACCCGGCCCTCGTCGTCGATTCCCGCGGCGTAGAACAGCGCCCCGGTCGCCGCGGTCGCCTCGGCGGCGTCGCGGAAGAACGGCTCGGCGAGCTCGGCGTCGGCCAGGCGTTCGAGGTCGCCCTCGAGCAGGCGGGTGGCGTTCCAGCCCTGCGGGATGGCGATGCCGAACCCCAGCGAGGGGAACGGCGCCGGGGTCGTGCCCGGGATCTCGGGCACCTCGACGTCGCCCGCCTCCGGTTCGGCGCCGCCGCCGTGGGTGGGGAGGTCCTCGGCGTCGGGCAGGGGGTCGGCCGGCGGGATCGCCTCGTCGCCGCCGTCGTCCCCGCACGCGCCGAGCAGCAGCGCCGCCGACAGCGCGGCGGCGGCCAGGCGCCTCACAGGATCCACGCCTCGAGCAGCTCCTCGCGGCGGGCGTCCCACTCCTCCGACGTGAACCCGTAGCGGACGTGGTCCTCCCAGACGCCGTTGATCTCGAGGTAGCGCAGGGCCACGCCCTCCTCCCGCAGGCCGAGCTTCTCGACCACCCGCCGGCTCGCCCGGTTCCGCGGGATGATGGCGATCTGCAGGCGGTGCAGGCCGAGCTCCTCGAAGGCGTACCGGCACGCCACCACGACGGCCTCAGGCGTGTAGCCCCTGCCGGCCTGGCGCTGGTCGATCCAGTAGCCGACGTACGCGTTCTGGAACGGGCCCCGCTGCACCGACGACAGGTTGATCTCGCCGGCCAGCGCGCCGTCGCGGGTGAAGATGCCGAACCCGTAGCCGGTGCCGAGCTGCCACTCGCGCGAGCGGGCCGAGCACCGGGCGGCGAAGGCGTCGCGGCTCTCGACCACGTCGGGCTGCCCGGCGATGCGGCGGGGCTCCCACTTCGTGAGCCACTCGGTGTTGCGCCGCCGCACCTCGCGCCACGCCGGGAAGTCGCGTGCGTCGAGGGGCCGCAGGACGATCCGCCGACCCTCGAGCTGGGTCTGCGCCGGGGACCACGACATGGTCCTCACCGGACCGGTGCGGGCGTCATCGGCCCAGCACCTCGGCCAGCGCCCCCAGCAGCAGCGTCACGTTGCGGGGACGGGCGGTGTGGCCCATGCAGCCGATGCGCCACACCTTGCCGACGTACTCGCCGAGGCCGCCGCCGATCTCGATGTCGTACCGCTCGAGCAGCTCCTTGCGGGCGGCGGCGTCGTCGACCCCGTCGGGCACCCGCACGGTGGTGAGCTCGGGCAGGCGGTGGCCCTCCTCGGCGAACAGCTCGAAGCCCAGCTCCTGCAGCCCCTCGTGGAGGAGCCGGCCGCACTCGGCGTGGCGGGCGTGCACCGCCTCGAGGCCCTCGTCGAGCAGGGCGCCGAGGCCGCCCCACAGCGAGTAGATCATCGAGATCGGCGCCGTGTGGTGGTAGGTCCGCTGGGCGCCGGCGGTGCCGACGTAGCTGCCGATCATGCGCAGGTCGAGGTACCAGCTCTGGCTGCGCTCGACGAAGCGCTCGCGGGCCCGGTCGGACACCGTGATGGGCGACAGGCCCGGCGGCACGCCGAGGCACTTCTGCGTGCCCGAGTAGGCGAGGTCGACGCCCCAGGCGTCGGTCTCGAACGGGATGCCGCCGAGGCTGGTCACGCAGTCGACGAGGAGCAGGGCGTCGCCCTTGCCGGCGGCCACGGGCTCGACGTCGGAGCGCACGCCCGTGGAGGTCTCGGCATGGACCATGCCGATGAGCGTCGGGGACGGGTGGGCGTCGAGCAGGCGGTCGGCGGTGACCGGCGTGCCCCAGTCGAAGTCGACCCGGACCACCTCGGCGCCGGTCCGGGAGGCGACGTCGCACATGCGGGCGCCGAACACGCCGTTCACGCCGATGACGGCGACGTCGCCCGGCCCGAGCACGTTGACCAGGCACGTCTCCATGCCGGCCGAGCCGGTGCCGCTGATCGGGATCGTCAGCGCGTTGTCGGTGCGGAACACCTGGCGGAGCCGGTCGCACACCTCGTCGAGCAGCGCCAGGAAGGCGGGATCGAGGTGCCCGAGCATGGGGCGCTGGAACGCCTCGATCGCCTCCGGGTACGGGTTGCCGGGCCCGGGGCCCATCAGGATGCGGTCGGGGCGGGGCACGGCGGGACCCTAGACCCGGCCCGGGGAGCCGAGGGAGGCGACCAGCCCGTCGAGGATGTCGGACTCCGACACGAGGCACTCGTCGGCGTCGAGCCAGCGGACGATGGCGGCGAAGATGCAGGCGCCGGCGACGATCACGTCGGCCCGGGCCTCCTCCAGGCCCGGGTTGTGCACCCGGTCGGCCAGGGGCTCGGTGACGAGCGTGCGGAACACGTCCTCGATGGCGGGCCGCTCGAAGCGGAAGTGGTGGATGGCGTCGCGGTCCCACTCGTGGAGGCCGAGCTCGACCGCGGCCATCGTGGTGATCGTCCCGGCCAGGCCGACGAACGTCGACGCCTGGTGGATGGCGGGCAGCTCGCGGGCGACGTCGTCCATCCACTGCTGGGTCACCGAGATGCACGCGTGGAGCTCCTCGGGCTGGGGCGGGTCGTGCTCGATGTACTGCTCGAAGAAGCGCACGCAGCCGATGTCGACCGACATCGAGCCCTCGACCCGGTCCGTGCCCACGATGAACTCGGTGGAGCCGCCGCCGATGTCGACGACGAGGAACGGGCCGTCGGCGTGGTCGAGCTCGGCGGTCGCCCCGAGGAACGACAGCTCGGCCTCCTCGGCGCCCGACAGCAGCTCGGGTCGGGTGCCGAGCACCGCCTCGGCGGCGTCGAAGAAGTCGTCGCGGTTGGCGGCGTCGCGCGCCGCCGACGTGGCGGTGACCCGCAGGCGCTCGGCGCCGTGCTCGTCGAGGACGTCCTTGTACCCGCGCAGGACCTCGACGGTGCGCTCGATGGCGGCGGGGTCGAGGCGGCCGCTGGCGTCGACGCCGCGGCCGAGGCGGGTGATGGTGTTGATCCGGGCGAGCGGCTCCTTGTCGGCGCCGGACCCGCGGGCGACGAGCAGGCGGGTCGAGTTGGTGCCGCAGTCGATGGCGGCCAGCACGGGGGGCACGCTCACCCGGCCACCCTGCCCGCTACGGCTCCGTCTCGGCCAGCCGGCGCTCGATCCACCGGCCCACCGGGTCGTCGCCGCCGGCGAGGTGCCAGGCCCAGTGGGCGTGGAAGCACTTGATGCCCCGCCGGGTGCCGCCGACCCCGCCGAAGGGGCGGGGACCGTCGTGGTCGGGGGGCAGGTCGGCGTCGCGCTCGGCCGCGTAGCGGGCGTGGGCCTCGGCGATGGCCTCCTCGCCGATCTCGGCCTCGGCCCGGTCGATGGCGCCGGTGGACTCGAGGCGGCCGATGCGGGCGCGCTCCTCCTCGCCCACCAGCCAGTAGCGGGTGGGCATGGGGGTGCCGTCGAACAGCAGCGGGGCGTTGCGGATCACGACCGGCGCGCCGCGCTCGTCGCGCACGACCACCTCGAACTCGGCCTTCGGGGCCCGGCCGAGCAGCTCGGCGACGGCGGCGACGTCGGCCTCGTCGGCCATGGGCACGTCGGCGATCAGGCGCCCTTGTTCGAGCGCTTGCGGCCCAGGAGCCAGAGGAACAGCACGACGGCGGCGATCGGGGCGAAGCGCTTCAGCTTCTCGCCACCGACGGCGTCGACCAGGTCGACCGCCTCCGGCTCGGGCGAGGAGATCTTGCGCACGCCCGACGTCGGCTGCGCGGTGGCGGCGGTGCCGGGGGCGCCGGGGGTGGCGTCGGCGGCGGGCTCGGCCTCGGCCTCGGCGGCGGGGGCGTCGTCGGGCGCCGACTCGCTCCGGACGGGCTCGCTCGGCACGGCGGACTCCTCGCCGTCGCCGTCGGAGGTGGCGGGGGCGGGGGCCTCGAGCTTGCCCTCGAGGCACTCGACGAACTGGGTGAGCAGCTTGGCGCTGACGTCGGCGATCATGCCCCGGCCGAACTGGGCGACCTTGCCCTTGATGGTCAGGTCGGTGTCGACGGTGACGTGGGTGGAGCCGCCGGTCTCCGACATGTTGACGGTGATGAGGGCGCTGGCGCTGCCCTGGCCCCGGGTGTCTCGGCCCTCGGCCTTGAGCACCAGGCGGCGGGCGGCCTCGTCCTGCTCCTGGAAGGTGGCGGCGCCCTTGTACTGGGCGGTGATCGGGCCGACCTTGACCTTGACGATGCCGCGGTACTCGTCGCCCTCGACCTCTTGCAGCTGGGCGCCGGGGAGGCACGGGGCGATGAGCTCGACGTCGGTCAGCACCTCCCACGCCCGCTCGACGGGGACGGGGACGGTGAACTCGTTGGTCAGCTCCATCGGCGCAGATCCTCCACGGTGTCGATGTCGGTGGTGGGAGCGGCGAGGCCCCCGCCGGCGCACGGTATCTCCAGGACGAGATCGGGACGACCCCGCATCACGGCCCGGCCCACCTCGTCGCCCGCGGTCGGCAGCAGCGGCCAGACCTCGGCGGCCAGGCGGACCGGGTGCCCCCGGCGGCCGTCCCAGGTGGCGACCGCGATCGGCGCCTCGGCTGCGGCGACGGCCCGCCACGCCTCGGCGGCGACGAAGGGCTGGTCGCCGAGCCCGACCACGACGGCGTCGTGGCCGCGGCGGCGGGCCTCGGCGATGCCCGCCTGCACCGAGGTCGCCTGGCCGTCACCCCACCTCGGGTTCTGCACGATCTCGATGCCCTCGGGCACCAGGTCGCCGACGTCCACCGCACCGGCGACCACCACCGCCTCGAGCCCGCTGGTGCGCACGGCGGCGAGGGCGTGCGCCAGCACCGGCCGGCCGCGGAGCGGCGCCCGCAGCTTGTGCCCGTCGCCGGCGAAGCGGGTGCCGCCGCCGGCGGCGAGGAGGACGGCGAGGACCACGGGCGACAGCGTGCCAGGCCGCCAGCCCGGCGGGCCGTGGCACGATGCGCGCCATGGACGCCTTCACCGCCCGCCGCACGCTCGCCCAGGCCCGCCTCGCCGCCGGCGTCGGCGCCCTGGTGGCGCCCCGGCTGTTCGCCAGGGTCCTGGG
>JBKHXT010000076.1:0-9669 GCA_046565885.1 Acidimicrobiia bacterium
GCTCGACTCGGCCGAGGCCGGCCGGGGGGAGTACGGCTGGCTGCCGCCGGTGCAGCGCCAGCGCTCCACCATCATCAAGCCGGGCACGATGATCGTCAGCCAGCCCCAGCTGCCGGTGCCCGTGGTCGTCGAGTTCCCGTTCCCGGCGTGGGCGACGCGCGTCTCCGAGACGGGCGGCACCGCCCCGGCGGGCCGGTGCCCGGCGCCGGCCACCGACGAGGAGCTGTTCGACCTGTGAAGCTGCTCCACACCTCCGACTGGCACGTCGGCAAGCTCATCCGGGGCCGCAGCCGGGCCGACGAGCACCGGGCGGTCCTCGCCGAGATGGCCGGGGTCGCCGCCGACGAGGCCGTCGACCTCGTGCTCGTGGCCGGCGACCTGTTCGAGACCTCGGCGCCGGGACCCGAGTCCGAGGAGATCGTCTACCGGGGCCTGCTCGGGCTGGCCGAGGTCGCCCCCGTCGTCGTGATCGGCGGCAACCACGACAACCCCCGCCGCCTCGACGCCGTCGCCCCGCTGCTCTCCCTCGGCCGGGTCACCGTGCTCGGGCGGCCGGCGGCGCCCGACGACGGCGGGGTCGTGCGGCTCGACGCCGGCGGCACGCCGGTGCAGCTGGCGCTGCTGCCCTTCGTCTCCAAGCGCAACGTCGTGCGGGCCGAGCAGCTCATGGCCGCCGACGCCTACGAGCACAGCCAGGCCTACGACGACCGGCTCCGCCAGGTCATCGCCCGCCTGTGCGACGGGTTCGACGCCGACTCGGTCAACGTCGTCTGCGCCCACGCCTTCGCCGCCGGCGGCACCGCCGGCGGCGGCGAGCGGTCGGTGCACACCATCGAGGACTACAGCGTCGGCTCCCAGGCGTTCCCCGTTGGCGCCCAGTACGTCGCCCTCGGACACCTGCACCGGGCCCAGGACATCCCCGGGCCCACCCGCATCCACTACAGCGGCTCGCCCCTGCAGCTCGACTTCGGCGAGGACCGCGACACCAAGTCGGTGGCCGTCGTCGAGCTGGCTCCCGGCGTGCCCGCCGCCGTCCGCGACGTGCCGCTCACCGCCGGCCGGCAGCTGCGCACGCTGCGGGGGAGCCTCGCCGAGCTCGAGGCCGCCGCCGGCTCCACCGGCGACGCCTACCTGCGGGTCGTCGTCAACGACAGCCGCCGGGCCGGACTCGCCGACATGGTCCGCAGCTGGTACCCGCACTGCGTCGACGTGGTCGTCCGCCCGCCCGACGA
The DNA here is from genome assembly GCA_046565885.1 of Acidimicrobiia bacterium. Classification (GTDB taxonomy): domain Bacteria; phylum Actinomycetota; class Acidimicrobiia; order Acidimicrobiales; family Salinilacustritrichaceae; genus Salinilacustrithrix. The sequence continues at coordinate 1,233 of JBKHXT010000076.1, forward strand.
GGCGTCGCCGTCCGCGGCCCGCACCGGCGAGCCGGTGGTCGGCCGCCAGCCCGGCGAGCTGTTCCGGGCCTACCTCGACACCACCGACCTCACCGATCCCCGGGTCGCCGCCGCCTTCGACGAGCTGCTCGAGGAGGTCGCCTCGTGAGGCCGCTGCGCATCGAGGTCGAGGGGTTCTCGGCGTTCCGGGCCCGCACGGTCGTCGACCTCGCCGACGTCGACCTGTTCGCCTTCGTCGGGCCCACCGGCGCCGGCAAGTCGTCGATCATCGACGCCATGGTGTTCGCCCTGTACGGGTCGGTGCCCCGCTACGGCAGCGACCGCCTGGTGCACCCGGTGATCACCCAGGGCAAGCCCGAGGCCCGGGTCCAGCTCGACTTCGAGCTGGCCGGCACCCGCTACACCGCCGTGCGCGTCGTGCGGCGCACGAAGGTCGGGGCCACCACGAAGGAGGCCCGCCTGCAGCGGGGCGACGACGTCCTCGCCGACGACGCCCGCGGTGTCACCGAGGCCGCCGCCGACCTGCTCGGCCTCGACCTCGAGCAGTTCACCAAGTGCGTCGTGCTGCCCCAGGGGGCGTTCGCCGCCCTGCTCCACGACACCTCGGCCAAGCGCCAGGACCTGCTGGTCAAGCTGCTCGACCTCGGCGTCTACGAGCAGGTCGCCGCCGCCGCCCGCCGGCGGGTGCACGAGGCCGATCAGCGCCTCGCCGTGCTCGGCGGCCAGCTGCAGCAGCTCGGCGACGTGACCGACGACGACGTCGCCGCGGCCGACGCCCGGGTGGCGGCGGTGGCGGCCGTGCTCGAGCGGCTCGATGCCGCTGCGCCGGCGCTCGACGAGCTCGACGACCGGCTGCGGGCCCTCGCCGCCGAGACCGACGAGCGGTCGAGGCGGCTCGAGGCCGTCAGCGGGGTCTCGGTGCCGGCCGACGTCGGTTCCGTGGCCGATGCGGTCCGCACCACGACGGCGGCGGTGGCCTCCGCCGAGGAGGCCGAGCGGGCCGCGCAGGACGCCGTCGAGCAGGCGTCGACGGCGCGGGCGGCGCTGGGCGATCCGGGCGAGCTCCGGGAGGCGCAACGGGCCCGCAGCGACGCGGCGGCGCTCGCCGAGCGGGTGGCGAACGGGCAGGCCAAGGTCGCCGAGCAGGAGGCCGCGCTCGAACCCCTCGACGCCGCCGAGGCCGAGGCGGCCGAGGCCGAGCGCCGAGCGCTCGCCGCGCTCGACCGCGCCCGCCTCGACCACGCCGCCGCCGACCTCGCCCGCCACCTCCACCAGGGTGACGACTGCCCCGTGTGCGGCAGCACGGTCGCCACGCTGCCCAGCGTCGACGCCGGCGAACTCGCCGCCGCCGAGCGGGCCGCCGCCGAGGCCCGCCGCGCCCACGAGCAGGCGTCGGCGGCCGCGCAGCAGGCCCGCACCACGCTCGCCGGCTACCGGGCCAAGCTCGACGCCATCGCCGACGACCTCGCCGGCGCGCAGCGGCGGGCCGAGGGCGCCCCCGAGCCCGACGAGATCGAGCGGCGGCTGGCGGCGATCGAGGCGGCCGAGGCGGCGCTGGCCGACGCCCGCACCGCCGACGGCCGTGCCCGCAGCGCCGCCGCCGACGCCCGCCAGGCGCGTGATCGGGCGGTGGCCGCCGAGCAGCGCGCCCGGGCCGAGCTCACCGTCGTCCGCGACCGGGTCGCGGCCGAGGGCCCGCCGCCCCTGGGCGACGACCTCGCCGACGACTGGGAGCGACTGCACGCCTGGTGCCGCCAGCGGGCGGCCGACCTCGAGCGCGAGCTCGCCGAGGTCCGAGCCCAGCACGAGGACCTGACGGGCCAGCGCCGGTCGCTCGTCGCCTCCCTGGTCGACGCCGCCGAGGGTGCCGGCATCCGCATCGCCGACCCGGGCCAGCTCCGCGACGCCTGCGTGCGCGCGGCGGCCGACGCCGCGTCGGCGCGAGAGCGCCTGGACGAGCAGCGGGCGCTCGCCGACCGGCTGCGGGCCGAGCAGGCCGAGGTCACCGACCAGCGCTCGGTGCACGAGGCGCTCGTGTCCGAGCTGCACCCCAAGCGGTTCGAGGCCTGGTTGCTGGAGGAGGCGCTCACCGCGCTCGTCGCCGGCGCGTCCGAGCGCCTCGAGCAGCTGTCGTCGGGCCGCTACGCCATGGCGCTCGACGAGAAGCAGACCTTCGAGGTCATCGACCACGCCAACGCCGACGAGCGCCGGCTCGCCCGCACGCTGTCGGGCGGCGAGACCTTCCTGGCGTCGCTGGCCCTCGCGCTCGCGCTGGCCGAGCGGGTCTCCGAGCTGTCGCCGGCCGGGCACGCCCAGCTCGACGCCATCTTCCTCGACGAGGGCTTCGGCACCCTCGATCCCGAGACGCTCGACGTGGTCGCCACCGCCATCGAGGAGCTCGGCGCCAGCGGCCGGATGGTCGGCGTGATCTCGCACGTCCCCGAGCTGGCCGAGCGGGTGCCCACCCGCTTCGAGGTCCGCCGGGAGCCGGAGACGTCCACCGTCGAGCGGGTCGACGTCTGATGCGCCTCATCGTCGAGCAGTGGGCGCCCGAGTACGGCACGCCGATGGCGGTCGACGCCATGGACGAGACCACGGCCACGGTCGACGTCGAGGTCGAGGTGCCCGTGGGGGAGTGGGCGCCGCGCACGCCGCCGGGCCGCACCCACGTGCCTGCCGAGCTCGCCTTCGTCGACGGCGTCCGGCGGGTCGAGGCCCGCGTCTGGGTCGAGTCCGACCGCGGTGGCAGCCACCAGGGCCTGTGCGCCAGCTACGCCGCCGGCGTCGTGCGCTGCAACGGCAGCGCCACCGTGGTCGACGCCCGGGTCGAGCGGGGCATCTTCTGCGACGCCCCCGACCTGGTCCCGGTCGAGACCCGCCACGGCCGCTTCGGCGTCCGGCCCGTGCCGGGCCCGGCGTCCGGTGATGCGCTCTCCCTGGCGCTGCAGCGCTGCATGGCCGACCTGGAGCGGGCCGTGTCCGAGCAGGTCGCCGACGACTGCCTGCTCGTCCTCGACGGCCCCATCCGCGAGCGCACCGGCCTCGACCACGCCGTCGGCTACGTGAAGACCCACCACGTGTCGTACCTGCCCGCCACGGTGCAGGAGGTCGTGCCCCGGCTCGACGCCGGCCAGCGCACGCCGGTGTTCCTCATCGGCGACGGCGGGTTCCGCCGCTGGTCGTGGTACGTGCGCCTCCCGGGCGACCGCTCCCACGGCTGGGCCGGCGTCGTGCGCTGCGAGCTCAGCCCCGACCGCACCGCCGCCGAGGTCGTCGCCATCGCCGACACGTGCGCCCTCGTGCTGCCCCGCTTCGCCTCCGAGGCGCACAAGGACCGCCGCGCGCCGCAGAACCTGTACCCCATCGCCGGCCTCGAGCGAGAGCTCCGCCGCCGCCTCGGCGACGCCCGTCTGCTCTACCGGGCGCTCCGGGCCGCCGCCTGACCGTCCCGCCGCCGTACCCTGCCGGCGGTGGCCCACGCCTCGTCCCCCCGGCTGCTCGCGCTCCACGCGCTGCGCTTGCGGGGCATCGCCACGGCGGCCGACGTCGCCGCCTACGTGCACGCCGGACCGGCGCTGATCGAGGCGGAGCTGCACGAGCTGGAGGGGCTCGGCCTCGTCACGCCCCGCCGGGGCCGCTTCGCCGGGTGGGCGCTCACCCCCGAGGGCCGGGCGCTCGGTGCCCGCCTCGTGGTCGAGGAGGTCGAGCAGCACGGCCTGCGGCCGCGCATCGAGTCCGCCTACGACGAGTTCCTCGCCCTGAACGGCCAGCTGCTGTCGGTGTGCACGCAGTGGCAGCTGCGGACCGAGGCGGGCCGGACCGTGCCCAACGACCACGTCGACGCCGACCACGACGGCGCCGTGATCCGCGCCCTCGTGTCGCTCGACGAGCGGTCGCGCCCGGTGCTCGCCTCGCTCACCGAGGTCCTCGCCCGGTTCGAGGGCCACGGCGAGCGGCTCCGGTACGCGTTGGACCGGGTCGTCGCGGGCGAGCACGATTGGTTCACCAAGCCGATGTTCCCCAGCTACCACTCGTGCTGGTTCGAGCTGCACGAGGACCTCCTCGCCACGCTCGGCCGGGAACGGAACCCCGAAGGGAGCCCGTGATGGGCGCACTCGCAGACAGCCCGTTCGGTCGGGTCCTCACCGCGATGATCACGCCGTTCGACGCCGACGGCGGGCTCGACCTCGACGGCGCCCAGCAGCTCGCCCGCTGGCTGGTCGACCACGGCAGCGACGGCCTCGTCGTGAACGGCACCACGGGCGAGTCGCCCGCGCTGAGCGCCACCGAGTCGGTCGACCTGTTCCGCGCCGTGCGCCAGGCCGTGGACGTGCCGGTGATCGCCGGCACCGGCTCGAACGACACCGCCCACGCCATCCGCCAGTCCGAGGCCGCGGCCGGCATCGGCGTCGACGGGCTGCTCGTCGTGGCGCCGTACTACAACCGCCCGTCGCAGGCCGGCCTCGACCGCCACTTCCGGCTGATCGCCGAGGCCACCAAGCTGCCGGTGATCCTCTACGACATCCCGGTCCGCACGGGCCGCAAGGTCGAGTCCGAGACCATCGTCCGCTTGGCGAACGAGGTGCCGACGATCGTCGGGCTCAAGGACGCCGCCGGCAGCCCGGCCGAGACCGCCACGGTCATCGCCGCCGTGCCCGACGACTTCGTCGTCTACTCCGGCGACGACCCGCTCACGCTCCCGCTGCTGTCCGTCGGCGCCCGGGCGGTCATCAGCGTGGCGTCCCACTGGGCCGGCCGCGAGATCCGGGCGATGTTCGACGCGTTCGACGCCGGCGACGTCGCCGAGGCCTGCCGCATCAACCAGCGCCTGCTCCCGTCGTACGCGTTCCAGTCGACCCTCGACGCCCCGAACCCCGTGCCGACCAAGGCCATGCTCCGCACCCTCGGCCTGCCGGCAGGGGAGTGCCGCCCGCCCATGGGCCCGACGCCCGATGGCCTCGAGGTCGAGGCCAAGGAGCTCTGGGACCAGCTCCAGGGCTGACCCCCGCCCACCCGGAGGACCTGGCAGCGGCCACGGAACGCGGGAGGTCCGGGCAGCCACCGATACGGTGCACGCCATGCCAGCACCGGTGAAGATCACGTTCCTGGGCGGCCTCGGCGAGATCGGGCGCAACTGCGCCTGCATCGAGGTCGACGACCGGATCATGCTCATCGACTGCGGGCTCATGTTCCCGGACCTCGACATGCTCGGCGTCGACCTGGTGCTGCCGGACTTCAGCTACCTGTACGACAACGCCGACCGGGTCGAGGGCGCCGTGCTCACCCACGGCCACGAGGACCACACGGGCGGTCTCTCGTTCCTGCTGCGCGACATCAGCTTCCCGGTGTACGGCTCCGAGCTCACCCTCGGCTACGCGCGCAACCGCATCGAGGAGGCCGGCCTCGTCGACCGCACCGAGTTCAACGTCGTGCGCGACGGTGAGCGCCGCCAGATCGGTCCCTTCGACGTCGAGTTCATCCCGGTCACCCACTCGGTGCCCCACTCGTTCGCCGTCGCCTTCCACACGCCCCAGGGCACGATCCTGCACTCCGGCGACTTCAAGCTCGACCTCACGCCGGTGGACGGGCGCCTCACCGACCTCGCCCGGCTCGGCGCGATGGCGACCGATCCCGGCGTCCGGCTGCTGCTCGCCGACTCGACCAACGCCGAGGAGCGCGGCCACTCGGCCAGCGAGACGACCGTCGGCCGGGTGCTCTACGACCTGTTCCACGCCCACGAGGGCCGGCGCATCATCACCGCGTGCTTCGCCAGCCACATCCACCGGGTGCAGCAGATCGCCGACGCCGCCGTGGCGTTCGATCGCAAGATCGCCACGCTCGGGCTGTCGATGAAGAAGAACGTGAAGCTGGCCCGGGCGCTCGGGCTGCTGCGCATCCCCGAGAGCCACCTCATCGACATCGAGGACATCGACCAGCACCCGCCCGGGAAGGTCTGCGTCATCTCCACGGGCAGCCAGGGCGAGCCCATGTCCGCCCTGGCCCTCATGGCCAGCAGCGAGAGCCGCTGGCTCACCCTCACGCCGGACGACACCGTCATCCTCAGCTCGCACCCGATCCCGGGCAACGAGATGAACGTGTCGAAGGTGATCGACGGGCTGATCCGCCAGGGCGTCGAGGTCGTGTACTCGGGCATCGCCGACGTGCACGCCACCGGCCACGCCAAGGCCGAGGAGCTGAAGACCTACCACTCGATCGTGAAGCCGGAGTGGTTCATCCCGGTGCACGGCGAGTACCGGCACCTCGTCGCCCACGCCAAGCTCGCCCGCCAGATGGGCATCGCCCCCGACCACGTCTGGGTGTGCGAGGACGGCCACCAGGTCGAGCTCACCGACGAGGGCCTGCGCGCCGCCGGGAAGGTGCCCGCCGGGTACCTGTTCGTCGACGGCTCGACCAGCGACATCGGCCACGGCGTCCTGCGCGACCGCAAGGTGCTGGCCGAGGAGGGCGTCGTCGTCGTCATCGTCACCGTCGACGTCGAGTCCGGCGCCCTCATCACCCGGCCGGAGATCGTCACCCGCGGCTGGGTGTACGAGGCCGAGGCCGAGGGCCTGCTCACCGAGTGCGCCAACGAGGTCGAGAAGGCCGTCGCCGAGGTCAACGACAAGACCGACATCGAGGCCATCCAGCGGGCCGCCCGTCGCGCGGCCGGTCGCTTCGTGAACCGGGAGACCAAGCGCCGGCCGATGATCGTCCCGGTCGTCGTCGAAGCCTGACCTCGGTCTGGTTGCCGGCGGGTGAACTCTCGCCCCGGCAGCCAACTGCTCACCGAACGCTGACGGCGTCGTCGCCTCGGCTTCACCTCGGGTCACCCTCGGTGGGCTGGGGTGCGGGTGTCTCACCAACGACACCCCAGGAGCAACGATGACCTCGATCGATCGCCGATCATTCCTCCGTCGCAGCGCGATCGCCGCCGGAGGGGCGGCCGCCGCCGCCGGCCCCCTCTCGGCGCTGACCGCCCGAGCCGCCGGCGCCCAGCCCGGCGGACGAGCCCCCCGCTCCCGCGCCGGGACGAAGGACGGCGCCTACGGGCCGCTCGTGGACATGGGCGACCTGCTGCTGCCGGAGGGGTTCCGCTACGTCGCCTTCGGCGTCCAGGGCAGCGAGCTGCCCCTGACGCGTGGCGGCGCAACAGCGGGGATCCTGCCCCGTGGGCACGACGGCATGGCCTCCTTCGCCACGACCACGGCCGGGCTCGTCCGCCTGGTGCGGAACCACGAGAACCGCGACCAGGTCAGCCCGCTCGGGGGCGCGGGGTACAACCCGATGCGCTTCGGGGGCACCACGACCCTGGAGTTCGACGTGAGCGACCCCACCAACGCAGACCTGGACACCGATCGCTACCGAGGCCAGTGGGTGAGCCTGCAGGGGACCAGCACCAACTGCGCCGGCGGCCCGACCCCGTGGGGATCATGGATGACCTGCGAGGAGACCGTCGAGAACTTCGCCGGCGTGGACCACGGCTACGTCTTCGACGTCCCGGCTGCCGCCGACGGGCCCGTCGAGCCGCTGCCCCTGAAGGCGATGGGCCGGTTCGTCCACGAGGCGGTGGCCATCGATCCGCGCACGAACATCGCGTACGAGACCGAGGACCGCCGGATCAGCGGCCCCGGCACCGGCTCCGGGTTCTACCGGTTCGTGCCCCAGCCCGGCGTCCGCTACGGCACCGCCGGTCGGCTCGAGATGCTGGCCATCAAGGATCGCCCCCAGTACGACACGTCCGTCGGGCAGCGGGTCGGCCAGGTGCTGCCCGTCACGTGGGTCCCGATCGATGAGCCCGACCCGGCTGGCGGAGGCTCGCAGGCGGTGTTCCAGCAGGGCTGGGAGCGGGGCGGCGCCGCGTTCCAGCGCCTCGAGGGCGCGTGGTACGGCGACGGGAGCATCTTCTTCATCTCGACGAACGGAGGGGATCCGCACCCCGCAGGGGATCCCGGCCTGGGCCAGGTGTGGCAGTACATCCCGCGGGGGAGCAGCGGCGGTCAGCTCGTCCTGCTCGTCGAGTCGAGCGACCCGACGGTCATGGAGGCGCCGGACAACGTGACGGTCAGCCCTCGTGGTGGCCTCCTCGCCTGTGAGGACGGCGACGGCGCGCAGTACCTGCGCGGCGTCACGAGCGACGGGCGGGTCTTCGACTTCGCCACGCACACGCTCCCCGGTTCCAACGAGTTCGCGGGCGCCAACTGGAGCCCCGACGGTCACTGGCTGTTCGTCAACGTGCAGACGCCCGGAACCACGTTCGCCATCACCGGTCCCTGGGAGCGCGGCGCCCTCTGATCCGTCGGGGACGCGTGACGGGGTGCGGCAGGCCCTCGGCACGCCAGGAGTGGGGCCCGGACCGACGGTTGGCGGTCCGGGCCCTGCCGCGCCCCGTGGAGAACGCGACCCGCCCGCCCGCCCGCCCCACCCTCCCTCGGGGCAG
>JBKHXT010000077.1:0-5783 GCA_046565885.1 Acidimicrobiia bacterium
TGCGTTCCTGCGCCCGGGGAACCGGGGCCCGCTCGCCGGGCTCTACCTGTGCGGCGGGAGCAGCCACCCCGGCGGCGGGCTGCCGCTGGTGGCCATGAGCGGCCGGATCGCCGCCGACCTCTGCGCCGCCGACCTCCGCTGAGCCAAACCTCGACCGGTTCCGACCGTGCGGATCGACGTCAGGGCGTCGATCCGCAGGGACGGAACCCGGAGGGGTTCAGGCCTCGAGGGCGGCGGCGAGGCGCTCGAGCGTGCCGCTCATCGTCTCGCGGTTGCGCTGGGTGCGGTCCTCGACGCCGGAGATCTGCATGCTCAGCTCCTTGGCCGACTCCGGGCGCAGGTCCTCGCTCCACTCCGTGACCCGGCTGCCGCCCTCGATCGGCTCGATGCGGTAGCCCCAGGTGGCGTAGTGGAAGTCCATCATCGAGCACTCGAAGGCGAACGCCCGGCCCGGCTCGGCCTCGATGACCTTGCCCTGGGTGGTCCACTCCTTGTCGCCGTTGCGGTTGTGGCCGTCGAAGGTGGCGCCCACCGCCGGGCCGTCGACGCCGTCGTGCCACTCGCACGTGTGGCACTCCTCCGACCACTCGCCCATGCGGGTGACGTCGGAGATGGCGGCGTACACCTCCTCGGGCGAGGCGGCGATGTCTCGGGTGATCTCGATCCGGTCGGTCATGGGAGCGGAGTCCACCACGCCGGGGCCGGCCGCGACGAGCGAAGCGGCGCCCGGCCTGACACTTGGGCCGATCTCGTCTGCGGACGCCGGACCACCGGATACGGACTCCTCGGGCGGGGACCGCACGCACCGATCGAGGAGAGCGAACCCCATGGCAACCACGAACGTCGCCCGCGACATCATGACCAAGGACCCCAAGATCATGAAGGTCGACGACCGGGTCATCGACATCGCCAAGTGCTTCGCCGAGGAGAACATCGGCGCCGTGATCATCTGCAACGACGAGAACCGGCTGCAGGGGATGATCACCGACCGCGACCTGGCCGTCGAGGTGCTCGCGCAGGGCAAGGACCCCCAGAGCGTCACCGCCGGGGAGCTGGTCGACGGCACCGAGGTCGTCACCATCGGCGCCGACGACAGCATCGACGAGGCCATCGACACCATGAAGGACCACGCCGTGCGCCGCCTGCCCGTCATCGACGGCGACCAGGTCATCGGCGTGGTCAGCCAGGGCGACCTCGCCCTCCACGCCGACGACACGCAGGTGGGCCGCCTGGTCGAGGTGATCTCGGCCCAGCCGGACAACACCGGCCGGGGCTGATCCCGCTCAGCTGCCGGTGCGGATCCGGCGGGCGACGGCCGCCACGTCGTCGCCGGGCCGCACCGGGCGCAGCGCCCAGCTCCAGCGCGCCGGCCCGCCGGTGACCTGGTAGGGCGCCAGCGTGTCGGGGCCGCACGCCCCGGTGCCCAGGCCGCGCTGGGTGAGGTCGACGTGCACCTCGATGGTCGGGCTCATCCGCAGCTCGGCCGTGGTCCGGGCGCCGTAGAGGTCGGCGTCGTGGTGGTGGCGGGCGCTGAACCCGAACGGCTCGAGCCGGTCGGTGGCCGACACGAGCAGGCCGCGGCCGCCCTCGGACGGCAGGCCGTCGGTGAGCGCGAACCACCGCGTGTCGGTGTGGTTGCCGTGCTCCTGGGGGAGGACGTACGGGACGTACTGGTCGGCGACCCGGCTCGACCAGCGGCCGAGCTGCTCGCTGCTCTCGCGGTCGACGTAGGTCTCGAGCGGGCCGCGCCCGTACCACTCGAGCAGGTCGAGGGCGGCCGGCACCTCGAAGCGGCCGCCGATGCGCGGGAGGTCGTCGAGCGACTCGGGCAGGGCGAGCTCGTCCTGGACGACGACGGTGCCGTTGGCGTGGACCAGCAGGCGCTGGCGGTGGTCGATCGGGTCGTCGAGGCCGGCGACGTGCAGCCGCCGGCGGAGCGTGACCTGCGCGGTGCCGTCGTCGTGGCGCTTGGCGGTCGCCTTGCGCCCCTCGACCTCGATGCGGTCGAGCCCGAGGGCCAGCCACGCCCGCAGCGCGTGGTGGCCGCCGCCGCTGGCGTCGAGCCGGCGGCCGTCGTTCTCGGTCGGTGCCCGCCACAGGCTGGCCACGACCGGGGCGGCGAGCAGCGAGCGGCCGTCGAGGCACAGGTCGGTGAGCGCCGCGGCCTCGGGATCCCAGCGCAGCTCGACGTCGCCGACCGTGGCGGAGCCGTCGTCGAGGTCGACGTCGACCCGCTCGGTCGCCGAGGGACGGCCGGGAGCATCGCGGTGCTGCTTGGTGTCGGGCAGGTCGAACTGCTGCCAGGCCACGAGGTGGCCGGCCGGCGCCCACGCCTGCTCCTCGGTGACGACGCAGCGCAGGTCGAGGTGGGCCTCGGCGCCCGCGGGCACGTCGACGGTCGGCAGGTCGATCTCCACCGTCGCCTCGAAGCCGCCGGGCAGCTCCGGCAGCTCGAAGGACCCGGATCCGACGACGGCGCCGTCGACGCGCACGTCCCACTCGCCGCCGAGCCAGGAGACGTCCCGCCAGTCCTGCATGTTCACGACGACGACCCGACCGCGCTTGAGGTCGCTGGCGCGGAAGCGCACCGGGGCGGTCAGGTAGGCGTACTCGCGCAGGGCGGGCTTGGGCGTGCGGTCGGGCCAGACCAGGCCGTTGCAGCAGAACGTGCCGTCGTTCGGTTCGTCGCCGAAGTGGCCCCCGTAGCCCCAGAACTCCTGGCCGTCGTCGGCGACGGCCCGCACGCCCTGGTCGACCCAGTCCCAGATGAAGCCGCCCTGGAGCCCGTCGGTGGTCTCGATGACGGCCCAGTAGTCGGCCAGGCTGCCGTTGGAGTTGCCCATGGCGTGGCTGAACTCGCACATGATGAGCGGGCGGTGCTCGTCGGTGTCGGCGGTGCGCTCGGTCCAGGAACGGATGGCCTCGATCGACGGGTACATCGGGCAGACGAGGTCGGTGGCCGGGCCCGGATCGCCGGGGTCGTCGGTGCGCAGGAACGCGCGGAAGCAGACGCCCTCGTAGTGCACGACCCGGCTGGGGTCGGTGCGCCGGATCCACGCCGCCGCGGCGTCGAAGATGGCGCCGTCGCCGGACTCGTTGCCGAGGGAGAAGGCGAAGATCGACGGGTGGTTGCGGTCGCGCAGCACCGTGCGGGTGATGCGATCGAGGATCGCCGCGGACCAGCGGGGGTCGTGGCTGAGGCTGCCCAGGCGGGCGTGGGTCTCGAGGTTCGCCTCGTCGATCACCCAGAGGCCGAGCTCGTCGCAGATGTCGAGGAAGCGGGGGTCGTTCGGGTAGTGCGCGGTGCGGACGGCGTTGACGTTGTGCTGCTTCATCAGCACGGCGTCGGCCCACATCGACTCCTCGGACACGACCTTGCCGGTGTCGGGATCGTGGTCGTGTCGGTTCACGCCGTGGATCAGGACGGGGTAGCCGTTCAGCAGCAGCTCGCGGTCGACGACCTCGACGCGGCGGAAGCCGATGCGCACCGACGTGGCCTCGACCACCGTGCCGTCCGGGTCGAGCAGCGACACGACGGCGGTGTGCAGCACGGGGTCCTCGGACGACCACGGCGCCACGTCGCCGAGGTCCTCCGTCAGGCGGATGCGGTCGCGGTGCAGGTAGGCGGCCAGCTCCTCGGCGGCCGGTGACGAGCGGTCGAACACCGGCACGTCGGCGCTCAGCGGCTGGGTGACCAGCGCCCGGCCGTCGGCGTCGAGCACCGTCGCCTCGATCCGCCAGCCCCGCTCGGCGACGCCGTCGACGCGGATGTCGGCGACCAGGTGGCCGGTGGCCAGGTCCTCGTCGAGGTCGCCGCGCACGGCCACGTCGGCCAGGTGGGCCGGCGCCGTCGAGTAGACGAACACCTCCCGGTGGATGCCCGCGTGCCACCAGTGGTCCTGGTCCTCGAGCCACGAGCCGTCGGACCAGCGCACGACGACGAGGGCGAGCTCGTTGTCGCCGTCGCGCAGGTGCGGTGTGAGGTCGAACTCCTGGGGCAGGCGCGAGTCCTTGCCCATGCCGACCGGCTCGCCGTTGCAGAAGACGTAGAGGCAGCTCTCGGCGCCGCCGACGTGCAGCACGGTGCGGCGGCCGGCCCAGCCGTCGGGCAGGCGCAGCGTGCGGCGGTGCACGCCGGTCGGGTTGTCGTCGGGCACGTCCGGCGGCTCGGCGACGAAGGGCATCCGGACGTTCGTGTACTGCGGCCAGTCGTCGACGTCGGGGTTGGTGGTCCACTGGCCCGGGAGGGCGAGGGCCAGCCACCCGTCGGTGGCGCCGGTGAGGTCGTCGGTCGTGACGTCCTCCGGGCGGTCGCGCAGCACGAAGCGCCACTCGCCGTCGAGGCGCTCGAACCAGGGGGACGCCTCGCGGTCTCCGGCGGCGGCGAGGTCCTCGTCCGGGAACGGGTACGTGGTGGCCCGCATGGGGAGCCGCCCGGCGGCGGGCTGCTCCGGCCGGCACCACGACCGGGGGCCGAAGGCGTCGAGCGGACGGACGGGTGCGGTCGTCGCCATCCGCGCCGACCGTAGCGTGGCCCGCGTGCCGCCCGTCCGGGAACGCCCGCCGCACCGCCACGGTCGTTCCGCACCGGCGGATCGACCGCTGGCGGTCGATCCGCCGGTGACGAAGCTGGTGGTCCTCGGGGTGCGGGCGGCGCTCGTCGGGCTGGCGGCGTCGAGGCTGGCGCGGGTCGCCCGGGCGGCACCGCCGCTGACCGCCGGAGGTCGGGCGCCGGCGGACGTCACGGTGGTGGTGCCGGCGCGCGACGAGGCCGCCCGCATCTGGCCGTGCGTGTCGGCGCTGGTCGCCGACGGCGCCGACGTGCTCGTGGTGGACGACGGCTCGACCGACGCCACGCGCGCCGTGGCCGAGCAGGCCGGCGCCCGCGTGGTCGCCGCCGGACCGCTGCCCGACGGCTGGGCGGGCAAGGCGCACGCCCTGGAGGTCGGCCTGCGCGCCGCGACGACGGCGACGGTCGTGTTCGTCGACGCCGACACCCGGCCGGCGCCCGGCTTCGTGTCCGCCGCCGCCGGCGCGCTCGACGGGGCGACGCTCGTGACCCTCGCCGCCCGGGTGGACGCCGCCTCCACCGGCGAGCGGTGGCTGCACCCGTCGATGCTGACCACGCTGGTCCACCGCCTCGGGCCGCCCGGGGTGGCGGCTCGGCGGCCGGCGCGGACGATGGCCAGCGGGCAGTGCATGGTCGTCGACCGCACGGCGCTGGTCGCCGCCGGCGGGCTCGAGCCGGTCCGCGATGCGCTGCTCGAGGACCTGGCCCTCGCCCGCCACCTGGCCGCGGAAAGCCACGAGGTCCGGTTCCTGGACGGGACGGCCGTCCTCGACGTGGAGGGCTACGGCTCGCTCGCCGCGACCTGGGGCGGCTGGGGGCGATCGCTCGACCTGGCGCCGGTCACCGGCCCCGCCTGGCAGCTGCTCGACCTCGCCGTGGTGTGGTCGGCGCTGGGGCTGCCGCTTCCCCGGATGCTCGCCCGGCGGGGGGACGTGGTCGACGTGGTGGCCCTCGCCCTTCGCATCGGCGCCCTCGTCGGCACCGCCTCCGCGTACCGGCGCCGGGGGCTGCCCTACTGGCTGTCGCCGCTGGCCGACCCCGCCGTGGCCGCCCGCATCACCGTCGGCACGCTGCGCCCGAGCCGTCGCTGGCGGGGCCGGCGCTACTGAGCCGCCGGCCCGCTGCGCCGCCGATCGGCCAGTGCCGCCTGGGCGAAGCGGATGCCGATGATCGTCAGCAGCGCGCCGGTGGCGGCCACCCGCTCCTTCGGTTC